>NZ_JAOWGW010000063.1:0-229537 GCF_030332945.1 Citrobacter sp. Cpo037
GGCTTTGTTGAATAAATAAGATTTCGTGCGAACGACCCTGTAGCTGGCTGGATTTTCAGGCAATACGCACGCTTTCTGGCATCCCAGCCTTTGTCATCCTGTTCAACGCACGCACCATGGCCATAGCTTCCGCTACCTGACCATCGTAGTCACGCAGCGTCAGTGAATCTCCCAACAACTGCTTCATTCTGTACATTGCCGTTTCCGCTATCGAGCGACGGTTATATTCCGTTGTCCATTTCCACCGTGCATTGCTTCCGCTCAGCCGCTGATTAGCAACGGCACGGTTGCGGTCTGCGTACTCACCGGGCCAGTAACCTGCTCCTTTTCGGGGAGGAATAAGCGCGCTGATTTTTTTGCGGCGCAGTTCATCGTGACAGAGCCGGGTATCGTAAGCCCCGTCTGCCGCGGCTGCCCTGATTTTTCTGTGAGTCTGCCGGATAAGGCCCGGGAAGGCTTCTGAGTCCGTGACGTTATTCAGCGACAGGTCTGCACAGACAACTTCATGTGTGTTGCTGTCAACAGCAAGATGCAACTTTCGCCAGATACGACGGCGCTCTTTGCCGTGCTTTCTGACTTTCCATTCGCCTTCACCAAAGACCTTCAGCCCGGTGGAATCAATCACCAGGTGTGCGATTTCACCCCGGGTGGACGTTTTGAAACTGACATTAACCGACTTTGCCCGCTTACTGACACTGGTGTAATCCGGGCAGCGCAACGGAACGTTCATCAGGGCAAAAATGGAATCAATAAAACCCTGCGCAGCCCGCAGGGTCAGCCGGAATACGCGTTTAATCACCAGAACGGTGGTGATGGCGAGATCAGAATAGCGCTGGGGCCTTCCTCGTGATGAAGGCGTTGCCGACTCATACCAGGCCTGAATCGCCTCATCATCCAGCCAGAAAGTGAGGGAGCCACGGTTGATGAGAGCTTTGTTGTAGGTGGACCAGTTGGTGATTCTGAACTTTTGCTTTGCCACGGAATGGTCTGTGTTGTCGGGAGGATGCGTGATCTGATCCTTCAACTCAGCAAAAGTTCGATTTATTCAACAAAGCCCCTCATGGCGGAAAACCGCTGACCTGTGGCTTAGATTTCAAACCAGAGGATGTTCCCTGTATTTCCTGGCGACATCTCGCCATAACTTTAGAGTCTTCGTTGCAACCGCATTACAAAGAATTCATTTCTGCTAATGAAAACTCGCCTTCACGTCAAATGGCTGCTCATGCCGCATTTTGCTTTCTTAATCGAATTCGTACATTTTAATTTAAGGGATTAGACATGAATCTACACAGCGATGCGGAACGTCAGGCCGGTATACTGATTCTTTCGCAGCTAAAGATGTTTAACGAAGCTGTTGTTTATTTTGAACAGCATTTAAGCCCTGCCTTCTGGAAAAGCTTTGATCAGTGTGTTGAAAGATTTATGAAAGACAACAGCTGGGTAGGTAAAGCAAATTATGAACATCAGGATTATTGCTGGCTAGCCCATCCAGCCTGGGTCATTGAAGGCGTTAACTGCAAATATTGGTTTGAAAACAGTTCGACTGTTACTGAAGGGAATGATTATATTTTAGCCGTCCTGACAGGTACGGGAACCGAGCAGGGGCAGTTTGGTTTTGAGTTTAAATTGAACGCTGGGTATTTTGGTGGAGTCAAAAAGATTGCTAGTTATGCGAGTAATGTTCAGCAATCCTACCGTGAGCAACTGCAGACACTAGGGCTATTGGAACAAGGGAAAGGTAACTATTTCTTACCTGTCACGATTGAACCTAATTTACTCACTGAATGCTGGAAAGAGCATGGTGAGTTTCCAGTGGAACATGAAGTATTTTTTCCATTGCAAACAGCTCTTGAAAAGCTACAGCAATCTACAAAAATTCTGGATGCTATATTTTTATCCGAAGCGCAGATTGCAGTAAGTGAATAAGTTAAATAATTAACGTTATCTGGTTTGATTTGGCCTTTCTCGCATAAGAAAGGCCATTGCAGTAAAAATTATCCCCGACTACACCCGAAACTTCTATCTCCCTCACCAAATACCTTCGTATCAAGCTTGGTCAAGTAATCCAGTCGTTCAAGCAACTCATTGTATATGATGTCAAAATCAGGATCGTTTACGTTGAGCACATACCTGCAATTGTCCGGAAAATGTACAATTTCACGACAATCTTCAAGTTCCAAGCCGAGAGCGCTATACCACGCCCTGACTATCAGATTGCTAAGTGTACCACTATGTTTGAGATGCCCCAGATGGTAGTAAGCATCTTTGTTAAAGAACAAGCAAATGTGGAAATGGCATTTGCCATTCTTTGAGTATTCTCTTGCCCAGACATTACGTACAACGTTCTTATTGACTCTGATCCCAGCAAACTTTCTGCGATGTTCATGTGCTTCCAAAATCGCTTTCATCGAATCCAGAAATCGTGATATTGCACCGGGTTCAAGGTTAGGAAAACAGCATACCGTATCACCATTATCTAAAATAGGTGGGTAATGAAGATCCGCTCTTAATGCCATAGTACGTGGAAACTGATTGATAGCATTACTGACTGTCAGAGCAATTTTATCTCTGTAAGCGAGAATATGATCGCCATGAGTACCTTGGTAAAGTTTCATCATACATCTCTGATTTTAATATCCCTGCTATTCACAGGGATATGTTATGAGTGATTCATCAAATAAATGTATATTACCTTTCCAACATTTAAATTTAGGCAAAAGCTATCACCTGCCTGCGCTGGCAGTTCCAAAATAACTCTGCAATTAGTTAGAACAAGCAAGTATATCGATGGTATTTTTTTTACTTCATTAAATCCCCCAGGTATCCATCGCCTGTATAAAGATAGTTTTTCCTTTTTTAGCAGCCTTTATCTTCCCTTGAGAATAAAGAGTGCTTAATAATTCATTTACTTTACCGCGGTCCCTGAACCGGTTAGGCCCATATTGCAGTATGGTATTCTTCCTCATATATGGTAAAAAATTTTGATTGCAATATTCTTTTATCCACCAATAAAGCTCATCTGCATCTGTATTGACCATATCTAACTTCTGTTGTTTGGAAAATAATTTTATATACTCATCTACGTACCATGCACTTATTTCTATAGCAGCTTCAGCAGCGGTAAGTGATACATCCCCTTCATCACCATTAAAATAGTGTAATAATGCAGCAATCCTTGCCATATTTTCAGCGATTTTAGATGCATAATCTTTAAAGTCTGAAAGAAATCCGAGTAGCCGCATTTCTGTTTCAACTTGATTATAAAATGCAATCCATCTCTGTCTTGCTTCTGGCGAGAAATGCAGGCAAATACGTTCATCTTTGTTTTCGATACTCTCATTGATGATCTCCATTAATCGCTCATGGAACACAGGCAAATGTTCACTTGAGACAACAGGATTAGTTATTTGTCTATATCCTTGTGTGGAAAAGGGACGACAAATAAGTGTACGAGCAAAAAATCCTATCCCTTTTGCTATATCCCCTTTTCTTTCAATATATCTATTGATAACTACAGACTGAACCTGTAGGGATAATGTCAATCTGGCATTTTTTATTAACCTCTCAGGTGCATTTTTCCTTTCGACTGAATACGTTGCGCCATCCCACATTTTGTTGACAAACGGCAATTCATTTAATGCATAACCATTAAATATGGTCCCAGCCTCATCTGATAAAATGCCAACTGATCGCCAGTCACCACAGAGATACTCTTTTATCGCCGCTGGTGTGGTATCATTAAACGTCAACTTATATCTGACAGGCTCTACAGGATAACTATCTTGCAGCATACTCAGACTTTCACGTGTTATGGTTGGATCTTTGCCACCACGGATCTCTGACTTCAGTCTTGACATCAAAGCTTTCTCTTCCGCCTTGAAAATCTTTACGTTATACCGCCACTTAATTATTTCTTGTTTATATAGGTCAAATAGCCGTTCCTCTAGTTGGTAAATGGGCTTCATTAACAACTTACTTACCGTGCTTTTCCGTTCCCCTGATTCCGCAATTGTCACAATAAAAAGTGATGTCGGGCTCCGCAGATTATTCAATCTACAAACATCAATTCGGTTCTGACAAACAAGGGAAATGACACCAAGCATATCTGCAGCAACCATGGAAAGTGGTGCCTGAGTTTGTTGCACTACTTCATAGATTGCATGTCCCGCCCTTGCGGGAAGCACATGTATGGGGAACTCTCGATCTCCCGACATAAAACCTCATCATCATTTAATGTTAAAAGTACCTCCGGTTGAGTTGCTATTCCGCTATTAATAGTGGAAATAGCAAGATGCATTCCCAACCATTAGATGAAAAATACTAGAAAAACAGGATCCTTAGCGCTCACTGATCCAGTAAAGAAGATCGCTAAGCAACCAGCCACACGACTTAGCCCCCAGTGGTTTACGTCGCGGAAACTTGCCTATTTGTTCAAGCTTCCAAGCTGTTGACCGGGAAATCGATGTGATATATTGGCGCTCTTTCTCCCTTACTAAGCGATCTGAAGGTTCGCCATAGTTTTGTAGCGCCTGCAAGCGCTGGTCAGCTGTGGGTTGATTAAAAGATTTGGTCATGATTGCCTCCTGTGGTTTCGGTGGAGACAATCATGTTTCAGAACAGAAGATTTGGGAAGGAATGCAATTTTGGATAAGCGCTTAGTAAGACATTAGCTAAGGGGCTTTTCTAGCCAAGGTTTAACATGATTAGCAGTGAAAATCACTTCGTCCAGTTGATACTCCTGAAGCGCCAGTTCGTTTAATTTTTCCGCGATTACAGACGCTTTCTCCTTGGTATTTTTTATCCCTTCCTTCTTAATAAAGAGGGTGAGGAATAAATACAACCCTTTCTTCTTCTCAGGCGTCAATCGCTGCCTTTTTTCTATATACAACTCAGGCTTTTCAAACCACTCGCAGAGTGTGCTTTCAGAAACATTTCCTTTCCACATTTCGTCGTAGTCGAGTTTAAATTTACTTACAACAGGAGTATCACCGCTCCTTACAACAAGTTTGTTCATCATCAAATAAAGTGCGATGTTGTATTTTGATGTTAAAAATTTACTCGAGAGAGACTTTTCAAGTATAAAATCAACGTGTTTACTCTGTTTGGAGTCAAAAAGAGGAAGAAAAGAATCAAGTACCTTTATATCAATATACAGGTCATTATTGCTAACAAAAGAGTCATCTTCAAAAATCAAATAGTCCTCATCGTAAACACTATAAATATATACTGCCCCTGACAAACCAGCCTTCAAACTGAATGACTTCTTATCAGTTAGAAGATAATTACCATTATTAAAAGCTGATATTTGGGTAGGGACAACTACCCAGTATCCTAACGCACTGCCGGAATATTCATAATTGAAATACTCCCCGCGAATAGATCTTGATATTTTAAAACCTTTAGTGATCGTCAAATGAGAAGTTAATGGTAGGTCAGGGATAAATTTTAAAATTGAATGTGCGTCACTTTCTTCTGACAGATAAAACTCATCCCCATTAGTTATTACCTGCTCTCCGCCTATATGTAGAGAGGGAGAAATGCATCTTGATAGCCTGCACTTTTTACCGCTTCCTCCAAAATACAAAAAAAGATTGATTTTCTTTACAAACCACTCATCAAGAATTTTCTCGACAACCGTATCATCTGAAACTTTTGATAAAGAAACAAAATTAGAGTTCATCAAACCCACCATTAAAATCAATTAACTCGTTGAGTTATAAACCAAATAATATTAAACATCACTTATGATAATACAGATTATGTGATCTTGGTCAAAAATGAGTACAGTTCCGAATTCACCTCTCCGACCGCCTAAGATAACCAGCGGCTGAATTATGCATTTGGTGAGCTGATAACAGTCTTGCTAGCCCCCCCAATCCGCACTAGAATCAGGACTGAGACAGCGAGGCTTTCACGATGACAAAAAAAACAGTACATAGTCAGATCACTAAAACTCAAATCTATCGTTCTGTTGCCAGCTCAACCGCAATTGAAACCGGTGTTTCTGTGCACAAAATTGAGCAGCAACTCAAACAAAATCAGGCACAGGCAAAAGCCGTTGGCCTCGCCCGTTAATCTGGCAAGATGTCGCTCACCAGTTGCATCATAGGGCTGTAGTTCCCTGACACACCAGCCTGTATTGCCTTGAAGTAAAACGCCTTCTGCTCATCCCACAGGCTGTAATCAAGTAAGCCCTTCCCTGCCA
Source organism: Citrobacter sp. Cpo037 (assembly GCF_030332945.1). Taxonomy (NCBI): domain Bacteria; kingdom Pseudomonadati; phylum Pseudomonadota; class Gammaproteobacteria; order Enterobacterales; family Enterobacteriaceae; genus Citrobacter; species Citrobacter sp. Cpo037. Next base: position 6,206 of record NZ_JAOWGW010000063.1, read on the forward strand.
GAACCGACAGCACATCGCAAAGTAGCCGCGACAGACGCCCGTTACCTTCTCTGAATGGGTGGATCAAAATAAACTCCACATGGCATTCAGCCAGATAACTTACCAGCTCCAGACGAGCCAAGGATTTCAGCGCACCAGACTGAGCGAGAAACTGTTTCTCGAAACCATCGAGAAGAAGTGGAATCCTGTCGGCAGCGGCAAACTGGAAGCCGTCCTTAGTTAAGTTGGCATTACGCAACCTCCCCGCCCAGTCATACACATTCCCCAGCCACTGGCGATGCCACCTGCTGATGTGCTCAAAAGCCAGCGCCTCAGGCGGCTGGCCCTCAATAAATAGCTGCTCATACAGCATCAGCAGTAGGCCCGATTCCAGCGCCTCCATTTCCTCTTCATCAATGATCCCCAGTTTATTAGATAGCACCAAATCACCAGAGCCCGGCTGATAGCGCTCTTCTGCTGAATTAAGCTCATATTTTGCCAAGCTCTCACCTCCGCCCAAACAAGTTCACAACGTTGTTTTCCTGCTGTCGTTGATAGTTGTTAATCCGATCTTCCCAGATCTCAAGCGCCCTGCGCTTTTCAGTAAGGTAATCATAACGATCATAGTGTTTCGAGCTAACGTCGTTCAAAGCGTGATTCTGGATACGGTCGCGGATCTCTTTGCTGATCCCCGCCTCCCCCATCAACGTTTTACAGGTGCGACGTAAATCTCGCGCCGTGAAAACTTTAAACTCAGGATTAAAAGCCCGGAAATACATGATGGAACGCGCCAGACTATCGGTACGCACCGGTCGTTCGCCGTTGGTCGAGAGCGGGAAGATATAGGGGCTGTTACTTTCCTTAGTCAGTTCTTTCACTGAGGCTAATTCACTTAATGCCGATTCAGTCAGCGGGATCAGGTGCTCCCGTTTGTTTTTCGATACATCGGCAATTACCAGGAGCGTCTTTTGCTGCCAGTCAATCGCGCTCCACTGGCTGGCAATCATTTCAAACGGACGCTGCCCGCCAGCATAAACACAGAAGCGGATTAGGTGCTGCATCAGTGGCCCAACGTTAGTTGCCTGAGCGAACTGCTCCATGACAAAACGTAGCTCTTCCAGCGTTAACCATGTATCACCCACTTTTTCCGCCGAAGACTGTTTCGGTATGGCCGATACCGGATTTACTTCAAGACCGAACGTAATACCCACACTGGTATTCATCGGATCGTTATCGGCTTTTAAGCCGTAGTTAAATGCTGCCATCAGATACGAGCGAATCCGGTTAGCATGCACCACCGCATCACGCTGGATAATGCCTGAGAGGATGGTTTTGATCTGCAGAGGTGTTACATCTTTCGCTTTGGTTTCTCGAGGGATAACCGTGTAGCACTCTTTTTCAAGACGCTTCAGGACATCAGCCCAGGTCCGCTTATTGTCGAGCTTCATCTTGTTAACGTAGCCATGCACCAGCTCATCAAACGATCCTTGAGAGCGATGGATCTGCATAAGGTGCTCTTCGGCCAGGCGTTGTTGCTCAAGCTCTTGTTGGGGCTCTTTTCCTTCAACAAGCCAGGCTCCATACTTTTTCGCCAACTCATTGGCCGTCACCAGCTTCATCTCAGGCCAGATGCCCAACTGGATGAACTTCTCTTTCTTCCCTTTCTCAACGTAATAACGGAAATAAAAAACTTTGCTGCCTGAAGGCTGAACCTTAACGCCAAGCCTGCCGGTGCCACGTTGAGCACTGTTGCTCCACACGTAGTACGACGTACTTTTTGTCTTCAATCCACGTATAGCAGTCTCGGTAAGATTAGCGGCCATGAGGTTACCTTTCTGAGGATAAGCGTTACCTGACCCAATGCCCATTTTGGGTCAGGTAATGGGTCAGGTAAGGATAGTACAATGGGGAAATGAGAGAACCAATCAGAAACAAAAATAACTTCATAACTGATTGATTATAGATAATTAAAAATACAAATAGAGACAATGACGAACAATTAAAAACATACCAATTTTATGACTCATAATCGCTTGGTCGCTGGTTCAAGTCCAGCAGGGGCCACCAAATATATCAAGGAGTTGCGAGAAATCGCAGGTCCTTTTTAGTATCAATGACTCCTCTTATAAGTTACCCCAGCGTTTAGGCATTTCAGCCAATGCCGTCCAGCCGATACCAATAGAACTCTCTACCTCCGATAATCGTCACCCAAAAATCAGGAGGTAAAATATGACGTTAAAACCAGGTGAGAAATCCGGAAACAATGGAGGTATCTATGTGGAGGTTGGGCCACGTGGTGGGGTAAAAGATAACTTCGCCACGATAGCGGATAACAAAACCGCGCCACCAACTCAACGCCCTAAAAGCTACTGGGTGCTGGCAAAAAGAACACCTAACAGTAAACGTAAGTAAGAGCATCCGGCGCCACGACAATTGGCGCCGACTGATTACAACACGCCCGAAGCTTTACCGCCTGGCAAGCATTGCGCAAGATGCTCCGTGAGGAAATCAATGCAGGTTTTGATACGATCAGAACTTGATGAACGCCGGGTATATACAGCCCAGATATTCGCTTCCTGATACCACTGAGGCAACACGTGAACCAGCTCACCTCGTTCAATATACTGCGCAACATCCCATTCCGACCGCAAGGTAATGCCATGGCCTTTCAGTGCCCAAATAAGCACCACACTGCCACTGTTGGAAGAATGAAAACCGTTTAGTCGGCAATGTGTCTGCTGCTTACCGTCCGTTAATATCCAATTGCCAAATGCCGAGTTTTTTTCCTGAATCATCAGGCAATCATGCTGCACAAGCGCACTAACAGACTCTGGCTTGCCGTGGCGTTCGAGGTATTCAGGGGAAGCACACAGGATCCGTCGATTAGTGGCTAACTGCCGTGCGATATACAATTCGTTGATATCATCCCCAACGCGAATTTCAATATCGACCCCCTCTTCCACCAGATCCACTTCACGATCCGTTAGCGTGAGTTTTACCGTAATATCAGGATAGGCGATCATAAATGACGACAGCGCCTCTGCGACATATTTATGCCCAAAACCAAATGAGCAGTTGATGGTGATATTACCAGCCAACACACCTCGTTGATTGTCCAGACGACTTACAAAACCATCCATTTCACTGACGACCTGCATAGCTCCACTCAGCGCATTTTCGCCTTCCGGTGTGAGACGCATCACTCTGTTATTGCGAAAAAAAAGCCGGGCGTTGAGACATTTTTCAAGGATAGCAATACGTTTGCTGATATAGGAGGGAGATAGCCCCAGCTCCAGCGCTGCCCGGGCAAATCCACCATTGCGAGCAACGGTGACAAAAACGAAAAGATCTTCAACAGAAGGCCAGCCCTCAAGGGGCTGGCGATGTTTTTTTCCTACAGGCGTCGTTTTCATAGCATCAGTGCGAAGTTGCAAAGGATGACCGAGTTATAACACTGAATGTAAAAAGGACTGAAGTTTCTGGATAAAGTACTCAGGGCACTCTTCCTGCGGGGAGTGTCCGCAAGGCAATGCTTCCCCCTGAACGTTTAGCGCCTTTTCTTTCCAGGTATCAATCACATCATACAGTTGCCCTACCGTTCCCAGTCCGCCCCACAGCAGCTGCAACGGGCACCGAATACGCGCAGACGTATCTGCGGCATCATCGTCCAAATCAATCGTCGCAGCAGCCCGGTAGTCCTCACAGATCGCGTGGATCATTTCAGGGTTCTGGTAACAGCGCAGGTATTCATTGAATGCTTCCTGCGAGGTCGCGCCCTCTATTTTTAGCTGACCCGAAATATGCTTACGCAGAAAAAATGCCGGATCGTGCGCAATCATCGTTTCAGGTAACGGGAAGGGTTGAATCAGGAAAAACCACCAGAAGTAACGCGTAGCAAAGGATTTATCGGTTAAGGCGTACATCGTCGCGGTTGGAGCAATGTCGATAAAAGTACAACAGGTCACACGATCCGGATAATCCAGCGCGAGCCTGTGTCCTACGCGTCCGCCACGATCGTGCCCTACGAAGGCAAAACGGGAAAAGCCGAGCGCGTCCATTAACATGACAATATCCTGCGCCATGGTGCGCTTTGAATAGGTACGATGCGCCGGATCGCTCGTTGGTTTATCGCTGTCGCCATAGCCACGCAAATCCGGCAAAATGACTGTATGATTTTGCGCCAATGTCGGTGCGACTTTCCGCCATGTTGTATGATTCTGCGGATGCCCATGTAGCAGTACCAAAGGTGAACCGCTGCCTCCGATAGCCACTCTTACCGTCAGACCATTTTCCAGACGAACATCCTTGAGTGCAAACCCCGGAATAAACGGAGAAGCGCCGCATTCAATCAGTGTACTCATCACTTTCTCCCGTCATGCCAGCTAACAGATGATGTTAAATAACGGCTATCCCGGACGACATTACGCAGGGTTCCAATATGTTCAATCTCAACTTCAATAACATCACCATCGTGTAAAAACAGCGGTGGAACGCGTTTTTTGCCCACTCCACCAGGCGACCCTGTGAGGAGCGTGTCGCCAGGGGAAAGCAGAGTAAAGGTGCTTATATAAGCAATGAGTGAAGCGATAGGATGGATCATATTTGCCGTAGATTCGTTCTGCACCTCCCGCCCGTTTAGTCGCGTCAGTAAACGTAGCATCTGGGGATCGGGAATGTCGTCTGTGGTCACCAGACACGGACCGAATGCTCCTGTCGAAGGCCAGTTTTTTCCAGCCGTAAACCAGCTATGCTGCCAGTCCCTCACTGAACCATCCATATAGCAGCTGTATCCGGCGACATAATCTAAAGCATCCTCAGCGCTGACCCGGGAGCATGGCCGCCCAATCACTACGGCTAATTCACCTTCGTAGTCAAACTCATTGGTATTTTCAGGCTTCAGCAGCGGGCCATTATGCCCGGTCTGAGAATCCGCAAAGCGGACAAAAAGGGTTGGAGCCGGGTTGGTTTCATTAAACTCAATACGCTTATCGGCGTAATTCATTCCGACACAGATGATCTTCTGCGGATCGTCAATCACCGGCAGAAAGGCGACATCCTGGTAGTAATAATCCGCCAGCTCATCACACCATAACGCCGCATCCGTCAGCGCGTTAGCACATAGTAGAGATTTCAACGTGGGATATTTGTCGCCAAGCCGCTGCGAGAGATCGATTATTCCGGTTTCCTGCATAATGCCGTAGCGTTTGCCACCGTTCACAAGATATTGAACCAGTTTCATTGCAGTCTTCTTCCTTAACCGCGCGGGGATGCAGGGCGTTTTAACCACGGCCGCCGTGAATAATGCGCAACCTCAAAATTTTCAATCTCCGGCAAGTATTGCAATGTCCAGGCTATCGCATCTTCGCCTGCGACCAGCATCTCCCGTTTGAGTTCACTGATCACAAAGGGGATCGTTTCCTCTGCCGCCGTAATTTCGCAGCGATCGAGTGAAACAGTGATAGCATTGGTATCAGCACTCGCGGCAAGCTGCGCAAGGCGCGCTAAAGCAGGTTCATCTAATGAGAGCGTGAGGATCCCGTTGCGTTGGCAGTTATCATCGAAAATGCCTGCAAATGTGCTACCTATCAGCCCCCGTACTCCCAGTTGTTTTAATCCCCATACGGCGTGTTCGCGACTCGATCCACAGCCAAAATTGGGGCCAACCAGCAGGAATTTTGCGCTCTGCCAGCCCGGCATGTTCAGAATAAAATCAGGATTTGGTTGGCCGCCAGCCATAAAGCGACGATCGAAAAACACTCCTTTATCCAGCCCCTGGCGATCGATCCCTTTCAGGAACTGTTTTGGCATAATCACATCGGTGTCGATATTCGATTCCAGCATCGGCGCAATTCGCCCGCTGATTTGCTTAAACGTATCCATCTTATTCCCCTGCCTGAAGTAATGACCGAACATCGACCAGATGCCCCGCTACCGCCGCCGCCGCAACCATCGCCGGACTCATCAAATGCGTTCTTGCTCCAGCGCCCTGTCGTCCAGGGAAATTACGGTTCGTACCTGATGCACAGCGATCGCCGGGCGACAACACATCTTCATTCATCGCAAGGCACATTGAGCAACCTGACTGTCGCCATTCAAAACCGGCAGCAATAAAGATTTTCGCCAGTCCTTCTTCTTCCGCCTGGCGTCTGACCATTGTTGAACCGGGCACAATGATCCCGCGAACATGGCTGGCAATTTTGCGCCCTTCAAGCACCTTCGCAACGGCACGCAAATCCTCAATGCGACCATTTGTGCATGAACCAATAAAAGCGTGAGAGATACGAATATCTTTCAGCAACATGCCAGCCGTTAATCCCATGTAATGAAGGGCCTTCTCAAGCGCCAGGCGTTTAAGCGGATTGGTTTCCTGTTCCGGGAAAGGGACACGTCCGGTGATGGAACCCGTTTGATCCGGACTGATTCCCCAGGTGACTTTAGGCTCAAGATCATGGCAGTTGATCGCCACCGTCTTATCAAAGACCGCATCAGCATCGCTGCTCAACTGTGACCATTCCAGCAATGCCTGCTGCCAGAGTTCACCTACAGGCATTTGCGGTTTACCATAGATATAGTCAAAAACCTTTTTATCCGGCGCAATAATGGCACCACGCGCCCCCGCTTCTACCGCCATGTTGCAGAGCGTCATTCGTCCTTCAACGCTCAACGCGCTGATGGCCTCCCCCTCAAATTCAATGGCATATCCGGTCGCGCCATCAGCGCCAATACGTTCAAGCAATTCAAGAACAATATCTTTTGCGGAACAGGCGAAAGGTAGCTCTCCCTGAACGCTTACGCGCATGGTTTTGAGCTTGCGGTAAACCAGCGTCTGTGTGGCCAGCAGATGTTCAATTTCCGACGTCCCGATACCAAAGCCCAGCGCGCCAAATGCACCGTAGGTTGTCGTGTGACTATCCCCGGCGGCGATCACCATGCCAGGCATCACTAGCCCTTGTTCATGAGCAACCACGTGTTCAATCCCCTGACGCGGATCCAGCACATCAAATAATGTGATGCCAAAGTCAGCGGCATTTTCCCGAAAGTAATCAACCTGTAGCTGTCCTCCCGGATCGGTCATTAAGACATCCCGTTGCGACCGGGTAGGATTAACATGGTCAATATTCAATAAAAACGTGTCGGGGTGCCGAACGGTGCGACCGCGTTCTCTTAACCCGCTAAATGCCTGCGGGCTGGTATATTCATTCAGTATTGAACGATCAATATAAAGTAAAACATGTCCTTCGTTATCAAGTTCACGAATGGTATGTGACTCAACTAATTTCTCATACAGCGTTTTAGCAGACATATATATTCCTGGAGCAACGAATATCCGGGTAGCCAAATATTCACAATTTAAGCTTTTAGCTATAGTGACACATTAATGAAAAAATGATGATTCCATTATGGAAAGTATAAAAACACACTTCGTGTCTATAATCAGAAACTCTCCTGAACTGACTGTGTTTTGATTTGCGGTTGTTTCTCATATTTTGCGAAAATAAACCGGCAGATAAATAATCCTATCCCCAACATCACCAGACATGATACCGCAATAGCATTCCATCCCTGCCAGGAGAAAAGATACCCGTTTAAATACCCCATTACTGCACCGCCAGAGTAGTAGCAAAGCAGATAAAACGATGTCGCCTGTCCTTTTGCTTTTGGACTCCGTGAACTGACCCAGGCTAATACGGTGGAATGAGCAGAGAAAAATGCGACTGACAGTAAAACGATACCTGAAATGAAAACCCACAGAGAGGGGGCGATCAGCGTGAGAAATGCACCGACCATCATACAGATGATCAGCATACTGAGCGCATTCATCGACCCAATATTCAACGCAACACGAGCAGCATATGGCGCAAGAAAAAAAGTTAATGAGAAGCTGACTGGAATCAAACCTATCCAGGTGTAGCTCAGCTCATAAGGCGGTCGATGCAGGTAAAACGCCAGAAAATTAAAGATGGACGTAAAAGAGCCAAAAAGAATAAATCCAATGATAAAACATAATGATACGCGGATATTCTTAAAATGTTCCAACCCACCTTTCAACACTGCACCAAGCTGTAGTGAAGGTGTAGGAACAAACAGTCGGGATGTCGGGAGAAACAACTTCACTGCGAGTGCCATAGCAATCAGAACACCACCGAAGATAAAGAAAATCGTATCTATAGATACGTGCTCCATCATTAAAGTTGCAAACACACGACCAGACATACTCCCTAGCGAATTGCCGAAAATAAAATATCCAGTAACAATCCCTGCCAAAGCTGGAGAGACTTCTTCACTGATATAGACTGTAACGGCCGCCGTAATACCACTTACTGCAATGCCGAGCAAAGCGCGGTATACCACCAGCATCGGCCATGATGATGCGGTTGCGCACAGTAGAGTTAAAATACCTCCTGCCAGCAACGAATAAAAAATGATTGGCTTTCGCCCAAAACGGTCAGATAACGTGCCGCTAAATAACATGGCTAATGCCAGAAACCCCATCTCAGCAGACAAAATCATCCCTACCTGATTCAATGGGATATTATAAACCTCACTTAACTTTGGTAATAAAGCTTGGATTGAATATAAAGACGCCAACTCTGCCAACCCCGCCAAAGGTAATATCATTAAAATAGGTAAGTACTTACCTATTGTCTCTTCAATATTATTTTTCATACACAATGTTCCGTAAAAGATCCTGATTGCCACCTGTCTGTTTGCCAACAAACATCCGCGTATACAATATTTATCTTTTACGTTTACAGAATTGACTGCGTTCACATTTTATTTTTCTTAATAGAGACAAAATGGAATCAAGTGTTTTATGAAATGTAGATCATCTAAGAATGACGCGGTAATGGCAACGTAGTAAGTTATGAACTATATATTTATTCAATAAATATATAGACATTAATTTGACGAATAGAAATGGATCGGCAGTCCAAAACTGTCACTGGCAACCCCATTTGGACGCCGCCATCCTGGGATGGAAACGTCCGTTAGAGTTTAATTCGATAGTCAGCTCACACTAGCTCTTTGAGCTGCTCCTGCATATAGGTTGAAAAATACTCTGGGTTCTTGATAAGGATGCGGTTACCGGAGGCGACTTTCTCTGCCCATCCGGCCACTTTTTTCGTGAACTCGGGATTCCATCCCTCTTGCTCACCCCGTGCCATCACAACTTCCGGACTCGCTGGCACACCTAAGTCATGCAAATACTTTAAGATTCCCTTAGCGGTGCTTTCATCCATTGAATGGGGTACTGACGCCGAAGTGTTCATACCACCAATAAAATCCAATGCTTTCTCAATTGCTGTTGGCATGCTCTTATCCTTAAAATTAACCACGTGAGAGACACATTTATACTATGTACCCAACTCCGCCGGGATATCAAAGAGAACATCGCCTTTATTTGACTTACCCCGCAGCTAAACGCTTGCGCGGCTGTTTTCTGCGCTATTTTTTTGCTTCTCCAGCTAAAACCAGTCCTGTTGCCACCGCATTACGCGGCCCTTCGGTACCTCGAATATTGCCCTGCCCGGCGACAACGCCGTAATGCGCCAGCGCATCGGTGATCATCTGCGGGATTTCGAAATCCAGCGAAGAACCGCCTACCAGCACCACGAACGTCATATCGCGAATAGAGCCTCCGGGTGACACCTGGCGTAACGCGCGCAGGCAGTTGATCACAAAAACCTTCTCTTTAGCCTGTCGGCGCACCAGACGGATTTTTTCCAGCGAAGTCTGGTTATCTACCGGGATCAGCTCGCCCTCTTTCAAGTACACCACTTTGGCGAATACTGACGGACTGAGCGGTTCGCGGAAAAACTCCACCGCACCGTTCTCATGGCGAATGCTGAACAGGCTCTCCACTTTTGCCAGCGGGTATTTTTTAATTTCCTCCGCCAGAAATGCATCGCTTAAGCCCAGCTCAGTTTGAATCAACAGGCTGACCATATTCCCCGCGCCGGCCAGATGTACCGCTTTCACTACGCCGTCGCTATTGATGACGGCGGCATCGGTAGATCCTGCGCCTAAGTCGAGGATCGCCAGCGGTGCAGCGCATCCGGGCGTAGTTAACGCCCCCGCCACGGCCATGTTGGCCTCCACGCCACCCACCTCAACCAGAGTGTTTAACCGGACGCTAAGCTCACTGGCGATGGCCTGCATCTGTAAACGATCGGCTTTCACCATCGCCGCAATGCCCACGGCGTTCTCCATTGAACACTCTCCGGCGATGCCGCCCTGCACCTTGCGCGGAATAAATGTATCGACCGCCAACAGATCCTGAATATGCACCGTGTTCATGTCATGACCGGTCAGCGAGGCCATCACCTTACGCACCCGCTCCAGCATGCCGCCTGCATGCGTGCCTGCTTCACCACGAATATCACACACGGGCGCGCAGGCGCTCATCGCCTGCATAATAGCCTGCGCGCCTTGCGCTACGTCGGCTTCACCGCCACGCTTTTCACCACGGATAAAGATCTTACCCGCCGGGATCACTCTTGATCGCACATCGCCCTGCGGGGTTTTCAGCACCACGGCGGAACGGTTGCCAATCAGCGCTCTGGCAATGGGGACGATAGTTTGCGTTTCCTCAGGGGTCAGGGCAAAGAAGGTCGCGATACCGTAAGGATTCGACAGTACCCGCACCACCTGTCCCGGGGCCGCCACTTCCACCGCCGCCAGCACGCCTTCCGGTACCTTCTCCAGCAGAGTGACTTCATCAACCACCGGCATTGGCCGACGCAGGCGATTATTCACCAGCACGCCATCATCCTTTTTCAGGATGGCCGCCACCACGTTGACACCGCGATCCAGCGCTTCATTGATAAACCAAACCGCCTCAAGGAAATCCATATCCTCACCCACCAACGGTATCCAGCCTTGGGCAAATCGATCCTCGCTCAACGCTGCCAACTTCTCTACAGCGATGGTGGTTCCCATACCCACGCCAGCGCCGCCGGGCGTTTGCGGGTTATGGCCAATCATTGTTGATTCGGTAATGATGGTTTCAGTGATGGTTTCCATCGCCACATCGCCAATCACTGGTGCGGCCTCGTTGATGCAGATTTTTGCCACGTCCTGCAGCGACCACGGCGTTTTATCCAGCGCCTGCTGCAGGGACGCGACTACCCCGGCGATATTATCCCGCGTGCCTTTCATCCCGGTCGTGGCGACAATCCCGCTGCCGATAAACCGGCCATCCTGCGCCAACGCCACTTCGGTAGTGGCGTTGCCGATATCGATCCCTGCAATTAACGGCATGCTGCCTCCGTCACTGACTGCCTTTACGCAGCTTATTTCTCTGCTGGTATACCTCTGCCGATTCGCGGACAAACCCGGCGTTCACCCTGGCGTGCCAGGTGTGTTCCAGTTCATCGGCAATAGCCTGCAACTCGGCAAACGAAGAACGAAACGGCCGTAGCGCGTTGTAGATCTCCAGAATGCGGGCATCCGGGATCGCAATCAGTTCTGCCGCACGACGAAAATTGCGCGCCACGGCATGACGCTGCATCTGCTCGGCAATCTGCGCCTGGTACTCCAGCGTTTGCTGAGAAATACGCACATCCTGTGGTCCTACGCGGCCCGCCAGCACATTCTCAAGGGTAATGTCGGTTAGCGGCTTACCGGTAGGCGTCTGGATTTTCTCCGGGCAGCGGGTGGCTAATGGGTAATCCTGCGCGGTCATGATGTTGTCGTTCATGGTCATTCCCTTACCAGTGCAATATGCAACGTGACAGGCGCAGCATCCTGCACCACGTGTTTGGTTTCTTTGATATGAAACAGCGCGGCCTTGGCCATAAATTTAGGGCGCACCATCTGGTCATTGACCACTGGCACCGGAGAAGGCGACTCTTTACGTGCATATCGCGCGGCGTTTTTACCAATCTGACGATAGGTTTCCAGCGTCAGCAGCGGAGCCTGAGAAAACAGTTCCAGGTTACTTAGCGGCAGCAGATCGCGCTGATGAATCACCGTGGTTCCTTTCGACTGGATACCAATCCCAATGCCTGAGCCGCTGAGATTTGCCGCATCCCATGCCATAAAAGAAACATCCGAGGTGCGCAGGATCCTCACTACCCGCGCATGTAACCCCTCTTCTTCGATGCCTGCAACCAGCTCTTTCAAAATCGCGTTGTGCGGCATATCAATCAAGGTTTTATGCTGATACTTAGCAAAGGCCGGGCCGACGCCAATCACCACCTCATCCACGCGTTCATCCGCGTTAGCCGCCTCGCCTTCGCTCACCTGTAAGGTGAAAACCGGCTTACGTTCAGTTGTGCATTCCACTGTGTACCGCCTTATTCGATCGAGCCGGGCTGAACCACGCCCGCAATATTTTTAATTTCCGCCCAGCGTTCGGCACTGATGCGATAGCCGGTACCTGGTCCCTGATAATCATTGATGTCGTTGACGGCGCTGACGACGTCGAACTGGCGATCCAGAATGGCCGACGTTTGCAGGTAATCACCGGTAACACGCTGTCTCAGCATGTTGAGGATATTGCTGGCGATGTCTTCGAAGCCGCTGCAACTCAACGCGCCGACGATATCCAGCCCGGTGATATTGCGCTTCATCATCTCTTCCACGGCAGCCAAATCCTCAACCACATTACGCGCAGGCATATCTTTGCTGCCGTGAGCATAAGTAGCGGCTTCGACTTCTTCATCGCTAATCAGCGGCAGGCCCAGTTCGCGGAACACCGCCTGAATGGCGCGTGCGGCCTTATTGCGAATGGCGATGGTTTCCTCTTCCGTGACCGGCCGCAGACCGCCGTCAACCATCAGATCGCGTTGCAGAATGTTGTAATCATCGAAATCTTCAGCGTCGAAGTTCGATCCGGCAAACATGTTGTCGTAGTTGGGTACCGCGCTGTAACCGGAGAAAATAAAGTCGGTACCCGGCAGCATCTGCATCAGGGTACGGGCAGTACGGCGAATATCGGAGTGGGAAAAGGTTTGGTCATTGGCGGAGGCCACTTCAAGGTCGAGCATTGAGGCAATCAGGTTTTCCGCCAGCACTGCGCGGATCCCTGACGGCACAGCGCCGGTCATGCCGATACAGCTGACCGCGCCGTTTTGCAGCCCCTGTACGCCCGCGCCTTTAGTGATAAAAATGCAGCGTGACTCCAGATAAAGCATCGATTTACTTTCGGAATAGCCCATCAGCGCCTCCGAGCCGGTGCCGGAGGTGTAGCGCATCTTCAGGCCACGCGACGCATAAGCCGAGGCGAGAAATGCTTTGGACCACGGCGTGTCATCACCGTCGGTAAACACCGATTCTGTGCCATATACCGACACCGTTTCGGCGTAGCTGGTAAGCCCACGCATGCCCAGCTCCAGCTCCGTGGCCTCTTCAACGGAACATTGCGTCAGCACACCGGGGCGACCACACTGGGAACCCACCAGCAGTGCCAGGGCGTTAAACGGCGCGTAGCGGGCAATCCCGACCGTCGTTTCCTGCTCGGAAAAGCCGCGGATCCCCGCTTCAGCAGCGTCGGCGGCAATCTGTACCGGGTTATCTTTCAGGTTAGTCACGTGGCACTGGTTGGAGGGAGTGCGTCTGGCGCGCATTTTTTGTAGCGCCATCATCATCTCCACCACGTTCATTTGCGCCATCACTTCCACCGCTTTCGCCGGGGTGATGGCGGTGGTAATGGCAATAATTTCTTCCCGACTGACATGGATATCCACCAGCATTCTGGCGATCTCCAGCGCATCGAGTTGCATGGCGCGCTCCGCCTCGGCCACGTTAATCGCATAGTCGGCAATGAAACGGTCGATCATGTCGAACTCGGCGCGGCTCTTACCGTCCAGCTCAATAATACGACCATTTTCCACCTTCACCGACGACGCCGGATCGTAGGGGCTTTCCATGGCGATCAGCCCCTCTTCAGGCCATTCGCCAATCAGCCCATCCTGATTTACAGGCCGCTTCGCAAGCACTTCGAATCGTTTTGATCTTCTCATGATTTATTGACTCAAAAGGTAAAAAATAGGGACGCCGGGCCATATTGCCGGGGATACAACACCCGACATTCGCCTTTCATCAGCAATGGCCGAACTCTAAATGAGCCAAGCAATAAAAAAATAAAATTAATTTCGTTCCAATTTGGCACCTAATAAAAACACATCGTTCCATATTGAAACGCAATTCAGGAATATCCATCGTTAATTGTGACGAGGTTAAATGATCATTATCAATAAACGCAAAACCGGGAAGGTAAATTTGATATTCCTGAAATTTCCGTCCTATTGACTTAATAACGTACGGCGAGAAAATAAGGTAAAGCCAATGATAAAAATAGCTGTTGCGCGATATGTTTCGTGACCTCAGCCCTACAACATTTTCAGGAGAGATTGTGAATAAGAGCCAACAAATTGCCACCATTACGCTGGCGGCTGCAAAAAAAATGGCGCAGGCCGTTGAGGCTAAAGCGCTTGAGATCAACGTTCCGGTGGTCTTTTCCGTGGTGGATCACGGCGGGAATACGCTGCTAATGCAACGCATGGACGATGCGTTTGTCACCAGCTGTGATATCTCTCTTAATAAAGCGTATACCGCCTGCTGCCTGCGCCAGGGCACCCATGAAATTACCGACGCGGTACAACCGGGTGCTTCGCTATATGGTTTGCAGCTTACCAACCAACAGCGCATTGTTATTTTCGGCGGCGGCTTACCTGTCATATTAAACGGTAAATTAATTGGTGCCGTTGGCGTTAGCGGCGGTACCGTCGAACAAGACAGATTATTAGCAGAAACCGCACTGAATTGTTTCTCTGAATTATAATTTAAATCTAAGAAGGTATATTATGAGCTATCGTATGTTTGATTACCTGGTGCCAAATGTGAACTTCTTTGGCCCCAATGCTATTTCCGTTGTCGGCGAACGCTGCAAACTGTTAGGCGGTAAAAAAGCGCTGCTGGTTACTGATAAAGGTCTGCGGGCCATTAAAGACGGTGCTGTAGATAAAACCCTCGCCCATCTACGTGAAGCGGGCATTGACGTGGTGGTTTTTGACGGCGTTGAACCCAACCCAAAAGACACCAACGTGCGTGACGGCCTGGAAGTTTTTCGCAAAGAGCATTGCGATATCATCGTTACCGTTGGCGGCGGTAGCCCGCATGACTGCGGTAAAGGCATCGGTATCGCGGCGACTCACGGAGGTGATCTCTACAGCTATGCCGGGATTGAAACCCTGACCAACCCGCTGCCGCCTATCGTTGCGGTGAATACCACTGCCGGTACCGCCAGCGAAGTCACCCGCCACTGCGTGCTGACCAATACCAAAACTAAAGTGAAGTTTGTGATTGTCAGCTGGCGCAACCTGCCATCGGTCTCCATTAACGATCCGCTGCTGATGCTCGGCAAACCCGCCCCGCTGACCGCCGCAACAGGGATGGATGCCCTGACCCACGCCGTGGAAGCTTATATTTCCAAAGATGCCAACCCGGTCACTGACGCCGCCGCTATTCAGGCTATTCGCCTGATCGCACGCAACTTGCGTCAGGCCGTAGCACTGGGCAGCAACCTGAAAGCTCGCGAGAACATGGCCTACGCTTCTCTGCTGGCGGGTATGGCTTTCAACAACGCCAACCTCGGCTACGTTCACGCAATGGCGCATCAGCTTGGCGGTCTGTACGACATGCCACACGGCGTGGCGAATGCCGTACTGCTCCCGCACGTGGCGCGCTATAACCTGATCGCTAACCCGGAGAAATTTGCCGATATCGCAGAATTTATGGGCGAAAACACTGACGGACTTTCCACCATGGATGCCGCCGAACTGGCCATTCACGCCATTGCCCGTCTCTCCGCTGACATCGGCATTCCGCAGCATTTGCGCGATCTGGGCGTCAAAGAAGCCGATTTCCCGTACATGGCGGAGATGGCACTGAAGGACGGCAACGCCTTCTCTAACCCGCGCAAAGGGAACGAGAAAGAAATTGCCGAGATCTTCCGTCAGGCATTCTGATAACGCAGGGGGCGCAATGTCACTTTCATCACCGAGCGTACATCTGTTTTATCACTCACGCTGGCAGGATACTCGCGTGCTTGATGAGCTGTGCTGGGGACTGGAAGAGCAAGGCGTCCCTTGCCGGGCAATCTGTTGCGACGAGCATGACTGCGCGCTGGCATTGAGCAAACTTGCGGCCAAAAGCTCAACGCTACGTGTCGGTCTGGGTCTTAACGCCACGGGTGATATTGCGTTAACCCACGCCCAGTTGCCCGAAGATCGGGCGCTGATCCGTGGGCATATCCGCGCCGGAGCAGCCCAGCTCCGCGTCCTCGGTGCTAATGCCGGTCAACTGGTTAAAGTACTTCCCTTCAGCGAGATAAATTAAATGTACCGCATCTATACCCGAACCGGCGATAAAGGCACGACCGCGCTGTTTGGCGGCAGCCGTATCGACAAAGACGACATCCGCGTTGAGGCCTATGGCACGGTGGATGAACTGATTTCCCAGCTTGGCGTCTGCTATGCCAGCACGCACCAGGCTGAACTACGCCAGGATCTGCACGACATGCAAAAGATGCTGTTTGTACTGGGTGCGGAACTCGCCAGCGATGAGAAAGGACTCGCTCGCTTACAACAGCGTATTGGCGATGAGGATATTCAGGCGCTGGAGCAGCTTATTGACCGCAATATGGCGCAAAGCGGCCCGCTCAAAGAGTTTGTTATTCCGGGGAAAAATCTGCCATCGGCACAGCTACACGTCGCGCGAACCCTGGCGCGCCGACTGGAGCGGGTCCTTATCGCGATGAGCAGAACGCTGACGTTACGCGATGAACCCAGACGCTATATCAACCGACTGTCAGACGCGCTGTTCTCGATGGCGAGAATTGAAGAAACTAGTCCAGATGCTTGCGCTTAAACTGGCTGGCATCAATGTCGTACTGCTTCATCTTGCGCCACAAGGTAGTGCGACCAATGTTCAGCAGTTGCGACATCTCCTGTACGCGTCCGCTGGTGACGCGAGCAGCATGGATAATCGCCTCTTTTTCGATAGCGGTAAAGGTCAGACTGGCTGGCAGCAGTGAAGACGCCGTCTCCAGACCAGGACGTTCGGCAAACAGATAATCCGGTAGATTGCTCAGCCGAATATGGCCGTTATCACTGCTGATGGCGATGTTTTCGATAATGCTGTTCAGCTCAAAGTCATTGCCCGGCCACGAATAGGCCACCAGCTGTGCCAGCGCGTCGTCGTCGATCTTCAAACTGGATGAAAAGCGTTTTTTCAGGCTATTCAGCCGCGTATAAATCAGCGAGGGAATACTGTTACGCCGCGCCCGCAGCGGGGGGATCACTATCTCAAAAGAGTGCAGCGCGTAATACAGCTGACGGCTAAAGCGGTTTTGCTCCACCAGATTGGCGAGATCAACCGTGGTGGTGGCGATCACTTTGACATCCACCGGAATCAGCCGACGGGCATCCAGGCGGGTTAATACCCCCTGCTTGATCACCTGTAACAGCGCGGATTGCAGCTCCGGCGCCAGATATTCAATTTTTTCCAGAAACAGCGTGCCGCCGTTCGCCAGTTCAAGACGGCTCAACCGGCCATTTTCATCGTCGGTGGGCGCACTGCCCATAAAATCCTGCCCCAGCACGCTGTTGGCATACAGCTGACAGTTCACGGCGATATACGGCCCGCTGGCGCGCTCGCTTTCATTGTGAATGGCCTGACTCAGCAGCTCCTTACCAACGCCCTCTTCTCCGCACAGCAGGATCGGGAAACTCCCCCTCGCTGCCTGGCGTCCAAAGTGGATCAAGCGGCGGGTTTCCGGATCGTCAGTCGACATCTGCTCAAAGGTGTGACTCACCTTGCCGAGCTGGCTGGTCATCAGCTGGCGCATTTGCTCTACCGGATGCAGCAGCAGGATAAAGCTGTTGCCCTGCTCCTCAACAATCGGTTTCAGGGTGATGACGGCATCAACAAACTGATGTTGGCTTTCAAAGGTAACTTCGACGTGATTCAGGCCGCGGGCATGTTTGATCGCCCGGCGCAGCAGCATGGGGAGATTGAGAAGATCGTGAATGTTTTTCCCCTGACTGGCCTGCGCATCGAGATGCAAAAGCAGCGCCGCACGCGCATTGAGGAACTGCAATACGCCCTGTTCGTTCCAGGCCATCACACCATCATCCATACTCTCCAGCAGCCCGTACATCTGGTTCAGATGGCGGTTGGATTCAGCCAGCAGGCTGTCGGTCAGCAAAGAGTTGCCGACTTCTCTGGCAATCGCCAGCGTCAGGGATAAATCAGAAACGCACTCATGCTCTACCAGACAACACAGCGAGATGGAGCCGAACAGTCGACCATGGTTATCGAAGACCGGCGTCGAGCAGAACGACCACGGATGCAGCGCCTGTTTAAAATGCTGATCGCCAGAGGTTTTTGTCGGCTGTCCCGGCATCGTCGCCAGTGACAGGGCACAACTGCCAATGATGCTTTCCGCACAGTAGCTGCCGTCGCGAAACCCAAGCTCCGCCAGCTGTTCCACCGTCTGCGGATCACCGCAACGGCTGAGAATACAGGCTGATTCATCCAGAATCAGCAGCGCGCACGGTCGGCCGTCCATAAACTCCCAGGCATCTTCCAGCGCAGCCTGAGCAATCGTCAGCAGCGCCGTCTTGCGACGACAAATCGACTCAAAGGTCAGCCCCTGTGCCTGATGCGGCGCCTGCCAGGTTTCCCGCTGCATAAACTTGCTGCAACGATGCCATGACTGGGCAATGACTGAAGAGACTTCCTTCCCGATGCTATGCGTGTGCGCCGTCATATCCCTTTCCGCTGTTTAACCATAGACAACCCCTCCGGCAGAGACTGTCAGAGGGGAGAAGATGCCGGATAAAAACCTACCGACGACTGATTAACGCGCCAGCCACTGCTGTCCCAGCAGGTCTGCCGTCAGAATAGCGGCATGTACGCTTTCAGGCGTTACCGGGAACGGCATATTGTGGATGGTTTCACCTTCTGCACAGGTCGCTTTCGCCACCGCCATGATCTTGCTGTCAACGTCTTCTTTCACACCCATTTCCGCTAACGTTACCGGCAGGCCTACTTTCTGACAGAAATTCAGCACGGTTTCGATCTCTTCCATCGGGCTGTTTTGCAGCACCAGTTGCGCCAGCGTACCAAAGGCGACTTTTTCACCGTGGTACAAATGGTGGCACTCTTCCAGAATCGTAAAGCCGTTGTGGATCGCATGCGCCCCTGCCAGACCGCTGCTTTCAAAACCGATGCCGCTGAGGTAAGTGTTAGCTTCGACAATACGCTCCAGCGCATCGGTCACCACGCCGGCCTGCGCGGCAAAACGTGCCTTCTCGCCTTCCGCCAGCAGGGTATCATAGCACAAGCGCGCCAGGCTCAGCGCCGCCACGGTGGACTGTCCGCCCGCCATGCTGGTCGCTCTGGCGTCATAACAGGCTTTCGCTTCAAACCAGGTCGAGAGCGCATCGCCCATCCCGGCCACCAGCAGACGTACCGGCGCTTTGGCAATGATTGCAGTGTCCATCACCACCATATCCGGGTTTTTCGGGTAGATAAGATACTCTTCAAACTCACCGGCTTCGGTATAGATAACGGACAGCGCGCTGGTTGGCGCATCGGTAGACGCGATAGTCGGGATCACCACCACTGGCAACTTCTGGTAGTAGCCAATCGCTTTGGCGGTATCCAGCGTTTTCCCACCACCAATCCCAACCACGCCGCGGCAACCGTGCTGTTTCAGAATGGCAATCAGGCGATTAATTTCAACATGGCTACATTCACCGTTAAAGCGTTCCGCATGGCAGCTAATGTCGTGGCTGTGCAGGCCGTTGAGTACTTTCTCTCCCGCCAACTTCATCACGAAGTCATCCGCAATCACGAAAAAGCTGTCCGCCAGATTTTTAGCGTATTGACCAAACAAGGTGGAAGCGTCAGGACCCTGGAGATATTTGGCTGGAGATTGAATAACTTTTAGCATTCCTTTCATCCTCAAATAAGTACATGTTTTTACATGGTGAGCCCTGGCGTTAACCTGTTTGGCCTGATGCTGACGGCGAAAACGGGAGGTACCGGAGCGATGCAATAACTGTATGGCGAGGCGTGCACAAAAAAATCTTTCGTCTTTTTGTTCTGATATGAAACAGATAAAAACGACACATGTTTCATATTGGAACGCTTAACCATAAAAAATATAAGGTTTGCGATCCCGATCCTTTCATTTGCCATCAAATCTCCGGCACAGACGAATCTCACTTTCTCTTATACCCACTCACTTGCCAAAATACCGGTAAAAAAAAGCTGACAGTACCGTGTGACCTGCATTCATCGCGAGAGGAAAAAGTCGAGCGAGCTCGCATTGTGGTCGTTCCCCGTTCTTTTCGGTTTCATTTCGGAACAAAAAACAATAACAACGTTCCGTAATGAAACTCATTTTAACGTTGTTTTTTTCCACGCTGACTTCGCCAGAATCTCTCTATCGCCTCCGCACCATGACCATACTTCCGGGGGTTTGTCTTACACTCAACCTCAAGGAGCCGTTATGTCTCAATTCTTTTTTAATCAACGCACCCATCTCGTAAGCGACGTCATCGACGGTACGATTATCGCCAGCCCGTGGAATAACCTGGCGCGTCTGGAAAGCGATCCAGCCATTCGCATCGTGGTCCGTCGTGACCTCAACAAAAATAACGTGGCGGTCATTTCCGGCGGCGGTTCAGGGCACGAACCCGCGCACGTTGGGTTTATCGGTAAAGGTATGCTAACCGCCGCAGTCTGTGGCGACGTGTTCGCTTCCCCGAGCGTAGATGCGGTACTGACCGCCATTCAGGCGGTAACCGGTGAGGCGGGCTGTTTGTTGATCGTGAAAAATTACACCGGTGACCGTCTTAATTTCGGTCTTGCCGCCGAGAAAGCCCGTCGCCTTGGTTACAACGTCGAAATGCTGATTGTCGGCGATGACATCTCCCTGCCGGATAACAAACACCCGCGCGGCATTGCGGG
Organism: Citrobacter sp. Cpo037; assembly: GCF_030332945.1. Classification (NCBI taxonomy): domain Bacteria; kingdom Pseudomonadati; phylum Pseudomonadota; class Gammaproteobacteria; order Enterobacterales; family Enterobacteriaceae; genus Citrobacter; species Citrobacter sp. Cpo037. The sequence continues at coordinate 27,173 of NZ_JAOWGW010000063.1, forward strand.
AACCATCCTGGTGCATAAAATCGCGGGCTATTTTGCCGAACGCGGCTACAACCTCGCCACCGTCCTGCGTGAAGCGCAATACGCGGCCAATAACACCTTCAGTCTGGGCGTTGCGCTTTCCAGCTGTCATCTGCCGCAAGAAACCGACGCCGCCCCGCGTCATCATCCGGGCCACGCGGAGCTGGGTATGGGCATTCACGGCGAACCAGGCGCCTCGGTTATCGACACCCAGAACAGTGCGCAGGTGGTGAGCCTGATGGTGGATAAACTGCTGGCTGCCCTGCCTGAAACCGGCCGTCTGGCGGTGATGATTAACAATCTTGGCGGCGTTTCTGTTGCCGAAATGGCCATCATTACCCGCGAACTGGCCAGCAGCCCGCTGCATCCGCGTATCGACTGGCTGATTGGCCCGGCCTCGCTGGTTACCGCGCTGGATATGAAAGGCTTTTCACTGACGGCCATCGTGCTGGAAGAGAGCATCGAAAAAGCGCTGCTCACCGAGGTGGAAACCAGTAACTGGCCGACGCCGGTCCCACCGCGTGAAATCAGCTGTGTACCGTCATCTCAGCGTAGCGCACGCGTGGAATTCCAGCCTTCGGCGAACGCCCTGGTGGCCGGGATTGTGGAGCTTGTCACCACAACCCTTTCCGATCTGGAGACCCATCTTAATGCGCTGGATGCCAAAGTCGGCGATGGCGATACCGGTTCAACCTTTGCCGCAGGCGCGCGGGAAATTGCCAGCCTGCTGCATCGTCAGCAGTTGCCGCTGGATAACCTTGCCACGCTGTTCGCGCTGATTGGCGAACGTCTGACCGTGGTGATGGGCGGTTCCAGCGGTGTGCTGATGTCTATTTTCTTTACCGCTGCGGGGCAGAAACTGGAACAGGGAGCTAACGTTGCCGAAGCCCTGAATACGGGACTGGCGCAGATGAAGTTTTACGGCGGCGCAGACGAAGGCGATCGCACCATGATTGATGCGCTGCAACCGGCCCTGACTTCGCTGCTCGCACAACCGAAAAATTTGCAGGCCGCATTCGACGCCGCGCAAGCGGGAGCCGAACGAACCTGTTTGTCGAGTAAAGCCAATGCGGGTCGCGCATCGTATCTCAGCAGCGAAAGCCTGCTCGGAAATATGGACCCCGGCGCGCACGCCGTCGCGATGGTATTTAAAGCGCTGGCAGAAAGTGAATTGGGCTAAGCCATAAGTGCCTGATGCGCTTCGCTTATCAGGCCTACGAGTGCAAACCTTTGTAGGCCGGATAAGGCAACGCCGCCATCCGGCAGAACGTTAACGATAAACGCGGATCCCGCCCTCTACGCCGCGGCTAAACAGCACCTGCCAAAGCTCAATATCTCGGGCTCGGAAAGCCCCGGCGCAGGCACATAAATAGTAATTAAACATTCTTCTGAAGGTGGCGGAATAACGTGATGACAGCTCCGGCCAGGCCTGATTAAAGCGCTCATGCCAGGCCATCAGCGTTTTATCATAATCGCTACCGAAGTTATGCCAGTCCTCCATCACAAACCGTGATTCGCTGGCCTCGGCAATATGGGAAATTGCCGGTAAGCAGCCGTTCGGGAAAATGTATTTATTGATCCACGGATCGACGCTCATCCCTTTTTTATTGCTACCAATGGTATGCAGCAGGAACAGTCCGTCCGGTTTTAAACAACGGTCGGCGATGCTGAAATAGGTGTCGTAGTTTTTCGGCCCGACGTGTTCAAACATCCCCACGGACACAATGCGATCGTAGTGTTTATCAAGATCGCGATAATCCTGCAGCAGAATGTTAACGTCCAGCCCTTCACAGCGCTGCTGCGCCATTTTCTGCTGCTCTTTGGAAATGGTAACGCCTTCTACCGCCACGCCATAATGACGCGCCGCATATTCCGCCAGCCCGCCCCAGCCACAACCGATATCGAGTAAACGCATACCCGGTTTAAGCTGCAGCTTCTCGCAGATCATTTTTAATTTGGCATTTTGCGCATCGTCTAATGTGGTCGCGTCTTTCCAGTAACCGCAGGAATATTGCATATGCGGATCAAGCATCAGTGCAAAGAGATCGTTACCAATATCATAATGTTCTTTACCGACGATCCATGCACGACTACGTGACTGCAAATTAAACAGGCGCGCGCTGGCAATGCGTAAAATATCTTTCAGATTACCAGGCATCTGCTGGTCGAGTTTTGCTCTCAGGATTTTACAGAACAGAATATCGAGCCGTTCGCAGTCCCACCAGCCTTCCATATAGCTTTCGCCAAGCCCTAACGAGCCTTGTTGCAATACCCGTTTAAAGAAACCGGTATGATGAAGTTGAATGTCCCAGGCGCGCGAGCCATTAATTCTGATATCCGCTTGCGAAAGCAGCTCTTTTCCCATTCGGGTCCAGTTATCATTTGTTTCATTGACGATGACAGCATCTGAACAAAGCGAGTTCATGGTATTTACCAAAAGTGGGCTAAAAATTATTACGCAAGATTATTATGGAAAAAAGAGTGTATGTATTATGATCCGCGGACAAGATCTATCGAGTAGCGGACACACCATCGGGAGCATTGACGATTCATTTATGGAAACTCTCGCGCAAAAACAGTGGAACTCCTTCCCGGATAACTCCATGACCGAACTGCCGCAGGACGTATTCTTTCGCTCATATGTCCTGGAAGCCAACCACCATGTACCGCAGCATTCACACTCTTTTATGCAGTTTCATTTCGCCCGCAAAGGCAGCATGCGCATTGATGTTGCCGGTAAGTGCTGGATAATCCCGGCGCATTATGGCATTTGGATCCCAAATAATACGGAGCATGCGGTTTGGGCATTAGATGATGTGTATTTAGAAAATCTGGATATTAAACCGGGCTTTCTTGAAGAGAGCATCAATGAATGCAAAGTAGTGGCTATCAGTGATTTCGCCAGAGAGTTTATTCATTACGCCACGAATTCAATTTCAGGCCATTATGATAGTCAGTCAAAAGAGGGCAAGCTGGTTAGTGTGCTGGTCGATATTATTCTGCAACTCCCGGAAGTCGCTTTTGTATTACCCTGGCCGCAGGATCGCGAATTAACCAAAGTCTGCCGAACAATACAAGAATCCCCCGCACTGGAGCATTCTGTTGAATACTGGGCGCAGCATCTGGGTATGTCTGCCCGTACCTTTTCACGCCATTTCAAAAAAGAAACCGGATTGCCTTTCAGTGTCTGGAAGCAAAAAATGCGAATACTTGAATCGGTATTAATGCTGAAGAAAAATAAAAGCATAACCGCCGTGGCACTCGACGTTGGGTATTCAAGCACCGCGGCATTTAGCTACGCATTCCGCCAGGCGTTTGGCGTTCCGCCCTCTAATTACTGATTAACGGCGTTGATGCCAGTAAGCCGCTGCGCGAACCCGTTGCTGATCGAACGCCTCGGTTTCAAAACGAGCACTCAGGTTTTTGACCACCTTGCCTTCGCCGGTGATCCAGATGAAATAATCGTCTGCGGGCACGCTTAGCCGCGATAAGTGTTCATTCACCGCCTGCTCGTCATGGCCGATAAACCACTGAAGAGTAAATCCGTCGAGATGGGCAAAATAGTCCTGGTACGCCGCATCCTGCACGCTAACCAGCGCCGTAACGTGCGGACGTACCGCCAAACGGCAGAGCGACTCCAGGCGTCGGCGCAACGCGGGCATTCCCGACTCATCACACACGTAAACCTGATACGCATAGTCCTCTGGTACCACCAAAGAACCGCGCGGCCCGCCGATCGTAAGCTTGTCACCCTCACGGGCATTCATCGCCCATGTACTTGCCACGCCGCCGTCATGAATATAGAAATCCAGTGCCAGCTCATGGCGCGTTTCGTCATACAACGGCGTGTAGTCACGGGATAACGGACGTACGCCGTCAGCCCAGACAATGCCTTCATCGGTGACAACCGGCGGTACAAAATGGCTGCCCGGTTCAGGGAAAAAGACCTTGGTATGGTCGTCAAAGCCGCGTGAGCTAAAACCGTCCAGAGCGTCACCGCCCAGTACAATACGCTGAAAGCCCGCGCTAATACGCTCTACGCGCAGGACAGTAAGTTCTCGAAAACGCAGTTCATTGCGAACGCGCTGTGGGTAGCGTGAGGTGTTTTTTGTCATTTTTTCGCCTTGTGAAGATAATACGATATATCTAAATTGATTTTTTAAATGATAATGATTGCTAATCAAAAATATTGCAAGCATTTTTTGATATAGTTAAATTATGATTACCTGACTATCACATCCATTTAAAAACATTTAATAATCATCACGTTATACAGTATATGATTTGTAGACTTGCAAACTGATATTTTTTAGATATAAATTAGATATATCTAAACAACATCAGGAGACGATGATGCAAAACCATCATGAAGGTTGCTGTAAGCACACAGAGCACCAACACGAAGGCTGCTGCAAGGGTGAAGGACATCACCATGAAGGCCGCCACAACGAGCACCATGCAGGTTGCTGCAAAGGTGAAGAACATCGCCATGAAGGCTGTAACAAAGAACACCACCACGAGCAGGGTTGCGGGCATCGCCACGGTCGTGGCGGCGGCGGTGGTCGTCGTCAGCGGTTCTTCGGCCACGGCGAATTACGCCTGGTGATTCTGGATATCTTGACCCGCGACGCCAGCCACGGCTATGAGCTGATTAAAGCGATTGAAACCCTGACCCAGGGTAATTACACCCCAAGCCCGGGCGTTATCTATCCAACACTGGATTTCTTGCAGGATCAGGCACTGATCACCGTCAGCGACGAGGAAGGTGGGCGTAAACAGATTGCGATCACGACCCAGGGCCAGCAGTGGCTGGATGAAAACCGTGAACATCTGGAACATATCCACGAACGGATTAAAGCCCGCTGCGTGGGTTTTGAATTACGCAAAAATCCACAGATGAAACGCGCGCTGGAAAACTTCAAAGCCGTGCTGGATCTACGCGTCAATCATGGTGATACCAGCGATGCGCAGATCAAAAAAATCATCGGTATTATCGATCGCGCTGCGCTGGATATTACTCAGCTGGATTAATCTGCACAGCAGGCGGAACCCGTATGCCCGACGTTCCGCCTGTATTTTTAGTATTAATGCAGCACCGTAACCGCATCTTCCAGACGACCCGCGCGATGTTTCACCATCGCGGAAATCTGCGCACTCTCTTCAACCAGTTCGGCGTTTTTCTGCGTAATGTTGCTCAGCTCATTCACCGCGCGGGTCAGGCTGGAAAGACCATCTGACTGTTCTAGCGTGGAGTGGCTGATTTGGGCGATCAGTTGAGTGACGTTTTGCACCTGCGCCACAATATCGTCCATCGTGCGCCCTGCGGCGTGAACCTGGTCAGATCCGGACTGCACCTTGTCAGCGCTGGCATCAATCAGCTTGCGGATATCATTGGCTGCACTGGCGCTACGGCTAGCAAGATGACGTACTTCTCCCGCCACCACGGCGAACCCTTTCCCTTGCTCGCCCGCCCGCGCGGCTTCAACAGCGGCATTCAAAGCCAGAATGTTGGTCTGGAAGGCAATATCGTTAATCAGCGTCGTAATGGTGCCGATCCGCTGGGTGCTGTTGGCGATATCGTCCATGGTTTTGATGACGGTATCCATCGCCTCACCGCCGTGCGTTGCCGCGCTACTGGCGGCAATAGAGAGCTTATCGGCCGCGGCGGCGGTCTCTGAGTTTTGTTTCACCGATGCTGCCATCTGATTCATGGTGGTCACCGTTTCCTGCACGTTCTCGACAGTCTGCTGCGTATGCTTGTTTAAATCGTCGCTGCCTTTCGCCAGCGTTTCGCTGTCGCTGCGCACGCAACTCACCTGGCTGGAGACGTCGTGAATGAGCCAGCGACACATTAATCCAAGTTGGCCCACTGCTCGTAGCATCAGGCCCAGTTCATCACTACGGTTAAGATGCGACACGCTGTTCCGCTCACCGGTCGCCACTTTCAGAGCCTGACGGGTGACATTCTCAATAGGACGCACAATTTGCCATTCGAAAATAGCCGTTCCCAGCACCATCACCAACGCGCTCATCAGCAGTAACGGCCATTCGGCGCCCATCTGCTGCAATGTGGCCGCTAGCAGGACAAACATGAATGCCATCACGCTGCGTACCCGCCAGCGAATCGGCATCGCCGGCAGTTTACCCAGCCAGCCTTTGCGTACCACCAGCCCTTTATGAATACGCCGGTTGCAACGCCCTTCGTTCAGCGCTTTATATAAAGGCTCTACTGCCGCAATTTCCTCGTCAGTTGCCCGGGTACGAATCGACATATACCCGGTCACGCGTCCTTCCCGCATCATCGGCACCGCATTGGCCCTCACCCAGTAGTGATCGCCATTCTTACGCCGGTTTTTCACAATCCCGCTCCATGGCTCGCCCTGCTTCAGGGTGTACCACATATCCGCAAACGCCGCTTTTGGCATGTCCGGATGACGAACCTGATTGTGCGGCTTATCGAGCAATTCATTCAGCTGATAGCCACTGACCTGGACAAATGTATCGTTCGCATGGGTGATATAGCTTTGTAAATCGGTGGTAGACATGAGGGTGATATCATCATCCAGCGGTGTATTTTGCTGACTAACGTAGGGATGAGAAGACATGATTGCGTCCTGTGCAGGTTATCTGGTTGTTAACTCTTTCGGCTTATGTTATTTCGGCGATAATTTTTTTATCTTTAGTTGTTAAATTTGATTTAGATCGCAATTTGCGATTAAACCTCAAAATCTGTACGCATTCTAATCCATTGATTTAAAATACTTTCATCTAGTAACTATTCAACGTCACTTCTACCAGCGCACCGTCACAGTGCAAATCTTGCCCATTTTTAGCGCAAATTTACGTTTATTCGACCTGTTTTCAGGCTCCTTACTTGGGCAAAATGCCAGCAAATGTTAAATCACGGCATTAAATGTTGCGCAAATGAGATATTTCCTGGTGTTTATCCCGATTTTTGCTAAGCGCGCCGGAATGGCGCAATCCCTGCAATACTTAAATCAGTATCATGTGATACGCGAGCTCCGGGAGCATATTTTGAACAGGTTACCTTCCAGCGCATCGGCCCTGGCCTGCAGCGCACACGCACTGAATCTCATCGAAAAGCGCACGCTTGATCATGAGGAAATGAAATCATTGAACAAAGAGGTGATTGAGTACTTCAAGGAGCATGTCAATCCGGGGTTCTTAGAGTATCGAAAATCTGTAACTGCAGGCGGGGATTACGGAGCCGTAGAGTGGCAAGCGGGAAGCCTGAATACGCTTGTCGACACCCAGGGGCAAGAGTTCGTCGATTGCCTGGGTGGTTTTGGAATTTTCAACGTGGGGCACCGTAATCCAGTCGTGGTTTCCGCCGTACAGAATCAACTCGCGAAACAACCTCTGCACAGCCAGGAGTTACTTGACCCTCTGCGGGCCATGCTGGCAAAAACTCTCGCCGCACTGGCGCCCGGTAAACTGAAATACAGTTTTTTCTGTAACAGCGGGACCGAGTCGGTTGAAGCCGCCCTGAAGCTGGCGAAAGCGTATCAATCGCCGCGCGGTAAATTTACGTTTATTGCCACCAGCGGCGCATTCCACGGTAAATCACTGGGCGCGCTGTCCGCCACAGCTAAATCCACCTTCCGTAAACCCTTTATGCCGCTGCTGCCGGGCTTCCGTCATGTGCCGTTTGGCGATATTAACGCGATGCGCACCATGCTCAGCGAGTGTAAAAAGACCGGTGACGATGTCGCAGCCGTGATCCTCGAACCCATCCAGGGTGAAGGCGGGGTGATCTTGCCGCCGCAAGGCTATTTGACCGCCGTTCGTAAACTTTGCGATGAGTTTGGCGCGCTGATGATCCTTGACGAAGTGCAAACCGGCATGGGGCGTACCGGCAAAATGTTCGCCTGCGAACACGAAAACGTGCAGCCCGACATTATGTGTCTGGCCAAAGCGTTGGGCGGCGGTGTGATGCCCATTGGCGCGACCATTGCCACCGAAGAGGTGTTCTCCGTCCTGTTCGACAATCCTTTCCTGCATACCACCACCTTTGGCGGCAACCCGCTCGCTTGTGCAGCTGCGCTGGCCACCATTAACGTCCTGCTGGAGCAAAATTTACCGGCTCAGGCGGAGCAGAAAGGCGATATGTTGTTGGATGGTTTCCGCCAGCTTGCGCGGGAGTACCCGGACCTGGTGCATGATGTACGCGGTAAGGGCATGCTGATGGCGATTGAGTTTGTCGATAATGAAATCGGCTACAACTTTGCCAGTGAGATGTTCCGCCAGCGGGTGCTGGTTGCCGGCACGCTTAACAATGCAAAGACGATCCGCATCGAACCGCCGTTGACGTTAACGATCGAGCAATGCGATCTGGTATTGCGATCGACGCGCAAAGCCCTGGCAGCATTACGGGTGAGCGTGGAGCAAATGTAACAACCTTACCCGGCCTATAAAAGACAATCTTTTGTAGGCCGGATAAGGCGTAGCCGCCATCCGGCAATTAGCCTGACTTAAACAATCCGCACACCAGCAGGCATAAGGCGTTCTGGCGTCAACAGTACGCTTTCACTGCCATCGTCGGTTTCCGCGCACAGCAGCATGCACTCTGATGTCTCACCGCGCATTTTGGCCTTTTGCAGATTACACAGCACCACCACCGTTTTGCCCATCAGCTCCTCTTCTCTGTAGTAAGGCACCAGGCTGGTTACGGTTTGCAGCGTACGCTCTCCCACATCTACCTGTACGATATACAGCTTATCGGCATTGTCATGGCGCTTTACCTGTGCGATTTTTCCAACACGTATTTCCATTCGGGCAAAATCAGCAAATGCGACGGTATCCATTATTTTCTCCTTTGGTAAAGCTTTACTAAATATTAGCAAAATATTTTCCGAGCATTGTTCTCAAAAGCGGGAAAATGATGTACTCATCACACTCTGAAAGCCCAGTTTTACCCCGAGCATGTCAATTAATCATGTTTTTTTTACTGAAAACAGATGAATAGATAAGCACTTCATTTACAATGCGCAGGTAACTCAGGGAAAAGGCAAACATGGCAACACTTAAAGACATCGCAATCGAAGCTGGCGTGTCCCTGGCGACAGTGTCCCGGGTTTTAAACGATGACCCCACGCTGAATGTAAAAGAAGAGACTAAGCATCGCATTCTGGAGATCGCGGAAAAGCTGGAGTACAAAACCAGCAGCGCCCGAAAGAACCAGACCAGCGCGCTCGGCCCCCAGCATATTCTGGCGCTCTACAGCTATCAGCAAGATTTGGAAATCAACGATCCTTACTACCTCGCGATCCGCCATGGGATTGAAACCCAGTGTGAGAAACTCGGGATCGAACTGACCAACTGCTATGAGCACAGTGGTCTGCCGGAGAGCAAACACATTACCGGCATTCTTATTGTCGGCAAGCCTTCTCCCGCTCTGCGCGAGGCGGCAACAGCACTTACCGACAATATCTGCTTTATCGATTTCCATGAATCCGGCAGCGAATATGACGCCGTCGATATCGATCTGGCCCGCATCAGCAAAGAGAGCATCGACTTCTTCATTGCCCAGGGCGTCACCCGCATTGGCTTCATCGGTGGCGAAGACCAGCCAGGCAAGGCCGATATCCGCGAAGCCGCGTTTGTCGAATACGGTCGTCTGCAGCAGGTCGTTTCTGAACAGGACATCTATCGCGGCGGTTTCTCCAGTTCATCAGGCTATGAACTGGCTAAAGAAATGCTGGCGAAACCCGACTATCCCAGCGCCCTGTTTGTGGCTTCAGACTCGATTGCCATTGGCGTTCTGCGCGCCATCCACGAGCGCGGTCTGAATATTCCGCAGGATATTTCGCTGATTAGCGTTAATGATATCCCAACGGCGCGTTTCACCTTTCCTCCGCTTTCCACCGTTCGCATCCATTCGGAAATGATGGGCAGTCAGGGCGTCAACCTGCTGTTCGAAAAAGCCCGTGACGGGCGTGCGCTCCCCCTGCTGGTTTTTGTTCCCAGCAAGCTGAAACTGCGCGGCACCACCCGCTGAAATCCCCCGTTAACCCGCCCGGTTTCTTCTGATGCCGGGCGCGCATTGTCATGCATTCTTTTCCGCGTCCGAATTATTTTCGTGATCCAGTTAAAGTAAATCACTTCACTTGCTATATTTTAGTAAAAGTTTTACTAAAATCACCATCAATTACACTTACCCACCATTACAATGAATGGTTCCGATTTTTCTCCACCGGGAGGCCTTATGAATCGCTGGGAAAACATTCAGCTCACCCACGAAAATCGACTGGCGCCACGCGCATATTTTTTCTCTTACGACTCCGTTGCGCAGGCTCGCTCGTTTGCCCGCGAAACCAGCAGCCTCTTTCAGCTGCTAAGCGGTCAGTGGAATTTTCAGTTCTTTGAGCATCCGCTGCAGGTGCCGGAAGCCTTTACGTCGCAGTTTATGAGTGACTGGGGCAGCATCACCGTCCCCGGCATGTGGCAGATGGAAGGACACGGCAAGCTGCAGTATACCGACGAAGGTTTTCCTTTCCCGATTGATGTCCCCTACGTTCCGACCAATAACCCCACCGGGGCCTATCAGCGTATTTTCACCCTCAGCGAAGGCTGGCAGGGCAAACAGACGCTGATTAAGTTTGATGGCGTAGAAACCTACTTCGAAGTTTACGTGAATGGTCAGTACGTTGGCTTCAGCAAAGGCAGTCGCCTGACGGCCGAATTTGATATCAGCGCGGTGGTGAAGACCGGTGATAACCTGCTGTGCGTTCGCGTAATGCAATGGGCTGATTCCACCTACGTTGAAGACCAGGATATGTGGTGGTCGGCGGGAATTTTCCGCGACGTCTATCTGGTCGGCAAACAGGCGACCCACATTCAGGATTTTACCGTCCGCACCGAGTTCGATGATGACTATCGCGACGCCACCCTCTCCTGCGACATTGCGCTGGAAAACCTGGCCTCCACGCCAGCGATAGCGTCGCTCGAATACACCTTGTTTGACGGTGAGAAGGCGCTGCATAGCGGTGTGATTAACACTCTGAAGGTGGATAAACAAACGCAGACCGCTTTTCATTTCAAGGTTAGCGCGCCGCAGCAGTGGTCGGCGGAATCGCCGTATCTCTACCACCTGGTGATGACGCTGAAAGATGCCAGCGGCAACATCCTTGAGGTCGTGCCACAGCGCGTTGGATTCCGCGATATTAAAGTTCGCGACGGTCTGTTTTACATCAATAACCGCTACGTGATGCTGCATGGCGTTAACCGCCACGATAACGATCATCTTAAGGGCCGCGCGGTCGGTATGGATCGCGTTGAAAAAGATCTGCTGTTAATGAAGCAGCACAATATCAACTCCGTACGCACCGCCCATTACCCGAACGATCCGCGCTTCTATGAATTGTGCGATATCTACGGTCTGTTCGTGATGGCCGAAACCGACGTTGAATCTCACGGCTTCGCCAATATCGGCGATATCAGCCGGATAACTGACGATCCGCTATGGGAAAATGTCTACGTTGAGCGCATCGTGCGCCACGTCCATGCGCAGAAAAACCACCCGTCGATCGTCATCTGGTCACTCGGCAACGAATCCGGATACGGCTGTAACATCCGCGCCATGTATCACGCTGCAAAAGCGCTGGATGACACGCGTTTGATCCATTACGAAGAAGATCGTGACGCCGAAGTGGTGGATATCATCTCCACCATGTACACCCGCGTGCCGCTGATGAATGAGTTTGGTGAATATCCGCATCCTAAGCCGCGCATCATCTGCGAGTATGCGCACGCCATGGGCAACGGTCCCGGCGGGCTAACGGAATATCAGAACGTCTTCTATCAGCATGATTGCATCCAGGGGCACTATGTATGGGAGTGGTGCGATCACGGGATTCAGGCTAAAGATGACGACGGCAACGTCTGGTACAAATATGGCGGCGACTACGGCGACTATCCGAACAACTACAACTTCTGCCTTGATGGCCTGATTTATTCCGATCAAACCCCAGGACCGGGACTGAAAGAGTACAAGCAGGTAATTGCGCCGGTGAAAGTGCGCGCACAGGATCTGGCCCGCGGCGAGCTACGGGTAGAAAACAAACTCTGGTTCACCACGCTTGACGACTACACCTTGCATATTGAGGTTCGCGCCGAAGGAGATACGCTCTCTGTTCAGCAGATAAAACTGCGCGACGTTCCTCCCAACAGCGACGCGCTGCTGCAATGCGCACTGCCGGAGCTGGATGCGCGCGAAGCGTTCCTTAACGTCACCGTGACGAAAGATTCCCGAACGTCATACAGCGAAGCCGGGCATCACATCGCGACTTATCAGTTCCCGCTGAAGGCCAGAACGGCGGCTGCCGTACCGTTTAGCCTGCAAAACGCCAACCCTCTGACGCTGGAAGACAGCCGCCAGAGCTGCACCGTTCGCGGTTATAACTTCCATCTGACCTTCTCAAAGCTGACAGGTAAACCGATCGCCTGGAACGTCAATGGCGAAGAGCTGATTACCCGCGAGCCGAAGATTAATTTCTTCAAACCGACCATTGATAACCACAAGCAAGAGTTCGAAGGCCTCTGGCAGCCGAATCATTTACAGATTATGCAGGAGCATCTGCGCGAGTTTACCCTTGAGCAAACCGATGATGCGCTGCTGATAACCAGCCAGACCATTATCGCCCCGCCGGTATTCGATTTCGGTATGCGCTGCACTTATCGCTGGCGCATTGCCGCGGACGGTCAGCTGAATGTGGAACTTTCTGGCCAGCCTTACGGCGAGTACCGGGACATTATTCCGTGCATCGGTTTCACGATGGGCATCAACGGTGATTTGGGCCAGGTGGCGTATTACGGACGTGGCCCCGGTGAAAACTATGCCGATAGCCAGCAGGCCAACATCATCGACATCTGGCGCAGCAGCGTGGATGAGATGTTCGAAAATTATCCGTTCCCGCAAAACAACGGCAATCGTCAGGACGTGCGCTGGGCAACGCTAACCAACCGCCACGGCAACGGCCTGCTGGTGGTCCCGCAGCGCCCTGTCAACCTGAGCGCCTGGCGCTATACGCAGGAAAATATCTTTGCCGCACAGCACTGCAACGCGCTGCAACGTAGCGATGACATCACCCTGAATCTGGATCACCAGTTGTTGGGCTTAGGTTCCAACTCGTGGGGAAGTGAAGTACTCGATTCCTGGCGCGTCTGGTTTACGTCATTCAGCTACGGCTTCACGTTGTTGCCGGTTTCCGGCAGCGAATCTGGCGCTCAAACCACCGCCAACCGCGCCTTTGGCACCGGGTTCTTTTCCACGAATATGCACAGCGAGAATACAAAATGAGGATCATCGACAACTTAGAGCAGTTCCAGCAACGCTATGCTTCAGGTCGGAAATGGCAACGCTGCGTCGAGGCTATTGAAAATATTGACAATATTCAGCCAGGCGTCGCCCACTCTATCGGTGATTCCCTGAGCTACCGCGTGGAGACAGACTCCGCGACCGATGCGCTGTTTACCGGTCATCGTCGTTATTTTGAGATCCATTACTACCTGCAAGGGCAGCAAAAAATAGAGTATGCCGCCAAAGAGGATCTCCAGGTGGTTGAATATTATCGCGATGAAACCGATCGCGAATATCTGAAAGGTTGTGGAAAAACCGTCGAAGTGCACGAAGGACAAATGGTTATTTGTGACAATCATGAAGCCTATCGTTTTATTTGTAATAACGCAGTGAAAAAAGTCGTACTCAAAGTCACCATCGAAGATGGTTATTTTCATAATAAATAAAAACACAGGCGGCGCCGACGTTGCGCCGCCAGTACCCTATAATAATCAGGAATCGGAGATGTGCTATGTCTGATACCAAACGTAATACCATCGGCAAGTTCGGCTTACTTTCACTCACCTTTGCCGCGGTTTATAGTTTTAATAACGTAATCAACAATAATATTGAGCTTGGTCTGGCATCCGCACCGATGTTTTTCCTCGCGACGATTTTCTACTTTATTCCGTTTTGCTTAATCATCGCTGAATTTGTTTCGCTGAATAAAAACTCCGAAGCCGGTGTCTACGCATGGGTAAAAAGTTCGCTGGGTGGGCGTTGGGCATTTATTACTGCCTACACCTACTGGTTCGTTAACCTGTTCTTTTTTACCTCGCTTTTGCCCCGCGTTATTGCCTACGCCTCATATGCTTTTTTAGGCTACGAATACATTCTGACGCCGTTCGCAACCACCGTGTTAAGTATGGTGCTGTTTGCCTTCTCCACCTGGGTTTCGACCAATGGTGCAAAAATGTTAGGGCCGATTACCTCGGTCACCTCCACGTTGATGCTGCTGCTGACGCTGTCCTATATTTTACTGGCAGGTACGGCGCTGGTTGGCGGCGTACAGCCTGCTGACCCTATCACCGTAGACGCAATGATCCCGAATTTTAACTGGGCCTTCCTCGGTATCACCACCTGGATTTTTATGGCGGCAGGCGGCGCGGAGTCGGTGGCGGTGTACGTCAACGACGTCAAGGGCGGCTCCAAATCGTTCGTGAAGGTCATTATCATTGCCGGAATTTTTATCGGCGTGCTCTATTCCATCTCCTCGGTGTTGATTAACGTATTCGTCAGCAGCAAAGAGCTGAAGTTTACCGGTGGTTCGGTGCAGGTATTCCACGGCCTGGCGGCATATTTCGGCCTGCCGGAGCTGGTCGTTAACCGCTTTGTCGGCCTGGTCTCCTTTATCGCGATGTTCGGCTCCCTGCTGATGTGGACCGCAACGCCGGTGAAGATCTTCTTCTCTGAAATTCCGGCGGGTATTTTCGGTAAAAAAACCGTCGAACTGAATGAAAACGGCGTCCCGGCCCGTGCAGCATGGATCCAGTTCCTGATCGTTATCCCGCTGATGATTATCCCGACGCTCGGCTCCAATACCGTGCAGGATTTAATGAACACCATCATCAACATGACCGCCGCCGCCTCGATGCTGCCGCCGCTGTTTATTATGCTGGCTTACCTGAATCTGCGTGCAAAACTGGACCACTTACCGCGCGACTTCCGTATGGGTTCGCAAAAAACCGGCATTGTTGTAGTGTCGATGCTGATCGTTCTTTTCACCATCGGATTTATTGCCTCTACCTTCCCAACCGGCGGCAATATCATGACCATTATTTTCTATAACGTCGGTGGGATTGTTATTTTCCTCGGTTTTGCCTGGTGGAAATACAGTAAATATATCAAAGGGCTAACCAAAGAAGAAAAAGCTATTGAGGCGGCCCCTGCTTCAGATATCAATTAATGACTAAAACATAATAACAATAAACAATATTCGCCAAGGCTATAACAATAAAAATTAAATTTTATTTGCTTAGGATCGAAGCATGAAAAACATTAGCCATTGTTGCAGGGCAATTATTGCCCTGCCCTTTTTCTGCGTCTCCTCTCTGGGTGCAGAAGAAGTTCGCCCTGCAGAACACGACGACACGAAAACGCCAGAAATATCTTCCCCCTCATTTCGCTTTTATGGCGAATTGGGCATGGGGGGATATATGGATTTAGAAGGACAAGACAAACATAAATACAGTGATGGTACCTATATAGAAGGTGGCCTGGAGATAAAACACGGCTCTTGGTTTGGTCTGATCTACGGCGAGGGCTGGACCGTGCAGGCCGACCATCAGGGCAATGCCTAGGTTCCTGACCATAGCTGGGGCGGATTCGAGGGCGGGCTCAACCGCTTTTACGGCGGTTATCGTACCAATGACGGAACGGAGCTGATGCTCAGCCTGCGCCAGGACTCTTCGCTGGATGACCTGCAATGGTGGGGGGATTTCACTCCAGACCTGGGCTACGTCATTCCCAACACTCGCGACATCATGACTGCCATTAAGGTGCAAAACCTGACCGGTCCTTTGCGCTACAGCGTGACAGCAACGCCCGCCGGACACCACGACGAGAGCAAAGCCTGGCTGCACTTTGGTAAATACGATCGCTACGACGATAAATATACCTATCCGGCCATGATGAACGGCTATATCCAGTACGACCTGACTGAAGGCGTAACCTGGATGAACGGCCTGGAGATAACAGATGGTACCGGACAGCTGTTCCTGACCGGCATCCTTTCGCCCAACTTCGCCGCCCGCGCCTGGCACCACACGGGCCGCGCCGACGGGCTGGATGTGTCCGGCACCGAAACCGGCTATATGGTCAGCGCAATGTATGAAGCGCTAAAAGGCGTTTACCTCTCCACTGCTTATAGCTACGCCAAACACCGACCGGATAGCTATGAGGACGAAACCACTTCCTTTATGCAGTTCGGTATCTGGTATGAATACGGCGGCGGCCGTTTCGCTACTGCCTTCGACAGTCGGTTCTATATGCAGAATGCATCCGGCGACCCGAGCGACCAAATCTTCCTGATGCAATATTTCTATTGGTAACAAGGACCGGAATACCATGAACATGAAACCTATTCTTACGCCGCTGGCCTGTATCCTGCTGATGAACTTCTCCGCACATGCCGCCAGTGCTAACGACTTTAAAAACATCATTAATCGCACCGGTGCGCCGGGCTACATGCATGACTACGATCACGACGACCACCAACGCTTTAATCCATTTTTCGATCTTGGCGCCTGGCACGGTCATTTGCTCCCGGACGGCCCTGCAACGATGGGCGGCTTTCCAGGCGTGGCGTTGCTGACCGAAGAATACATCAATTTTATGGCCAATAATTTTGACCGTCTGACGGTGTACCAGCACGGTAAAAAGGTCGATTTCGCGCTTGAGGCCTACGGCATTCCCGGCGCGCTGGTGCAAAAGCTGTCATCTAAGCATGTGCAAATAGAGATGACGCTGCGTTTTGCCAGCCCGCGCACCTCGCTGCTGGAAACCAAAATCACCAGCAACACGCCGCTGGATCTGGTGTGGGACGGCGAGCTGCTGGAGAAACTGGAAGCCAAAGAGGGAAAAGCGCTGTCGGATAAAACCATTGATAGCGAATTCCCTGGCTATCAGCGCAAAATCACCGCCACGCACGACGGTCTGAAAGTCACCTTCGGTAAAGTGCGCTCAACCTGGGATCTGCTCACCTCCGGTGAGTCGGAGTATCAGGTGCATAAATCTGTCGCTATGAAAACCACGGTTAACGGTCATCACTTTACGGGGAAGGCCCATATCAGCGGTTCGACAACCATTTACACCACCTATTCTCATCTGCTTACCGCCGAGGATGTGGCGAAAGAGCAGCCGCAGATCCGCGATATTCTGGCGCGCCCGGCCTGGTATCTTGCTGCATCACAAAAGCGCTGGGCGGATTATCTGCAAAAAGGCTTAACCAATCCGGATGCCACAACGGAACAAACCCGGGTCGCGGTAAAAGCTATTGAAACGCTAAACGGCAACTGGCGCTCGCCAGGCGGTGCGGTAAAACACAATACCGTGACGCCATCGGTCACCGGCCGCTGGTTCTCCGGCAACCAAACCTGGCCGTGGGACACCTGGAAGCAGGCCTTCGCTATGGCGCACTTTAACCCGGAGATTGCCAAAGAGAATATTCGCGCCGTCTTTTCATGGCAGGTTAAACCCGGTGATCCGGTTCGCCCGCAGGATGCCGGATTCATCCCCGACCTGATTGCCTGGAATCTCAGCCCAGAACGCGGCGGCGACGGCGGTAACTGGAACGAGCGCAACACCAAACCCAGCCTGGCGGCCTGGTCGGTGATGGAGGTCTACTACGTCACCAAAGACAAGGCCTGGCTCGAAGAGATGTATCCAAAGCTGGTTGCGTATCACGACTGGTGGCTGCGTAACCGCGATCATAACGGCAACGGCGTGCCGGAATACGGCGCTACCCGCGATAAAGCCCACAATACCGACCGCGGCGAAATGTTGTTTACGGTGAAAAAAGGCGACAAGGAAGAAACGCTCTCCGGGCTTAACAACTACGCCACCGTGATCGATAAGGGCCAGTATGACAGCCTGGAGATCCCAGCGCAGGTTGCCGCCTCGTGGGAGTCCGGTCGTGACGATGCGGCTGTATTCGGTTTTATCGATAAAGATCAACTGGATAAATACGTCGCGGGCGGTGGAAAACGCAGCGACTGGGTGGTGAAATTTGCCGAAAATCGCAGTAAAGACGGTAATTTGCTGGGTTACTCGCTGTTGCAGGAGTCAGTCGATCAGGCCAGCTACATGTACAGCGACAACCATTATCTGGCGCAGATGGCGACCCTGCTCGGCAAACACGAAGAGGCGCAGCGCTATCGCCAACTGGCGCAAAACCTCGCAGATTACATCAACACCTGCATGTTCGACCCGGAAACAAAATTCTTTTACGACGTTCGTATTGAGGAGCAACCGCTGGCAAACGGCTGCGCGGGTAAACCGATCGTCGAACGTGGCAAAGGGCCGGAAGGCTGGTCGCCGCTGTTTAACGGTGCAGCAACGCAGCCCCATGCGGACGCGGTGGTTAAGGTGATGCTCGACCCCAAAGAGTTCAACACCTTTGTCCCGCTTGGCACGGCGGCGCTGACCAACCCGGCTTTCGGCGCGGATATCTACTGGCGCGGGCGCGTCTGGGTGGATCAGTTCTGGTTCGGGCTAAAAGGGATGGAGCGTTACGGCTATCGCGATGACGCGTTAAAACTGGCGGATACCTTCTTCAGCCACGCCAAAGGCCTCACCGCCGACGGTCCGATTCAGGAAAACTATAACCCGCTGACCGGCGCACAGCAGGGCGCACCGAATTTCTCCTGGAGCGCGGCGCATCTCTATATGCTGTATAACGATTTTCTTAAAAAACAGTAATCTGTGACATAACGCCGGATGGCGCTTCGCTTATCCGGCCTACAAAGACACATTTTCACCGGCCGGATTAGGTGCTTGCACTGCCATCCGGCATATTCGTCCTCTGGCTCCACTCCTTTTTTGAATCCCATCACAATCACGGCATTCCTCTTTTCCCTTTTACGCGGCGACGGCTAAATTATTAACTCATCCGACCACATAACAATAATTTTACATACTGGACACCTTTATGAGCTATCCGTCGCTGTTCGCTCCGCTCGATTTAGGCTTCACCACGCTTAAAAACCGCGTGCTGATGGGTTCAATGCATACCGGACTGGAGGAATATCCCGATGGTGCAGAACGGCTGGCCGCGTTCTACGCCGAGCGCGCCCGTCACGGCGTAGCGTTAATTGTGAGCGGAGGTATTGCGCCTGCGCTTTCCGGCGTGGGAATGGAAGGCGGTGCGATGCTGAACGACACCAGCCAGCTTGCTCACCATCGCGTCATTACCGATGCTGTGCATGATGAAGGCGGCAAAATCGCCCTGCAAATCCTGCACACCGGGCGTTACAGCTACCAGCCGCATCTGGTGGCGCCTTCTGCCATTCAAGCACCCATTAACCGCTTTACGCCACATGAATTAACGCACGATGAAGTGCTGCAGTTGATTGAAGATTTTGCCCACTGCGCACAGCTGGCGCGGGAAGCGGGCTACGATGGCGTGGAAGTGATGGGGTCGGAAGGGTATCTGATCAACGAATTCCTGACGCTGCGTACCAACCAGCGCGATGACCAATGGGGCGGTGAGTATGCCAACCGCATGCGTTTTGCCGTTGAGGTGGTGCGAGCGGTACGCCAGCGTGCCGGGAATGACTTTATTATTATCTTCCGCCTGTCGATGCTCGATCTGGTGGAAAACGGTGGAACCTTCGACGAAACCGTCCAGCTGGCGCAGGCTATAGAAGCCGCGGGAGCCACCATTATTAACACCGGTATTGGCTGGCATGAGGCGCGTATTCCCACTATCGCTACCCCAGTACCGCGCGGTGCGTTTAGTTGGGTGACGCGTAAGCTGAAAGGGCATGTGACAATCCCACTGGTCACCACCAACCGGATTAACGATCCTCAGGTTGCCGACGACATTCTGGCCCGTGGGGATGCAGATATGGTGTCGATGGCCCGTCCGTTCCTCGCTGATGCCGAACTGCTGTCAAAAGCGCAAAACGGACGAACGGATGAGATCAACACCTGTATCGGCTGTAACCAGGCCTGTCTGGATCAGATCTTCGTCGGCAAAGTCACCTCTTGCCTGGTCAATCCGCGCGCCTGCCATGAAACCAAAATGCCGATTGTTGCGGCAGCTGTGCCAAAGAACCTGGCGGTTGTCGGTGCGGGTCCTGCGGGCCTCGCCTTCGCCATTAATGCCGCAGCGCGCGGGCATCACGTGACGCTGTTTGACGCACATGGCGAGATTGGCGGGCAGTTTAATATCGCCAAACAGATCCCCGGAAAAGAAGAATTCTATGAAACCCTGCGCTACTACCGTCGGATGATCGACGTGACTGGCGTGACCCTGAAGCTGAATCACTTTGTCAGCGCACACGATCTGCACACCTTCGACGAAGTGATCCTCGCCAGTGGGATCGAGCCTCGTATGCCGCCGATCGAGGGGATCGATCATCCAAAAGTACTGAGCTATCTCGACGTTCTGCGCGATAAAACGCCAGTGGGTAAACGCGTGGCGATCGTGGGCTGCGGCGGGATCGGTTTTGATACCGCAATGTATCTGAGTCAGCCCGGCGAACCCACCAGCCAGAACATAGCGGAGTTCTGCGTAGAATGGGGGATCGACACCAGCCTGCAACAGCCAGGCGGCTTACGCCCGGAAGGTCCGCACTTATCCCGCAGCCCGCGCCAGATAGTGATGCTGCAGCGAAAAGCCAGCAAACCGGGACAAGGTTTAGGTAAAACGACGGGCTGGATCCATCGCGCCACCCTGCTCTCACGCGGCGTAAAAATGATCCCGGCAGTCAGCTATCAGAAGATTGATGATGATGGGTTACACGTTGTGTTGAACGGTGAACAGGTGATCTTTAACGTGGATAACGTGGTGATTTGTGCCGGACAAGAGCCGCGCCGTGAACTGGTCGATCCGCTGCACGCGGCAGGTAAAACGGTGCATCTGATCGGCGGCTGCGATGTGGCGATGGAACTGGATGCCCGACGCGCTATTGCGCAGGGCACCAGGCTGGCGCTGGAAATTTAACGTCATGTCTTTCGTAGGCCGGATAAAGTGTTAGCCGCCATCCGGCACTCTGCACCGATTTGCCTGATGGCGCTCTGCTTATCAGGCCTACAGAATCAGGCAGATTTATACTGTAGGCCGGATAAGGCGTTAGCCGCATCCGGCACCCGCTATTACCGACGACGACCGGTTTTAACCGCCTTCAGCACCACGAATTTATTATTGGTGGCGATGGTTTCGCAGTTGCCGAAAATCTTCTTCAGCTTGTGGAAGTAGTCGAGGTGACGGTTAGCCACAATGTACAGCTCGCCGTTGATTTTCAGGCAGCGGCGGGCGTGGTGGAACATTTCCCAGGCAATGTTATCCGTCAGCGCATGCTTCTGATGGAACGGTGGATTGCACAACACGGCGTTAAAGCGGAACGGTTCAACGCCAGACAGCGCGTTGTTAATCATAAACTCGCAGCGATCCAGCGCTTCAGGCATGTTACTTTCGACGTTCAAACGGCTTGAAGCCACCGCCATCGGCGATTCATCAACAAATACCACGCTGGCTTCCGGGTTCTTCGCCAGCAGCGTCATACCGATAACACCGTTACCGCAGCCAAGGTCAACAATCTCCCCTTCGAGGTTTTCCGGCAGATGCTCGATAAAAAAGCGCGCGCCGATATCCAGTCCGGTACGGGAGAAGACGTTGGCGTGGTTATGGATAGTCCAGTCGGTGCCTTCCAGCTTCCAGCTGAGCGTCTGCGAGGCAGCGGCCAGCTCCGGTTTGCTGAACGTACAGTTGATCAATCGGGCTTTTTTCCACGCCAGCGTAGTGGTGGTTGGACCCAGCACTTTTTCAAACAGTTCCAGCGTCGAGGTATGTACATCACGCGCTTTTGCCCCGGCGATGATGCGCGTTTCTGGCGTTACCACTTCGCGCAGCGCACGCAGTTGCTGCTCCAGCAGCGCCATGGTTTTTGGCAGCTTAATCAGCACCACGCCCGGCGCCTGCGGATAGTCAGCGGTACTGTCGAGGAACTTGACGCTCGACTCGGCAATGTCGTTGTGACGCAGGTTCTCGCGTGTGGCAAGCTCGCTGAGATAGGAATCGCCGATGCTGTACGGCGTATGTTCCGCCAGCGCACAGCCCAGCGCGCCGAAGGTATCATTCAGGATCAGCACCGGGCCGCTAATCTCGGTATCGTCCAGCTGTTGCAGCAGATATTCATCTGCAGCTTCCCACGCCAGCAGCGGGTTAACGTCATCCGTTTCCGGGAAACGTTTAAGTGACAGCGAACGGAAACCGTTGTCTATGTGGCTCATCGGCCCTCCTGAATGGTAAAATTTCGGCGTATCCCTGAAAAGGGTGCGTGAGTATACACTTTTATGATTTGCGTGGACATGAATGAACCAACTAACTTACCTCCAGGGCTACCCGGAACATTTGCTTTCTCAAGTGAGAACGCTGATTGCTGAGCAGCGCCTGGGCGCTGTGCTGGAGAAGCGCTATCCGGGTACGCATGACTTCGCGACCGACAAATCGCTCTGGCAATATACTCAGGATCTGAAAAATCAGTTTCTGCGTAACGCCCCGCCGCTGAATAAAGTCATGTATGACAGCAAGATCCACGTTCTGAATAATGCGTTGGGGCTGCATACCGCCGTCTCTCGCGTGCAGGGCGGTAAGCTCAAAGCCAAAGCGGAGATCCGCGTCGCCACCGTGTTTCGCAATGCCCCCGAACCCTTTTTGCGTATGATCGTCGTTCATGAACTGGCGCATCTGAAGGAAAAAGAGCACGACAAAGCGTTTTACCAGCTGTGCTGTCATATGGAGCCTCAGTATCATCAACTGGAGTTCGATACCCGCCTGTGGTTAACGCAACAATCGTTAAAGCAAACTGCGTAGTCGCGCACTGGCTTTGTCTTCAGGGCATGCTAAATTGACGAAAGAATCCCATTTCGCAGCCTGAAGGCCTTTATGATACGTTTCGCAGTAATTGGCACAAACTGGATCACCCGCCAGTTTGTCGATGCCGCCCATGAAACCGGCAAATATAAGTTAACCGCAGTCTATTCTCGTAGCCTTGAGCAGGCGCAGACCTTCGCCAACGATTACCCAGTCGAACATCTGTTTACCTCGCTGGAAGCGATGGCGCAAAGCGAGGCGATCGACGCCGTCTACATCGCCAGTCCAAACTCTTTGCATTTCCCGCAGACTGAGCTGTTTTTGCGGCACAAAAAGCATGTTATTTGCGAAAAGCCGCTGGCCTCCAACCTGGCGCAAGCTGAAGCCGCTATCACCTGCGCGCGTCAAAATCAGGTCGTGCTATTTGAAGCGTTTAAAACCGCCTACCTGCCTAACTTCCTGCTGTTACAGCAATCGCTCCCAAAAGTTGGAAAAATCAGGAAAGCGTTTATCAATTACTGCCAGTACTCCTCGCGCTATCAGCGCTATCTGGACGGTGAAAACCCGAACACGTTTAATCCGGCGTTCTCCAATGGCTCGATTATGGATATCGGTTTTTACTGCCTGGCCTCAGCGGTTGCGCTGTGGGGCGAACCGCAGAGCGTTCAGGCCAGCGCCAGCCTGCTGGAAAGCGGCGTGGATGCCCACGGCGTGGTGGTGCTGAATTACGGTGATTTCAGCGTTACGCTCCAGCACTCAAAAGTAAGCGACTCGGTATTAGCCAGTGAAATTCAGGGCGAATCGGGATCGCTGGTCATCGAGCATATCTCCGAGTGTCAGAAAGTGTGCTTCGTTCCACGTGGGGGGAAAACGCAGGATCTGACGACGCCTCAGCACATCAATACTATGCTGTATGAGGCAGAGGCTTTTGCCCATTTGGTTGAATCCGGCGAAGTGGATCACCCGGCACTGGCCGTCAGCCGTACCACCGCCAAACTGCAAACGGAGATTCGCCGCCAGACCGGCGTGGTTTTCCCGGCAGACGAAGCGGAAACATCGCTGACTGCGTAAAGGTGTGTAAAACGAATGTTGCAGGCCATTGACTGAATGCATGGCCTGTAATATTTTGTAACCCGCAAAGGGGAGTAACTTCGTTGTCGGTTGATCGTCATTACGATGTGTGAAAAACCACATCCGGTCGCCGGGCGATAACAAAGGAATACGCCACCGTATTCCTTTGTTGTTGTAAGTGAGACCTTGCCGAATGGCAAGGTCTATGCATAAAAAGCAGCGGCTAATGCCATTCGGCGTTGGCCGTTTTTTTTATGCATGGGGAAATACAATGAATACTGTCGGCACACCGTTGTTATGGGGTGGCTTCGCTGTCGTAGTGGTAATTATGCTGGCCATCGACCTGCTGTTGCAGGGTCGTCGTGGCGCACATACGATGTCAATGAAGCAGGCTGCGGCCTGGTCAATCGTCTGGGTAACGCTGTCGTTACTGTTTAACGCCGCCTTCTGGTGGTACCTGGCAGAAACCCAGGGGCGCGCCGTTGCCGACCCACAGGCGCTGGCGTTCCTTACCGGCTATTTGATCGAAAAATCACTGGCAGTAGATAACGTCTTTGTCTGGTTGATGCTCTTCAGCTACTTCTCCGTGCCGCCTGCGTTGCAGCGTCGGGTACTGGTGTATGGCGTGCTGGGTGCGATTGTGCTGCGTACGATCATGATCTTCGCGGGCAGCTGGCTTATCACCCAGTTTGAGTGGCTGTTGTACGTGTTCGGCGCGTTCCTGCTGTTTACCGGCGTGAAGATGGCGCTGGCGAAAGAAGATGCCTCCGGTATTGGCGACAGACCGTTAGTACGCTGGCTGCGCGGTCATTTGCGCATGACCGATACCATCGAAGATGAAAAATTCTTTGTGCGTAAAAACGGCCTGCTGTTTGTTACGCCGCTGATGCTGGTGTTGATTCTGGTTGAGCTGAGCGATGTGATTTTTGCCGTCGACAGTATTCCGGCTATCTTTGCCGTGACCACCGACCCGTTCATCGTGCTGACCTCGAACCTGTTTGCTATTTTGGGTCTGCGTGCGATGTACTTCCTGCTGGCGGGCGTGGCGGAGCGTTTCTCCATGCTGAAGTACGGCTTGTCGGTCATTCTGGTGTTTATCGGTATTAAGATGCTGATCGTCGATTTCTACCATATCCCGATCGCTATCTCGTTAGGCGTGGTATTTGGCATTCTGTTTGTGACGCTGATTGTTAACGCGTGGGTCAACCACCAGCACGATAAAAAACAGCAAATACAGTAAGTTTCATCTGCTAGCTGAAAAGTCCGACAGCACACTGCGTGCGTCGGGCTTTTTGTTTATCATGTCAAAATAATGTTAAGTTAAAGTTATAAAATATGATCTCAACGCGGAATCCAGGATATTTCGCTTCCAGAACCCCGTTCTTTCCTTATACTCAGCCAAGCAAACATTTGCCCCATCCAGAAAGATGCGTCAACAGAACGCACAAAGGTAAGGCAACAACACAATGAAAGGATCACGACATGACTACGCAACGTTCATCGGGGCTACTCTCGCGTTTGGCGCAAGGGAGCCTGGTTAAACAAATTTTGATCGGTTTGGTACTGGGGATTTTACTGGCACTGGTGTCAAAACCTGCGGCTGAAGCCGCTGGTTTGCTGGGTACGCTGTTCGTCGGCGCATTAAAAGCCGTCGCGCCAATTCTGGTTCTGATGCTGGTGATGGCTTCTATCGCCAACCACCAGCACGGGCAAAAAACCAATATCCGCCCTATTCTGTTCCTCTACCTGCTCGGAACATTTTCAGCGGCATTAACCGCCGTTGTCTTCAGCTTTGCTTTCCCATCAACACTGCATCTTTCCAGCAGCGCGGGGGATATCGTACCGCCGTCCGGGATTGTTGAAGTGATGCGCAGCCTGCTGATGAGCATGGTTTCTAACCCAGTTGATGCTCTGCTTAACGCTAACTATATCGGTATTCTGGTATGGGCCGTTGGTCTGGGCTTTGCACTGCGCCACGGTAATGAAACGACCAAAAATCTGGTCAATGATATGTCCAACGCCGTCACCTTTATGGTGAAACTGGTGATTCGTTTCGCGCCAATCGGTATCTTTGGTCTGGTCTCCTCCACGCTGGCAACCACCGGTTTCGCAACGCTTTGGGGCTACGCCCAACTGCTGACCGTACTGGTAGGCTGTATGCTGCTGGTGGCATTTGTGGTCAACCCGCTGCTGGTCTTCTGGAAAATTCGCCGTAACCCGTACCCGCTGGTGCTGGCCTGTCTGCGTGAAAGTGGCGTGTATGCCTTCTTTACCCGCAGTTCGGCGGCAAATATTCCGGTGAACATGGCACTGTGTGAGAAGCTGAATCTGGATCGTGATACCTATTCGGTGTCTATTCCGCTGGGAGCCACCATCAATATGGCGGGCGCGGCGATCACCATTACCGTACTGACGCTGGCGGCGGTGAATACGCTGGGTATTCCGGTCGATTTACCGACAGCGCTGTTACTCAGCGTGGTGGCTTCGCTGTGTGCCTGTGGTGCATCGGGCGTGGCGGGCGGTTCTCTGCTGCTGATCCCGCTGGCATGTAATATGTTCGGTATCCCGAATGACATCGCCATGCAAGTTGTTGCCGTTGGCTTTATCATCGGCGTATTGCAGGACTCATGTGAAACGGCGTTGAACTCTTCTACAGACGTCCTGTTTACCGCTGCAGCCTGCCAGGCAGAAGACGAGCGTCTGGCAAATAACGCCCTGCGCGGCTAATCGCTGTTCCCCTCCGTCATCGGGCGGAGGGGTTCTCTTCTTGTGCGCTTTTTTCAATTTTGAACGGATCAATTCCGCGTTTTTGCATCCGCCGGAAACGAATAATGTTCAGGCCGTTCATTACCAGAAAACTCCCTTCGATCATCGTCCCACCAATCGACCCTAGCCAGAAATTATGGATAACCCAACAGGCGGTTGCGCACCACATGACGCAGCGCACGGTTAACCCTTTGCAGCGAAACAGCGCCCAGGTGCTGGCCAGCGTGCCAATTATTGGCAATAGCTCCATCGCATGCTGTAATTTCGCCAGCCCGAGAACCAGGGTGAGGACAATAAAAACGGTCATTACCCACAGTTTGCGGGTATGCATTGAGACAAGTGTGCGGATGGTGTTGAGTTCTGCGCTCATTCCCGCAGGCCAGGCACCCATCAGGAAAAAATGCACGCCGATGGTGGCGCTATAGACAGCGAGTTGCAGCCGGAACCGGCGCTCATCGCGATTGAAAAAGGTGGTAATACCGATCAGAAAGGCGATGACACCTACGCCCTGGGCCAGCCAATACGCGGTCATGCAAGCAACCCCAATTCTATCTCGTAGGCCGGATAAGGCGAGTTCGCCACCATCCGGCAACGGTTTGTGCCTGATGGCGCTGCGCTTATCAGGCCTACGGTTTGCGCAGACCTGCATGCAGGTACCATCAGGTATTTACTACAACGTTACGCCGCTTTTAAATATCGCTAACTCTCTAAAATCATTCCGCTCGTTGCAGGTTTGCTTGCCGTTGGCGAACTCGACGATGGTATCGACAAATTCTTCCAGCAACTGAGGCATCGCTTTACCATGGATCAACTGTCCAGCGTCAAAATCGATCCAGTGCTTTTTCTTCGCCGCCAGCTCGCTGTTGGTGGCAATTTTCACCGTCGGCACAAAACCACCGTAAGGTGTACCGCGACCGGTACTGAACAGCACCATATGACAGCCCGCGCCCGCCAGGGCACTGGTCGCCACCGCATCGTTACCCGGTGCGCTCAGCAGGTTCAGACCATGCGTCTTCAGGCGTTCGCCGTAGCGCAGTACGTCCACCACCTGGCTGGAGCCTGCTTTTTGCGTGCAGCCGAGAGATTTATCTTCCAGCGTGGTGATACCGCCCGCTTTGTTGCCCGGCGATGGGTTCTCGTAGATCGGCTGGTCGTGAGCAATGAAGTACTGCTTGAAGTCATTGACCATGGTGACCAGCTTGCCAAATGTTTCTTCATCGCGGCAGTGGTCCATCAGCAGCTGCTCGGCGCCGAACATTTCCGGTACTTCGGTCAGTACGGTGGTGCCGCCGTTAGCAATCACGTAGTCAGAAAAACGCCCCAGCATCGGGTTGGCGGTAATACCGGACAGGCCGTCAGAGCCGCCGCATTCCAGACCAAACTTCAGCTCGCCCAGCTTACCCGGTTCACGCTTATCGTTACGCATCACGTTGTACAACTGGTGAAGATGTTCAATCCCCGCTTCCACTTCGTCTTCCTGATGTTGGCAGACCATGAAGCGAACGCGCTCAGGATCGTACTCGCCTAAGGTTTCGCGGAAGGCATCAACCTGGTTGTTTTCACAACCAAGGCCAACCACCAGCACCGCACCCGCATTCGGGTGACGCACCATGTTTTGCAGCATGGTGCGGGTGTTAATGTGGTCGTCGCCGAGCTGTGAACAGCCGTAGGTGTGGCTGAAGAGATGCACGCCGTCGATTCCTTCGGCGTCGTTAGTCTCTTTCAGAAAACGGTTCTGCATCTGGCGCGCCATGGCGTTAACACAGCCTACCGTCGGTAGGATCCACAGTTCGTTGCGCACGCCAACATCGCCGTTGGCACGACGGTAGATCTGCACATCGCGATCCGCCGGTTGTGCAACTTCCGCCTGAAAATCAGGGTGGTAGCTATACGTGTCCAGGTCGCTCAGATTGGTGCGCGTGTTGTGAGCATGAATATGCTCACCCGCCGCAACGTCCACCAGCGTATGGCCAATTGGCAAACCGTATTTAATGACGTTTTCGCCTTTCGCAATATCACGTAAAGCGAATTTATGGCCACGAGAGACCGCCTGACGCAGGATTACCGCCTGCCCATCAACGGTGACTTCGGTTCCTTCAGCCAAATCAGCGAGCGCTACCGCGACGTTATCCAGCGCATGGATCTTGATGTATTGCATACCTTCACCCGGGCCTTAGTTCAGTTCAATGGCGAAGTAATCACGCGCATTGTTAAAGCAAATATTTCTGACCATTTCACCCAGCAACTGGATATCTGCCGGTGCTTCACCTGCAGCAACCCAACGGCCAA
Source organism: Citrobacter sp. Cpo037 (assembly GCF_030332945.1). Classification (NCBI taxonomy): domain Bacteria; kingdom Pseudomonadati; phylum Pseudomonadota; class Gammaproteobacteria; order Enterobacterales; family Enterobacteriaceae; genus Citrobacter; species Citrobacter sp. Cpo037. The sequence continues at coordinate 56,212 of NZ_JAOWGW010000063.1, forward strand.
TCATCTGGCACAGAATGCGACGGAAGTATTCATGGCGCGTGTATGACAAGAAGCTACGGCTATCGGTCAGCATGCCGACGAAACGGCTCAGCAGGCCGAGCTGGGCCAGCTGCGTCATCTGACGTTCCATCCCGTCTTTCTGATCGTTGAACCACCAGCCGGAACCGAACTGCATCTTGCCCGGCATACCTTCGCCCTGGAAGTTGCCGATCATGGTGCCCAGCACTTCGTTATCACGCGGGTTCAGGCAGTAGAGAATGGTTTTCGGCAGCAGGTTCTGTTCGTTCTGCTTGCTCAGCAGTTTGGACAGTTCTTCAGCCATCGGACGGTCATTGATGGAGTCGAAGCCAACATCCGCGCCCAACAGTTTGAACTGACGCAGGTTGTTATTACGCAGCGCACCGATGTGGTACTGCTGTACCCATTCGCGACGAGCATATTCCGCACCAAGGAACACCAGCACGGCGGTTTTAAACTGGGCAACTTCATGCTCACTCAGGGTTTCACCCGCCAGGCGACGCGCCAGAATGCTATCCAGTTCAGATTCGTTAGATTCGGCAAACAGCACCACGTCCAGCGCGTGGTCAGAAACCTTACAGCCGTGAGCCGCGAAGTGATCCAGACGTTTGGTCAGTGCAGCTTGCAGATCGCTGAAGCGGCGGATATCCGTGTCAGACACTTCACCGAGCTTCGCCATGTAGTCATTAAAGGTCGCCAGCTCAATGTTAAAGGCTTTATCCGGACGCCAGCTCGGCAGCACTTTCACATCAAAGGTACCGTCTTTAGCAACGGCCGCATGATGCTCCAGAGAGTCGATCGGGTCATCGGTAGTGCCGACCATTTTCACATTCATCTGCTGCATGATGCCGCGCGCGGAGAATTTATCCTGCGCCAGCAGCTCGTTGCATTGGTTCCAGATTTCATCAGCAGTCGCAGGAGAAAGCAGCTTACCTGTAATACCAAACGGGCGACGTAATTCGAGGTGGGTCCAGTGGTACAGCGGGTTACCGATAGTGTGCGGAACCGTAGCGGCCCATGCGTCAAACTTCTCGCGATCGGACGCATCGCCGGTACACAAGCGCTCAGCGACGCCATTGGTACGCATCGCACGCCATTTGTAGTGATCACCCTTCAGCCAGATGTCATACAGGTTACTAAAACGGTAGTTTTCAGCGATTTGTTGCGGTGGTAAATGGCAGTGGTAATCGAAGATCGGCTGGTCTTTGGCGTAATCATGGTACAGACGGCGGGCAAATTCAGTGTCCAGCAGGAAATCTTCAGTCATAAACGGGGTCATTATCGTCTTCCTCTCAACGAGTGCGTCAGATTGCTTATGTTTTGATGTTGACAAAGTTATCACACCAATTTCCATACACTGAAGATATTTTCGTGAGTTAGATCAACAAATGGTGACAAAAAAATCACTCTCAAAGAGGTAAATCACGCGTCAAGCCGCGCCAGTGCTGGCTTTGCTGAATCGAAATAATGACCACACGAAGATTCACACTTTTGTGATGGCACTCACCTTTTAAAGCTGTATGACAAGTTATCTTTTGGCCGTCGCGATACATAAGCCGACGGAATGCAAATTACCGATGTATAACCATCGGATTGACCGGTACGGAAACCGAATTAGCACAATTATTGACATGGCAAAGTTCGGGGAGTACCGGCTTTTTTTCGGTCCCCCCTCGTAAAAGAACATCCTCCGCCCTGAACTGGAAGATGACCGCTCGTTCGCGGACATAACAAAACGATGAGGTTTTACATGCGTAAAATTAAAGGGTTACGTTGGTACATGATTGCACTGGTGACGCTTGGCACCGTGCTGGGTTACCTGACACGTAACACTGTGGCGGCAGCTGCGCCAACTCTGATGGAAGAGTTACACATCTCCACTCAACAGTATTCCTATATCATCGCAGCGTATTCTGCTGCTTACACCGTAATGCAACCCGTTGCCGGCTACGTGCTTGATGTGCTCGGCACAAAAGTTGGTTACGCGATGTTCGCCGTTCTGTGGGCCGTCTTCTGTGGCGCGACCGCACTGGCTGGCAGTTGGGGTGGACTGGCACTGGCGCGTGGCGCAGTAGGTGCCGCTGAAGCCGCAATGATCCCTGCGGGTCTGAAAGCCAGTTCTGAGTGGTTCCCGGCAAAAGAACGTTCAATTGCCGTGGGGTACTTTAACGTCGGCTCTTCAATCGGTGCGATGATTGCTCCGCCGCTGGTCGTCTGGGCAATCGTCATGCACAGCTGGCAGATGGCATTCATTATTTCCGGTGCGTTGAGCTTCATCTGGGCGATGTGCTGGCTTGTGTTCTACAAACACCCGCGCGACCAGAAAAAACTGTCTGATGAAGAACGTGATTACATTCTGAATGGTCAGGAATCACAGCATAAAAACGCGACCTCGAAAAAAATGTCGCTCGGTCAGATCCTGCGTAACCGCCAGTTCTGGGGCATCGCGCTGCCGCGTTTCCTGGCTGAGCCGGCCTGGGGTACCTTCAACGCCTGGATCCCGCTGTTCATGTTTAAAGTCTACGGCTTTAACCTGAAAGAGATTGCGATGTTTGCATGGATGCCGATGCTGTTTGCTGACCTGGGCTGTATCGTTGGGGGCTACTTACCGCCTCTGTTCCAGCGCTGGTTCGGCGTTAACCTGATCGTTTCACGTAAAATGGTCGTTACCATGGGCGCATTGCTGATGATTGGCCCAGGGATGATTGGTCTGTTCACCAGCCCGTACATTGCTATCGCCCTGCTGTGCGTCGGCGGCTTTGCTCACCAGGCGCTATCCGGTGCGCTGATTACGCTTTCTTCTGACGTATTTGGTCGTAATGAAGTGGCAACGGCAAACGGCCTGACCGGTATGTCCGCCTGGCTTGCAAGTACGCTGTTTGCACTGGTTGTTGGCGCACTGGCTGACACTATCGGCTTTAGCCCGCTGTTCGCCGTACTGGCGGTATTCGACCTGCTCGGCGCACTCGTTATCTGGACGGTCTTGCAAAACAAATCGGCCAGCGAAGTCGATTCGGGCTCACAGACAGGCGATCCCGCTCCGCAAAATTAACCCGCTGTTGTTCATCAAGGGTATATAATGCGAAGCCGCCAGTTATCTGGCGGCTTTTTTATCGCCGCGAGTGGAGCAGTAATCGCAAAAGTGGTATAACAAATATAGTCTGCCGTATCATGCCTGGAGCGCATATGGAAATCACCGAACCACGACGTTTGTACCAACAACTTGCTGCTGATCTGAAAGAACGCATTGAGCAGGGCGTCTATCTGGTGGGTGACAAACTCCCCGCCGAGCGCTTTATCGCCGATGAAAAAAATGTCAGCCGTACCGTGGTTCGTGAAGCAATTATCATGCTTGAGGTTGAGGGCTACGTTGAGGTGCGCAAAGGATCGGGGATCCACGTCATTTCCAACCAACCCAGACATTATGTTGCGCCAGATGAAAACCTGGAATTTGCCAGCTACGGTCCTTTCGAGCTGCTCCAGGCGCGTCAGCTCATTGAGAGTAACATTGCCGAGTTTGCCGCCACCCAGGTGACCAAACAGGACATCATGAAGCTGATGGAGATTCAGGAGAAATCACGTAACGAAAAAAGCTTTCGTGACTCCGAGTGGGATCTCCAGTTCCATGTGCAGGTCGCCCTGGCAACGCAGAACTCGGCTCTGGCCGCTATTGTTGAAAAAATGTGGACTCAGCGTATTCACAACCCCTACTGGAAGAAATTGCACGACCACATCGACCTGCGCACGGTTGATAACTGGTGTGATGACCATGACCAGATCCTTCGGGCGCTGATTCGCAAAGATCCTCATGCCGCCAAACTGGCGATGTGGCAGCATCTTGAGAACACGAAGCAGATGCTGTTTAACGAAACCAGCGATGATTTTGAGTTCAATGCGGACCGTTATCTATTTACCGAAAATCCGGTCGTTCACCTCGATACAGCTGCTAACAGCGCAAAATAAACAATCTTATCAATGCAGGCGCGACCACGCGCCTGTTTCTGACACTTGGTAAGCGTTAGGTATAAAGTGTCAGCCTGTGTAAATCCTCTCGCCTCCCTCCATTGCGATAAGCAAAATCACAGTTCAACAACCGTAATTTCTATAACGGACTACGTTGACCTTTGTTACAATTAGATGCTGTTTGAATTTTTGTGTTTAAGAGCTTGCTAACTTCACAACTTTACAGGGAATAGTTCAGGCCGTGAGTTTGTAACAGACCACAAGTCATGTAAAAAATATTAATAAAATCGTGGTGTTACAAAATCCAGAAAACCGGCATGACGACAACCGATTCTCCAGGAATATTGAATGGAACTACTGACTCAATTACTAAATGCTTTATGGGCTCAGGATTTTGAAACGCTGGCCAATCCTTCCATGATTGGCATGCTCTATTTTGTACTCTTTACTATTTTGTTTCTGGAAAACGGACTGCTGCCAGCAGCCTTTTTACCTGGCGACAGTTTACTGGTACTGGTCGGCGTACTTATTGCCAAAGGTGCAATGGGTTTTCCGCAAACGGTGCTACTACTCACCACCGCAGCCAGCCTCGGTTGCTGGCTCAGCTATATACAAGGTCGATGGTTGGGTAATACCCGCACCGTGCAAAACTGGTTATCTCATCTTCCTGCACATTATCATCAGCGTGCGCATCATCTGTTCCATAAGCATGGCTTGTCTGCGCTGCTGGTCGGCCGCTTTATCGCGTTTGTCAGAACATTACTGCCGACCATCGCAGGATTGTCCGGCCTGAACAATGCGCGCTTTCAGTTCTTTAACTGGATGAGCGGACTGCTTTGGGTCCTTATTCTCACATCGCTGGGCTATCTGCTGGGCAAAACACCGGTGTTTCTCAAATATGAAGATCAGCTGATGTCTTGCCTGATGCTGCTTCCTGTGGTGTTACTGGTGTTTGGTCTGGCAGGTTCACTGGTTGTTCTTTGGAAAAAGAAATACGGGAACCGAGGGTAAATTATGCTGAAATCATGCATAACGCTCCGACGACTTGCCTGGTCCACCACTTTTATGTTGTTCATCGGCGCGTTGCTCCTGACCTGGTCGGTCATTCGCCAGCAGGAGTCAACGCTTGCCATTCGTGCCGTAAACCAGGGAGCCAGCATGCCTGATGGCTTCTCTATCTGGCATCACCTGGATGCCAACGGCATTCGTTTTAAAAGCATCACTCCGCAAAATGACGCCCTGCTGATTACCTTTGATTCCAGTGCACAGAGCGCAGCGGCAAAGGTCGTACTGGATCGAACGTTACCGCACGGTTTCGTTATCGCTCAGCAGGATGATAATAATCAGGCGGTTCAGTGGTTATCCCGCTTACGTGAGACCCCACACCGTTTTGGTTAATTTCCAGGAATCTGAATTAGATCACTCACTTTGGTGATTTCACCGTTTAGCGCCTATGATTAATAAACTGGGTTTATGACCCAACGTTTTATTATTCTGGAGCATCGACCCTAAACGACGAGGTCGAATCACAATGGAAGGTTCAAGAATGAAATACCGCATCGCTTTGGCAATTAGCCTTTTCGCTCTCAGTGCCGGCAGCTACGCCACCACCCTCTGTCAGGAAAAAGAACAAGACATTCAGCGGGAGATTAGCTATGCCGAAAAACACAACAATCAGAGCCGTATCAATGGGCTGAACAAAGCGCTGAGCGAAGTCAGAGCAAACTGTACTGACAGCAAACTGCGCGCCAACCATCAGAAAAAGATCGCCGAGCAGAAAAATGAGATTGCCGAGCGTCAACGTGACTTAGCCGAAGCTAAGCAAAAAGGCGATGCGGAGAAGGTAGCAAAGCGTGAACACAAGCTTGCTGAAGCTCAGCAAGAGCTAAAAGAACTCGAGACCCGCGATTACTAAGTACGGTAACTAGCCACTCAACTGGAGAAAACTATGTCGAAAGATAATGCTACGGAAAACCTGCGCGCTGAGCTGAAATCTCTTGCGGATACGCTTGAAGAAGTACTTAGCTCCTCTGGCGATAAGTCGAAGGAAGAGATGAGTAAAATTCGCAGCAAAGCCGAACATGCGCTGCGCGAGAGCCGCCATCGTCTGAGTGAAACCAGCGATGTAATTGCCAAACAGACCCGTGAGGCCGCGGCTAAAGCCGATAACTACGTGCGCGAAAACCCATGGACAGGCGTCGGCATTGGCGCTGCAGTCGGTGTGGTGCTTGGTGTACTGCTGTCGCGCCGTTAACAATGGCTGATTCTCAACACGCACAAGGTCCAGGCAAAGGCGTACTGGGTATTGGACAGCGGATCCTGACGATTCTCGTTGAGATCGTAGAAACACGGCTGCGGCTGGCCGTCGTTGAGCTGGAAGAGGAAAAAGCCAATCTCATCCAGATCCTGCTGATGCTTGGGCTGACTATGCTGTTCGCGGCGTTTGGCCTGATGAGCCTGATGGTGCTTATCATCTGGGCCATTGACCCTCAATACCGCCTGAACGCCATGATTGCCACCACCGTTGTGCTGTTGCTGTTAGCGCTGATTGGCGGGATATGGACGCTGCGTAAAGCACGTAAAACAACGCTGCTACGCCATACACGCCAGGAACTCGCTAATGACAGGCAAGCCCTGGAGGATGATGCATAATGAGCAGCAAAGTCGAACGTCAAAAGCGTAAGGCGCAACTGCTTGGACAGATCCAGCAGCAACGGCTGGATCTGTCTGCGACTCGCCGCGACTGGCTGGAAGCCACCGAGGTCTACGATCGTGGCTGGAAGACGCTACTGAACCTGCGTGGCTGGGTGTTGGTCGGGAGCAGTATTATGGCGGTTCGCACCATCCGCAACCCGAATCTGCTGGTACGCTGGGCTAAGCGCGGCTTTAGCGTCTGGAGTATCTGGCGTCTGGTGAAATCGACCATCAGACAGCAGCAACTGCGCGGCTAATCCTTTACTTACCCCCAACCTCAAAATTTTTGAAAAATACTGACAGTTTTCCTTGCTAACAATTCTCATTAAGCACGTTTATGATTCTCTCCATCGACAGCAACGACGTGCTCTGCAGCGTCGATGCACAAAAAAACACAATAAGCCGCCTGAGTGGTTTCCTGGAGAGTATGATGAAGAAATTAGAAGATGTTGGTGTACTGGTAGCGCGCATTCTGATGCCAATCCTGTTTATTACCGCAGGTTGGGGAAAAATCACCGGATATGCGGGTACCCAACAGTACATGGAAGCCATGGGCGTCCCAGGATTTATGCTGCCGCTGGTGATTCTGCTTGAGTTTGGTGGCGGTCTGGCAATTCTGTTCGGTTTCCTGACCCGTACAACTGCGCTGTTCACCGCAGGCTTCACATTGCTGACGGCGTTCCTCTTCCACAGCAACTTTGCGGAAGGTGTGAACTCTCTGATGTTCATGAAAAACCTGACCATCGCAGGTGGTTTCCTGCTGCTGGCTATCACCGGTCCAGGCGCATTTAGTATCGACCGCGTGCTGAATAAAAAGTGGTAATCAAGCTATACTGAACACATCAAAAAGCGAGGAGATATCTCCTCGCTTTTGCTATCTGAGGAGGCGAAAATCATGGGACAACTGATTGACGGCGTCTGGCATGACACCTGGTACGATACCAAATCAACCGGTGGAAAATTTCAACGTTCTGCATCGGCTTTCCGTAACTGGCTCACCGCGGATGACGCGCCTGGCCCAACCGGTGAAGGTGGCTTTGCTGCCGAAAAAGACCGCTATCATCTCTACGTTTCTCTGGCCTGTCCGTGGGCGCATCGCACGCTGATTTTGCGCAAACTCAAGGGGCTGGAACCGTTTATTTCCGTGTCCGTTGTGCATCCGTTGATGCTGGAAAACGGCTGGACCTTTGACGACAACTTCCCGGCGGCAACCGGCGATACCCTGTATCAGCACGAATTTCTTTATCAGCTCTATTTACACGCCGATCCGCACTACAGCGGTCGGGTGACCGTTCCGGTACTGTGGGACAAAAAGAACCACACTATTGTCAGCAACGAATCTGCAGAAATCATCCGCATGTTTAACACCGCGTTTGATGCGCTGGGCGCGAAAGCCGGAGATTACTATCCCCCTGCCCTGCAAAGCAAAATCGACGAGCTGAACGGCTGGATTTATGACAACGTTAATAACGGTGTGTATAAAGCCGGATTTGCCACCAGTCAGGAAGCCTACGACGACGCCGTGGATAACGTCTTTCAATCTCTGGCACGACTGGAGCAGATCCTTGGGCAACATCGTTACCTGACCGGCGACCAGTTAACCGAGGCCGACATTCGCCTGTGGACCACGCTGGTACGCTTTGATCCCGTGTATGTCACCCACTTCAAGTGCGACAAACACCGGATTAGCGACTATCTGAACCTGTACGGTTTCCTGCGTGATATCTACCAGATGCCGGGTATTGCGGAAACCGTCAATTTCGATCATATCCGCAATCACTACTTCCGTAGCCACAAAACCATTAACCCAACCGGCATTATTTCTGTTGGGCCGTGGCAGGACCTCAACGAAGCCCACGGGCGTGACGAGCGTTTCGCCTGATTTACACTGGCCCCCATCTGGGGGCTAAATAATTAATACCGCAAATATTTACCATCATTTCATTCACAGCTATTCTTAATTTGATTGCTTTAAAAACAAGTAATTGAATGCAGAACGAGGCAAAAATGGATTGGTATTTAAACGTATTAAAGAATTACTTTGGTTTTGGTGGCCGCGCGCGTCGTAAAGAATACTGGATGTTTGTGCTGGTCAACATCATCTTCACGTTCGTGCTGGGTATTCTGGACAGAATGTTTGGCTGGGAGCGCGCCGGTGGAGAAGGCATATTAACGACGATTTACGGGGTTCTGGTCTTTATTCCGTGGTGGGCGGTACAGTTCCGGCGTTTACATGACACCGATCGTTCAGCCTGGTGGCTACTGGTGCTGCTGATCCCGATCGTAGGCTGGCTGGTGATCATCATTTTCAACTGCCAAAACGGGACTCAAGGGAGCAACCGCTTCGGCGCTGACCCTAAACAACCATCCTGACGTCATACACCCTTTTGTAGGCCGGATAAGGTGCAATTGCACCGCATCCGGCGGAACAGTCAGACTACTTACCCGCAAACAGCTTGGGGATTTCCCGCAGACACCAGGATTTCGCCTCGCCCATGCTGTCACGACGCCAGGCCATAATAATATCTATCTCGCTTGTCGATTCCGGACTAACGACCCGCAGCCGACCAGCCGCAATATCCTCTTCCACCAGCGGGTACGGCATCGTCGCCACGCCCAATCCGGCCAACAGCGCCTGACGTTTATCTTCTATCGTACTCACCGTCAGACGCGGCTGCTTATCCAGCAGTTGAACCGTCAGCACCGGACGTTCACGGGCGGTATCCGCCACCGCGATCCCACGGTATTTAACGCGGGTGACTTCCGATAACGGTTCCGGCTCCTGATGGATGGGATGATCCGGGGCCGCTACATAGACGTTCATCAGCGAGTACAGCTTGCGCGAGTTGATTTCTGAGGATGAGCGAAAATGCATATCCGGCGCAATCACGATATCCGCCCGCCCCTGCTCAAGACGCTCCCACGCCCCGGCCAGAACTTCGGTAATAACGGAAAGCTGGGTATTGGCCTTCCCGGCAAGCCTGTCGATCAGCGGGAAAAACGCCGCCGTCGGCACCAGCGCTTCGGTTACGATGGTCAGATGCGTTTCCCAACCGCGAGCCAATGCTTCGGCATCGGTGGTCAGTTTATCCGCAGCTTCCAGCAGTACGCGCCCACGCTCCAGCAGCATACGCCCAACGTTAGTGAATTTTGTGCGGTGGCCTGAACGGTCAAACAGCACCACGTCCAGCTCTTCCTCCAGCTTCTGCATGGTATAGCTAAGTGCGGAAGGAACGCGTCCCAGTTCATCTGCCGCAGCAGCAAAACTACCGCGCCTGTCTATTGCGTCCATGACGCGTAACGCTTCAAGCGTTAAAGCCCTTTCTTTGGCCATCTCGTTCTCATTCAGGAAATTTGAACATACCGGGCAGAATATCTGTCTAACAATGCAGCGTCTAGCCATTTAACATAAAAGGAAGTAAAGAGAGGTCAAGAACTATGATTACTACCCGTACAGCCAAACAATGCGGGCAAGCAGACTACGGCTGGCTGCAGGCCCGTTATACCTTCTCCTTTGGACACTATTTTGATCCTAAACTGCTGGGTTATGCCTCGCTGCGTGTTCTGAACCAGGAAGTTCTGGCACCGGGGGCCTCTTTCCAGCCACGGACCTATCCGAAGGTGGATATCGTCAATCTGATCCTCGAAGGGGAAGCGGAGTACCGAGACAGCGAAGGCAACCATATCAAGGCCAAAGCAGGTGAAGTTTTGCTGCTCGCGACACAGCCCGGGATTAGCTATAGCGAACACAATATCAGCAAAGACAAACCGTTAACCCGGATGCAGCTCTGGCTGGACGCCTGCCCGCAGCGTGAAAACGCCTGTGTACAGAAAGCCACGCTGGGCACCGGTAAGCATCAGTTGCTGGCCTCGCCGGACGGTGAACAAGGCAGCCTGCATCTGCGCCAACAGGTATGGGTGCACCACGTTGAGCTGCAGCAAGGTGAATCGTTAAGTTTTCAGTTACATGGGCCACGTGCTTATTTACAGTCGATTCACGGCAGATTCCATGCGGTGACGTCTGGCGCCGAAAAAGAAGCACTCACCTGTGGCGATGGGGCATTTATTCGTGACGAAACTAACATAACGTTAGTCGCCGATACCCCGCTGCGCGCTTTGCTGATAGATTTGCCCGTATAGTCAGGGAAAACAATGGAGTACGACTATTGAGCAAGAAATCATCAAAAAAACGCCAGCCTCAGGTTGAGCCGAAAAAACAGGAAACAGTTACCTTCGGCTATGAAGAAATGCTGACAGAGCTGGAAGCGATTGTGGCCGATGCCGAACTACGGCTGGAAGACGAAGAAGCCGCCTGAACAGGCGGCTTCGACTTATGCCGGGTGGCGGCAACGCCTTACCCGGCCTATAGATTAATGTGCCTTACTGGCCATGATCTCAATAATCTGCTTGTCGGTTTCCTGCATTGAACGACACGCCAGCGCACACAGGTTAGCGATAGATTGTTCCACGTTATGCGCCACAATCCCTTCGTTGCCGGTTACAGCAGTATCATCCAGCGCCATCAGCACCGCTTTCCACGCCGCGGAAGCACTGGTTGAGACTTTCATCGCGCAGCTGTTTGAAGCGCCATCGCATATCATTCCGCTCACGTCGCCAATCATGCTGCTGATCGCCATCGCGATGGTGTTGTAGCGACCATCTACGATCCATGCCATCCCCGCTGCTGCCCCCATCGCCGCCGTGGTTGCTGCACACAGTGCAGACAAACGCGGAAGTTGATGATGGATGTAGATAGCGCTCAGATGAGACAACATTAGCGCACGCGCCAGTTTCTCCTCATCCGCGCCAAAGTGCTCGGCCACCACCATCACTGGAACAGTCGCGGTAATGCCCTGATTACCGGAGCCGGAGTTGCTCATGGCCGGCAGAGTCGCCCCGCCCATTCGCGCATCCGATGCCGCACTGGTGCGGATTAGAATAGAGGTGGAGAGATCGTTCGCCAGCAGGCCACGCGCACACTGCTTCTCAAGCGTGGTTCCGATGTGCAATCCCCAGTTACCGCGCAGTCCTTCCTGAGACAGCGCACCGTTCAGTTTTGCCGCATCGAGGATAAAGCGGATCGACTCAAACGGTACCGCGTTCACGAACGCCAGAATCTCTTCCAGCGAGGTGTGAGACAACACCGCCAGCGGCGACTCCTGTTCCTCTTCCTGAGCATTCTGTTCTGTGGTGAACACCACGCCTTTGTTGCTCTCAATGTGAACTATGTTGGTATGACCGCCCACAATCGTCACGCACGCCCATCCTTCAGCGCTGTAAACCTTCGCGCGGGAAAAGAGGATATCCTCGCAAGGCTCCTGCAGCATCACTGCAACCTTGCCAGCGCTCAGCATCGCTTTTGCATCGGCGATCGCTTGTGGCGACGCATCTTTCAGTACCTCTAAACCGGCACGGGCATTTCCCCCCAGCGCACCCAGCGCCGCCGCGACAGGTAACCCGACCATTCCGGTACCCGGCACGGTAACGCCCATGCCGTTTTTCATCAGGTTCGGTGAGACCCACGCGTCAATGCGTTCAACCGCGCCGTCCAGCTCAGAGGAGGCAACCGCCGCCGCCAGAGCCAGAGAGATAGGTTCTGTACAGCCCAACGCAGGCTTAACTTCTTCCTGCACCGCGCGGATAAAACTATCCCATAATGGATTCAATGTAGTCTCAAACATAACAACAACCTTTGCTCAAATATCTCAGGAAAATGCCAGGAACGGAGAAACGCACAGCAACAGGCCCGTGAAAATAATCAGATACAGGGAAGCGCCTTTGTATTTGTGCAGTGCAGGAACTTTGTAGACCAGCCAGGCCGGGATCAGACAACCCACCATGCCGAAGATAGGGCTACAAATAGAGGTGAAGCTCAGTACCGGCGCGTTGAGCACAATTGCGCTCCAGGCCAGCAGGATGGCAAAAATCATAATGCCGCGCTGAACAAAGGTTTCGTTGATTTTCTCAGCCGGCATATAGCGGCGCAGAATGTTCATCACGATCCCTTGAGTCGCTTCACGGAAACCTAAGTAGACACCGAAGAAAGCGGTCATAACGGCGAAAATATTCAGAATAACGCTGACGATTTTCACCCAGCCAGCACCCGCACCATTGATAAATTGCGCGGCAATCGCCAGAGCGGAAATGTTCTGCTCATAAGCTTTAACCGCTTCGTCGTGGCCCATCGCCAATGTGAAGGAAACGGCGTAGAAAAAGACGGTAACAAACAGAATACCGAACGCGATGTTCATGGCACGCAGAGCTTTATGGCGCGCCACTTCGATGGATTTGTTGCGTGAACGGTATGAGATAACCATCGGGCTTAAGGTCTGAATAAACAGAATCGAGGTCAGCGTAAACGGCAGAGTGATGATCGCATTTTTGATCAGCAGCGCCATCGGCGGCAGTGAACCTGCGTTATGCAGATGCCACATCCCTACCATCGACACGCCAAGCGCTGCCACAACCAGCAGCTTGGTCAGTACCATACCGGTGGAGATTTTAAACAGCATTTGTTCCCCGCGTGACGAGATAGCCACCAGGATGCAAATCAGTACCAGGCCATAGAACGGGCTGTCGGACAGTAAACCTTCCGTCACGCCAAACGTGTGCAGATAAGAGGCGCTGTCATTGGTGATGGCGGTGGAATAAACGAACATCCAGATAACCAGCATCACAAAATACAACGCACCTAACAGGATGCCCCAGTTCTTACCCAGATAGCCGCTGATCACGCTCGGGTAGTCTTTACACTCTGGGGACTCAGCCAGCGTGTTGATAAACAGGCGCTGGAACAGGTACATGGCTGGGTAACCGATGATAGAGGAGAGCAAGAACACCCACAGCCCCATCAATCCTACCTGGACAGGAAGAAAAACAATCCCCGCGCCAATTGCCATACCGATACTCATAATGACCCAGCCGGTATCCGTGCTGTCGAATTTAATAGCTTCGCGCCATTCGCTTTCGGTCATTCCCGCCCGACGTGCCGGAGCAGATGCGTCGAGTATTACGCTACTATTCGTTGCCGTTTCCATAATTTTCCGCTCAATTTGTAGGTAGAGGTTTTTATATTTTTTTCGTACTGCATCAATGCGATACGCAGTACTTAGGTGCAGGTGAGCTATTGGAGTAATGAAGAAATCATACGCGCAGGATCAGAGAAAAACTTCACAAACAAACCCCTGTAATTTCTAAAAGTTAAGAAATATTTTCTCTTTAAATACCGATAAATGTATTAAATTTCTGTTTTTGAAGCGGATCACAACAAAAAAAAGGTACGCTAAAGTGCTAATGTTTGTCAGTTAAGCATTATCGAGAACATGCGATTCTAGTTCAGGATTCCGTTCACCTCAGCGGTGTCATTTCTCTGAAACGCCGTTACCCGTGAACGTGCAAGGGAGGCTCATCGCCGCCTCCCTTGCAACCCAGGCTCCCGGCGGGAAAATCGTCGCTGCGCGATTCATTCGTCTTATGCCGTCTGCCTGTCGGGTCGGGGCCGAGCCTGCATCCCTGCAGGCCATCCCCTCTGCCCGCATCCCTGCGGGCAGCCCCGGTCAGCCGTCAACGCCTCATCGATTTTCAGCCGGACCGGGGTCATCGCTTCAATGCTCTGACTTCCAGTGAAACCCGTTTTGCTGTTTAAACAAAAAAACGCAGATGGTCAGGTGTGGGCTGGTCCGGCTGAAAATTGCCGACGTGTTTCCGTAAGGCAGGGAGAGCCAGCATGGATGCTGGCTCAGGGCGCGCTTTGCATGGATGCTACCTCGCGCCCGGCCCGGTAGCCTGAAGGAATAAGCGGAGAGTATTGCGCAGCAACAATTTTCCTGCCGGGAGCCGGGATTGTAAAGGGTGCGGCGATAGCACCCTTTACACGTTCACAGGAACCGGTACATAAGAGAAGCAATGAACATAAGGTGAACGGAACAATGCCTCAGATTCATCATCCTGGTCAGTGGATGTTGATTGATTCATTGCCGGATGGCGGCGCTTACGCCTTATCCGGCCTACAAACGCACCCTTTCATCTCAGGTACAAACCACTTTAATCGCCAGGCCACCGCGTGACGTTTCGCGGTATTTGTCGTTCATATCTTTGCCCGTTTCATACATGGTCTCGATCACTTTATCGAGCGAAACGCGTGGCTCAGATGTGCGACGCAACGCCATACGCGCGGCATTGACGGCTTTTACCGCGTTGATCGCATTGCGTTCAATACACGGTATTTGCACCTGTCCAGCAACCGGATCGCAGGTCAGCCCCAGGTTATGCTCCATGGCGATTTCCGCCGCAATACAAACCTGCGACGGGCTACCGCCGAGCAACTCGGTCAGCCCGGCAGCCGCCATTGAACAGGCTACGCCAATTTCACCCTGGCAGCCGACTTCAGCACCAGAAATAGAGGCGTTCATCTTATACAGCGCCCCTATCGCCCCCGCGGCCAGCAAGTAGCGGGCAATGGAGTTTGCATTCACCGGACGGCGGAACTTGTCGTAATAGGCCAGGACCGCAGGGATAATTCCACATGCGCCGTTGGTCGGTGCCGTCACAACCCGGCATCCGGCGGCGTTTTCTTCGCTCACGGCCAGCGCGAACATGTTGATCCAGTCGATAACGTTCATCGGGTCGCTGGACAGATTATCGCTGGAAACCAGCAACCGGCGTAATGCCACGGCGCGGCGCGGAACGTTCAATGGACCCGGCAGGACGCCTTCGGTGTTCATGCCGCGCTCGATTCCGGCGTGCATGACGTCCCAGATGGCGGCAAAACCAGCATCGATTTCTTCTTTGCTACGCATCGCCAGTTCGTTCTGCATCATCAGGCCGGAAACGGATAGCCCGTTGCGCTCGCACAATTTCAGCAGTTCGCTGGCGGAATGAAAATTGTAGGGCACGTGTGCTTCAACATCATGCGCCTGACCAAATTGCTCCTCTTCAACGATAAAACCACCGCCGACGGAGTAATAGGTTTTGCTTAATAGCGTCTCGGTGTCGTTCCATGCGGTGATACGCATGCCATTTTCATGGCGCGGCAGCGTTTCGGCGTGAAAGAGGATATTTTTGTCTGGGGAGAAATCGACAATATGCGTGCCCTCTGCAACCGGTAAACGTCCGGTACGGGCCACTTCCTGAGTAAAACCAGCGATAGAATCTATATTAACGTTTTGCGGAGTGTTACCGGCCAGTCCCATCATGATGGCGACATCTGTCGCATGACCTTTTCCGGTCAGGGAAAGCGATCCATAAAGATCGACCACAATATGCGTAGCTTTGGGAAGTTCCCCGCTGCTGACCAACAGATCGATAAAGCTTTTACCTGCGTTCATTGGCCCCACGGTATGGGAGCTGGAAGGTCCAATGCCAATCTTAAAAATATCGAATGCGCTAATCATATCCACACCCTCGGATTGCCGTTCAGTGAAGACCAGGTTTCACACTCATTAAGGATCGGGGCGATCCTGAGATCGCCCCGCAAGGGATTACAGCGTGTCGCCACGTACGGCGATGGCTTCAATCTCCAGCTTCACATCCTTTGGTAAGCGGGCGACCTGCACGCAACTGCGCGTGGGGTAGATTGCCTTATGCTCATCAAAGAACTGCTGGTACACCTGATTAATGGTGGCGAAGTCGTTCAGGTCAGAAACGAAAACGGTCGTCTTCACGATATCGCTCACTTTCAAACCTGCAGACTCGACGATCGCTTTCACGTTCTCCAGGCTTTGACGTGCCTGATCCGCCACGTTTTCAGCCACTTCACCGGTCTGTGGACACACCGGGATTTGACCTGACGTCAACACCATGCTGCCCAGATCCACACCCTGTACGTAAGGCCCAATCGCCCCTGGCGCACATTCGGTTGCAATTACTTTTCTCATAGCCCCTCCAGCGTCAAAGCGCCTGGGTGAAAGTACGTGAAATAACATCCTGCTGCTGTTCGCGGGTCAGCGCGTTGAAGCGCACCGCATAGCCAGACACGCGGATCGTCAGGTTCGGATAGTTTTCCGGGTGCTCAATGGCATCCATCAACATTTCACGGTTCATAACGTTAACGTTCAGATGCTGACCACCTTCCACATGTGCTTCATGGTGGAAGTAACCGTCCAGCAGACCGACCAGGTTGGTTTTACGCACTCCATCCTCTTTGCCCAGCGCTGCCGGCACAATGGAGAAGGTGTACGAGATACCGTCTTTGGCATAGGTGAACGGCAGTTTGGCAACCGAGGTTAACGACGCTACCGCACCTTTGCGATCGCGGCCGTGCATCGGGTTCGCCCCTGGCGCAAACGGCGTACCTGCGCGACGTCCATCCGGCGTGTTACCGGTTTTCTGTCCGTACACCACGTTGGAGGTAATGGTCAGAATGGACTGCGTCGGCACCGCGTTACGGTAGGTTGGCAACACCTTAATTTTCTTCATAAAGCGTTCGACCAGGTCGCAGGCAATGCTGTCTACGCGCTCGTCGTTGTTACCGTATTGCGGATAGTCGCCTTCGATTTCGAAATCAACCGCCAGACCATTTTCATCGCGAATCGGTTTCACGCGAGCGTATTTGATAGCCGACAGAGAATCCGCCGCCACGGACAGACCCGCCATACCACAGGCCATCGTGCGATAGACATCACGATCGTGCAGCGCCATCAGCGAAGCTTCGTAGCTGTACTTGTCGTGCATATAGTGGATGATGTTCAGCGCGCTGATGTACTGCACCGCCAGCCAGTCCATAAAGTGGTCCAGGCTCTCCATCACGGTGTCGTAGTCCAACACGTCATCCATCAGCGGTGCCGTTTTCGGCCCGACCTGGATTTTCAGCTTCTCATCCACGCCGCCGTTGATTGCATACAGCAACGTTTTGGCGAGGTTGGCACGCGCCCCGAAGAACTGCATTTGCTTGCCGATAACCATCGGGCTGACGCAGCAGGCAATGGCATAGTCATCGCTGTCAAAGTCGGCCCGCATCAGATCGTCGTTTTCATACTGCAAAGACGAAGTAATGATAGACACCTGGGCGGCGTACTTTTTGAAGGCAATCGGTAGCTGCTCAGACCAAAGCACCGTCAGGTTCGGCTCAGGTGCCGGGCCCATGGTGTGCAGCGTATGCAGATAGCGGAACGAGTTTTTCGTCACCAGCGTGCGGCCATCCAGCCCCATACCGCCGATAACTTCAGTCGCCCAGATTGGGTCGCCTGAGAACAGGGTGTCGAATTCCGGCGTACGCAGGAAGCGCACCATACGGATCTTCATAATGAAGTGGTCGATCAGCTCCTGCGCCTGCTGCTCATTTAACACGCCCGCTTTGAAATCGCGCTCAATATAAATATCGAGGAACGATGCGGTACGGCCCAGCGACATAGCGCCACCGTTCTGAGATTTCACCGCAGCCAGGTAAGCAAAGTACACCCACTGCACCGCTTCCTGCGCATTACGCGCCGGACGGGAGATATCGCAGCCGTATTTCGCCGCCATTTCCTGCATTTGCAGCAGGGCGCGACGGTGTTCAGACAGCTCTTCGCGCAGACGAATCGTGGCTTCAAGATTCTGGCCCCACTCCAGGTTCGACTGGAGATCGGCAAACTGCAGTTCACGCTCACGCACCAGATAGCGGATACCGTACAGCGCGACGCGGCGATAGTCACCGATGATACGACCACGACCGTAACCATCCGGCAGGCCGGTCAGCACCCCGGATTTACGGCAGCGCAGCATATCCGGAGAGTAGGCGTCGAAGACGCCCTGGTTATGGGTTTTACGCAGTTCAGTAAACTGGTATTCAAAATCAGCATCCATCTCACGACCATAAGCATCAAAAGAGCTTTTGATCATGTTGATGCCGCCAAAAGGATGCAGAGCGCGCTTGAGCGGCTTATCCGTTTGCAGACCGACGATTTTTTCCAGTTCTTGTTCAATATAACCCGCATCATGCGCGGTTATCGTGGTAGCAATATTGGTATCGAAATCAACCGGCGCGTGCGTCGAGTTTTCAATACGGATGCCCGCCATAACTTTTTCCCACAATGCAGTGGTCGCAGGCGTTGCTTCGGCGAGGAAAGATTCATCCCCTTCATAAGGCGTATAGTTGTGCTGAATAAAATCACGGACATTAATTTCTTCTTTCCAGTCCGTACCTTTAAAGCCATTCCAGGCCTCGGCATACAGCATATCGCTGGTATCGATATTTACCTTCATGAAAAATAATCTCTCTGCTGAAAATTAATTATGCAAATTCTACTGGTGTATTAATTTTGCCTAAGGCAATGGCATCACGTGCAATCATTTTCTCTTCATTTGTGGGAATTACCGCACAAATAACACGAGCATCTTTATTAGAGATAATTCTTTCGCCATGGGAATTTGGCAGGCTATTCATCTCGCTGTCGATATTCACACCTAAAACGGCAAGGTGTTCAATAACCAGACGACGAATTAATACCGAGTTCTCACCTATTCCACCGGTGAAAATAATCCCATCAAGACGATGCAGCGATGCGGCATGTCCGGCGATATGGCGTGAAATACGATGCACAAACGTTTTAATCGCCAGCTGCGCACGCTCATGTCCCTCGTGCCAGGCTTTTTCTAACGTACGTAAGTCAGAGGACAAACCGGAAATACCCAGTAAACCGGACTCTTTATTCACTACGCGCTCAAGGTCGCTCAGCGTCTGGTTGGTTTCGCTGGCAATCCACGCCATGGCGCCGAAATCGACGTCGCCGCTGCGTGTGCCCATCATCAGCCCTTCCAGCGGCGTCATGCCCATTGAGGTATCAACGCTCTGTCCATTACGTACCGCACAGATTGACGCGCCGTTGCCCAGGTGCGCCACAACCAGACCGGAGTCATCACTCTGCAGGTCGAGAAGCTCATGCGCTCGCTGAGAAACATAGCGATGCGACGTGCCGTGGAAGCCATAACGACGAACGCCCAACTCCTCAAAATATTTCCACGGTAAACCGTACAGATAGGCCTCAGGAGCCATCGTCTGGTGGAAGCTGGTATCAAATACCGCAACCTGCTGCACACCCGGGAAAAGGTGCTGAGCGGATTCGATCCCACTCAGGTTCGCATAATTATGTAGCGGTGCTAATGGTGATACCCGGCGAATATTATCGATAACTTCGTCAGTAATAATTGCTGATTCGGTAAAGATATTTCCGCCGTGGGCAATGCGGTGGCCAATTAAGGCCACGCTGTCCATTAAATTACGTTTCTCCAGTTCAACGGCAATTGCTTTTAATGCGTCTTCGTAGCTGTGGTGAGCCAGCTTAGCTGGCTCTCCTCCATTAATTGCTATGAACGCATTTTCAGAGTTAATACCGTCTGCAATTCCCGCCATTAAAACTTCACAGTTTGCTGCATCCAGCACTGAGAATTTAATGGAAGACGAACCACAGTTAATAACCAGTACTACCGGAAACTCATTCATTTCACTACTCCGCTCATCCTGAGCTTAAGGATTAAAACAGTTTGTAGACGATGTTCAGGATGGTCAGCAGACCAATCACGGTAACAAACACGTTATCCAGACGGCCACGGTATTTCGCCAGTGATGGCGCTTTACGGATGGCATACATCGGCAGCAGGCAGAGCAGAGAGGCAATAATCGGCGCGCCCATTGCTTCAATCAGGTCCAGGATGTTCGGGTTGGCGTAAGCCACAACCCAGGTGGAGCCCATGATGAAGATCATGCTGATGGTATTAAGTTTGCCGGCAGAAACTTTCGTTTTATCGCCTTTGTAACCAAACTTCAGCACCAGACCGTTCAGACCTTCCAGCGTGCCCAGATAGTGGCCGAAGAAAGATTTGAAGATAGCAACCAGGGCGATGATTGAAGCACCGTACTCCAGAACGGTCGCGAAGGTGGACTTCGTACCGGACAGTGAAGCGAAGTGGTTTGCCAGGTAAGACAGTACTGGAATGTTCTGTGCTTTCGCATCCGCCATGTTTGCCGGAGACAGCGTGAACAGGCAGCTAAAGGCGAAGAACATAACCACGGCAACCATCAGCATACTGGCGCGAGAGATGATTTTAGAACACTTCTGCTCGGTGAACTCGCGACCAAAATCTTTCTCATACTCTTCACGTTTGGAGACCACGAAGGAAGAAACAATCGGTGAGAAGTTGAAAGAGAACACCATGATGGAAATACCCAGCCACACGGTTACCAGGATGCCGTCATGGCCGGTCAGTGCGATATTGCTGAGATCAACCTGATCGATAACCGCAGAGTTCCAGTATGGGATCAGGGACAGAGAAATAAGCACCAGGCTGGCAATGAACGGCCATACCAGGTAGCTCATCACTTTAACCATCAGATCTTTACCAAACCAGATGACGAATGCCATCAACAGCAGCAGGAAGAGTGCCACGAAGCCACGGTTTAACGCTGGCATCTGCAGCTGGTTTTCCCAGAAGGTCATAAAGGTGTTGGTAATGGTGACGCCATAAATCCACAGCAGCGGACAAATCGCAAAGAAGTAGAGGAACGTGATAACCACGCCACCCGTTTTACCAAAATGCTCTTCAACCGTTTCTGTGATGTTGCCGGAAGGGTTAGAACCGGAA
Organism: Citrobacter sp. Cpo037; assembly: GCF_030332945.1. Taxonomy (NCBI): domain Bacteria; kingdom Pseudomonadati; phylum Pseudomonadota; class Gammaproteobacteria; order Enterobacterales; family Enterobacteriaceae; genus Citrobacter; species Citrobacter sp. Cpo037. The sequence goes on from NZ_JAOWGW010000063.1 coordinate 77,446, forward strand.
AGACACAGGCGTGCCAGCGCACGGTGGCAATAGAAGGCGATGGGGTATGCTAGCACCAGCATGATCAGAATGGGGATCAGTCCGCCAAAACCTGCGCGGATAGGGAAGAACAGCACCCCAGCGCCGATGGCTGTACCAAATAAACCCAGTGTCCAGGTGGTGTCCGATTTGCGCCAGGACGACTGTTTTGTCTGGCTGGATACAATGCTATCAGTAGTACTCATATCCTATCCTCAACGAAGTATATTAAGCGTCAACTAAACCAGTAATTTGAGATACACGAGAAAGGTCGATATTACCGCCAGAAATAATGCTGACTGTTTTTCTGTTCTGGATATAGCTATCTAATTTCCCGCTTAATAATGCTGCGCATGCCAGCGCGCCGGCACCTTCAGTCACAACTTTATTTCGCTGAATTAATGCCACCATGCTGTTGCGAATTTCGTCTTCGCTGACCAGGACAATGTCATCCACCAACTCACGAACAATTTCATACGTTAAAGTACCCGGGCGGGAAACGTCACAACCATCCGCCAGGGTGCCGGTCGTTCGGTGCGTGGTTATTTCTCCAGCGTGGAAAGAAGCCGCCATGCCGTGAACGTTTTCAGACTGCACGCCAATAATTTTAATGGTCGGGTTAATAGATTTAATTGCCACCGCAATACCAGCAATCAGTCCGCCACCGCCAATTGGCACAATCACGTTATCGACATCGTACAGATCTTCCAGAATTTCCAGACCAATAGTGCCCTGACCAGCAATAACTTTCGGGTCATCATAGGGTGGAATAAAGATACGGCCTTCAGTTTCCACAATCTCGCTAACCTTAGCGATGGTGTCGTTGAAGTTGTCGCCGTGCAGTACAACTTCTGCAGAATAATCGCAGGTTGCCGCTACTTTAGACTTCGGTGCGCCTTTCGGCATCACCACTTTGCCGTCGATTCCGAGCATAGCGCAGGAGAGAGAAACGCCTTGCGCATGGTTACCTGCAGAGCAAGCCACCACGCCCTTACATCTTTCAGCTTCGGTTAATGAACTGAGCTTGTTAAAAGCACCACGGATTTTAAATGAACCGGTACGCTGCATGTTTTCAAATTTGAGGAAAATTTCCCCTTTGCAACGTTCACTAAAATAGTTAGAGCGAGGCATTCCCGTTTTATAAATTTTCCCCGCAAGTCTTTTTTTCGCTTCGAGGATATCTTCAATTGCAACTGGGAGATCGTATGTAATGTGCATTAGAACCTCTTACCTGGGTATTAAAGTAAATAGATAGCCGTGAACATTGTCAGATATAGACAGATGGCGTTTATTTCGTGTTAAAACAAATTCAATTTTTAATCAATTTCAATTAATTGCCTTCGTCTCCGACAATTATATGATGAATACTCTTTGGCTAATTCCACCAAAATAGATGCTGCTTTTTTAATTCGATAATTTTTCGACCACACGGCGGCATAACGCGCGACGGGTAAAGTTTCTTCTACCGGGATAGTAATAAACTGGTTTGAGCCAAACGGTGTGGTCATATCGCAGGGAATTACTGTTAAGAAATCAGCATTGAGAACAAGATTATAAATCGTAACGACAGAGTCTGTTTTAACGATGTTTTCACTGCTGATGCCATTATTCTGTAACGTGGTAAGAAGTTCGCTGTAGTACCCCATATTCGTTTGTGGCAACACCCACTGTTCGTTTTTCAACGCGCTCAGCGAGGTGATGCCGGTGCATGTTCGGGACTTGCTGGCAACCAGGATAAAGTCTGACTCAAAGAGCGGCTCAACGTGCAGATCATGCAGTTTCATCTCATCACTCAGCGTACCGATGGCGAAATCCAGACGTCCGTCACGAATCGCCGGTAAGAAGGAGGAGAGCTGAGCTTCATACATAGAAACCTGCGCCTTCGGGAACACTTCTTTGAATTTTTTAATCATGCCGGACATGATGGTGAAGGCAATCAGTGAAGGAAAGCCAAACGACACATCAACGACCGCGTTGCTCGTCATGCTGTTCATCTCATCAACCATGTTTTTCATTTCACGGGTAATAGATTCAGACCATGAGAGCATCACCTGACCTGCCTGAGTCAATGTCACACCAGTATTTTTACGTACTACCAACTCAATACCAAAATAAGCCTCAACATCATTGATGATTTTACTGACAGCGGGTTGAGTTAAACCTAATTCTTTTGCAGCTGAGCCGATAGAACCGCTTCTAATGACTTCCTGAAAGACCACTAAGTGCTGTGTTTTAGGGAGTGTAATAGTATTCATATCGACCTGCGTTAATTACTTTGTTGACGGCAGGAAGTGTACCAAATTAAGCGAACAAGGATATGTGCTACCCCTCACAAATCCCCTTGACTTACATTTTGTAAGACTATCGTTAAAATTTAAATCACTTAATAATCATATAGATATGAATTATCGATCTCGCTTTATCCTGACTTTAATCAAAAAAAGATGGGGGGATAACGATTTTTTATGGCTATAACACCTCCATTTTTTCCACTATTTTTTAAAACCATGAAAGGCTATATTTCAATCAATTACAGAACAATTATCAGGCAAGATGGCGCTTAAATTTAATAAACAACTTATCAAATTTAATTATATTTTAATGATTATGGTGATTAAATAACGTTATGCATCACATTTTTTCGCCATATTTGTTTGTAAAGAAACATTACATTTATTAAAATTCAATCTAAAAAATACAAACAATTATCATATATAACATTATATTAACACTGATTTTGTGCAATTTATTAGCAAGTAATTTTGTGATGGAGATCGATTGCGTTCGATTATTCTCGATAAAAACGTATCGCGCAGCGTTTTGTGTTGGTCGTCACAAAATTAGAAATATCCACCGACACATTCCCCTCAGATAAAAGAAATTCGGTGCATAAATAATAGGGATATAAAAATTAGATAAGAAGGAAATAAGCGCCTGCATCCTCGAAAACCAATCTCAATGCTCGCTGTAAAACCTCTGCCGGATGGCGGTGTAAACACCTTATCCGGCCTACAAAACCAGTCTCTCCCCCAGTAGGCCTGATAAGCACAGCGCCATCAGGCATGGCAACCGCCCAGAAAGCAAAAACCTCACCGAAGTGAGGTTTTATAAAGAGTGAAGCTGACCGATAAGCCGCGTTCTTTTGAGCATAGCGTCGTGGACAGTCATTCATCTGGCTTACCCTGAAAGCAAAAACCCCGCCGAAGCGGGGTTTTATAAAGAGTGAAGCTGACCGATAAGCCGCGTTCTTTTGAGCATAGCGTCGTGGACAGTCATTCATCTGGCTTACCCTGAAAGCAAAAACCCCGCCGAAGCGGGGTTTTATAAAGAGTGAAGCTGACCGATAAGTCAGGAAAAATCAACCATACGTCAGGCATCTGTGGCGTTTGTGTTGTCTTGTATCACAGACTGTATCCCACTTTGTATCACAACGATAGTCCTGAAATTTACTCGCTGTCAGCCGTGTCGAAGCTTTTGCTGTACGGGCAATGTTTCGACTTCGTGATATAGGTAAACGTGTAAACGCTATTGCTATAAACACAGAGAGTCCGACCATTTTCCATAGTCGATTGATCCGGGTTACTCATCGTTATTCGACCCGCGTTGGCGCTAAACGGCAACAACAAACTGCAAAATATCAATACAGAACCTTTCATCCTTAACCCCTCAATGTTCGTTTTTCACCAATCACGACTGCTTAGCAATCTTCAATCTCCTTAGACGATTATAGTAACCATGTTGATCAATTTTACCGATCGATTTTATAGTATCGATCGATTAAAGTAATTTAATCACATCTTTGTGTTTGCCTATGGTGCACAAATTTTACTCAACTAATGAGGCTATTATGAAAAAGATTGTTGCGGTATTTCTGGGGGTTAGCATGTCCAATTGCGTGCTGGCGGGTGATGGATCGCCTGAACTGAAATCAGAAAGCCAAGCTGTTATTCGTAATGCTGGTTATCAATGTGACAAAGTGAATGGTGTCTTCCCTGCTGCTTTTGGTGGCTCAGTTACTGTGTTCTGCGATGATGTCTACCAGTATGTAATTAAGGACAAAGGCGGGCGGTATACCGTCGCAGTTAATGATTAAGGACTTGTATCATGGCAATGAGGTCTTGCAGAGAGTGTGGGCAGAAGGTTTCTTCAGAAGCGAAAGTGTGTCCAGGGTGTGGTGTTAAAAAACCATATCAGTCTCCCGTGAGAGGATTCATCTTTTTAGGTATCATCGCGATAGCGATTTATAAAGGATGTAGTGGCGGCGGTAGTGAGAATACTGGGAACTCCTATTACTCGAATGATGTAGCTAGCAATGATGCTCCAACAAGTCAGCCATTTGTTGCGCCTGAAGCAGTAAAGGTAAAGAAAGCTGCGTCGGTGAACCTTATGCCAGCATCAACTACGCCATTCACTCAATCTCAAGTCTGTAAGGCAGCAATTGCAGGTATGTTCGGTAAGAGTGTGGATAAAACTCATGTAGTCAAAACAAAAACTGCTGGAGTGTTTACTGTTTCATACATGCGCCCTTCGGATAACCAGCGTTTTTCATTCGACTGTAAATTATCTGATGACAACGTGATTTGGAAAGAGTCAGGTCAAAGTTCTAACCGTTGGCAGGGCACTGGTAATGTTGAATTTAATGTGGTGTTTATGGTTCGAGATGACGAACTCACATTGAAAGAGTTACACGCGGACTCTGACGATGTAACGTACAAATTCAGAATGAAAGATTTCCGATGACCCATCTCAGGGGCTGCATCTAGCGGCCTCCTTTCGTAACATCATGTTGAAAACAAGATGCAAGATCAGCTAAACGGATCCATATTTATTGAAGTAGTTACACATTCTCTTGACCAATTATCCTTATGAAAATATTGATAAGTAGTTGATACCATTAGAATTTAATCAGAGTAATCTGAGGAGGTTATTCTGCTAACCCAATCAAACATGATCTGCATATGGTTGCCATTAGGTCTAATCATTCCAACCTGACAAGCATTAACACCAGTTGTTTCCCCAATCAGAATGCGCCCATCTAACATATGTACTTTTATACCCACTCCTTGTTTGAAACACTTATTGCAGATAGAAAAAAAGTCTTTCCTTGTTGGGTCACATGGCTGAACATTAAAAACATCAGCAGCAATAAGTCTTGCAGTTAAATTTTCGCTAATCGGCAATTCTTCGAGTGATGCGAGAAACTCAAGTTTTACCTCAATCCTATTGCTTCCCTTAGCTTCATCAGATGCCAAGATCATATTTTCTTTCTGATTAAACTTTGAAATATAACCGATTATTGATTGCCCGTTGCCGCTTACCAACTTTACAGGATAATCATTGAAGCGTAGAAATTGTATCCTGCGAGCAAGCGTAGAATATTCACGGGGCCATTTTTCCGCTTCTCGACCATATGAGATATCATTCATAACAGTTGTACCTTAGAACCAGTTTTAGCACATTAAACAAAAAAGCCCCGCAATCACGGGGCTTAGTACTATAAACTATATTAACGCAGCAGAGACAGTACGTTCTGCGTGGTCTGGTTAGCCTGTGCCAGAACAGAAGTACCAGCCTGCTGCAGGATCTGCGCGCGGGACATGTTGGACACTTCGGTCGCATAGTCAGCATCTTCGATACGGCTACGAGCAGAGGACAGGTTGTTTACGGTATTGCCCAGGTTGGTGATAGCAGAATCGAAACGGTTCTGTACCGCACCTAGGTCAGAACGCAGAGCGTCGACTTGCGCCAGAGCTTTATCGAGCTGAGCTAAAGGATTGGCAGTATTAACTTTTTGCTCAGTTAAATTAGCTGTACGTAAATCATTATTAGCCGGTAACGCTATATCAGCCTGCTTGTAAACTTTGCTGTCAATACTAACGACTTGAGTTAATCCATCTTCACCGCCATAGGTTACATTAGCTGTTTGAGCCTTGCCCTTTTTATCGGTGTAATTCTGTTGGATTACTTTTGCGTCGCCAGTCGCAGTATTTACTTTTGCAGCATAAAGTTTCCCATCGTCACCTTTGATAGCATAAATTTCTTTACCATCGGCACCTTTCAAGTTATTACCTTCACTATCCTGCAGTGTAACCAGTTTCGCGTTTGCAATACCGGCTGTACTAGCAGTATCAAGAGTGACAGCATGATTCACTGAAGTGTCTTTAACGCTAGTAATAAGCGCTGTAGAACCAGTTCCTGCCGCCGCACCAAATGAAGGATCAGTTTTTACTGGCCCAGTTGTATCAACGGTCACATGACCATTTGTTGCATTTACAGTAACTTTATAGTATCCATTTTTTTTATCAGCATCTGTAGTTGCACCTTTAACTTTGACGTAGTAGTTACCGTCATCGGCTTTGCGGATACCATTACCGTCAATTGAAGTTTCAGTAGGAACGATAGCTGCAACGTCAGTGGTTAATGTAGCAATGTCCAAATTAACTTCAGGATTCACGGTTGAAATACCGCTACTAGTTTCAGGACCTTTTACTAATTTATTGTTAACGTTAAAACCATCCAAACCTAATGTTTTGGAGTTAATTTCTTTAAGGTTAATGGTAATGTTTTCATTATCATTTGCACCAACTTGAATCTTAAGCTCGCCACTTTGCGATAATACTTTCACGCCGTTGAACTGAGTCTGACCGGATACACGATCAATTTCGCCAAGACGCTGGGTGATTTCAGCCTGAATGGAATCAAGGTCAGACTGAGAGTTAGTGCCATTGGTCGCCTGAACAGACAGCTCACGTACACGTTGCAGGTTGTTGTTAATTTCAGACAACGCACCTTCAGTAGTCTGAGCTAATGAGATACCGTCGTTAGCGTTACGGGACGCCTGGGTCAGACCTTTGATGTTCGAGGTGAAGCGGTTAGCAATCGCCTGGCCAGCAGCATCGTCTTTCGCACTGTTAATACGCAGACCAGAAGACAAACGTTCAATAGCTGAACTCAGGGATGACTGTGACTTGTTCAGGTTATTTTGAGTCAACAGCGACAGACTGTTGGTATTGATAACTTGTGCCATAAGATTTTCCTTTTGGGTGTATAAGCTGGCTTACCTGTGTCATTCAAGTTATCGACAACTTTGACCTAAACTTTATCTTTTTTTTATTTTCATCAATCTATTGTTTTTATTTGTTTTTTATCCGGTTAGGGACCACTAACAGCACACAACCAATTATGTGTATTTTTTCATCAAGTCTTGCTCTCTTTTGCTACTTCACAAAAAATGGCTAGCGATTGCCAGATCGGTCAAGCGGGTTCCACCAGCGAACAAAGATAACTCTCGATCTTTTACAAATATCATGCAGGTCAATGGCATTGACCTAGTTAGTATCAACAATCGAACGTTTTATGATACCAGTAAACCCTACCTTAAATTGGTGTCATTAAATTAGCGTATTGACATTATGATACCATTAGTTAATTATGATACCGTTTTTGATACCAATCAGGGGAGCGATTATGAGCCGTACATTTGCATATTGCCGTGTGTCCACCAGCGAACAGTCAACAGAAAACCAGATTATGGCGATTCGTCAGGCTGGCTATGCAGTGAATGATAGCAGGGTGATATCAGAAACCGTGTCAGGGGGAGTACAGGCAATGCAGCGCAAAGGCTTTGCTGATATGGTGACTCATAAACTGGAGGCTGGGGATCAGCTTGTAGTATTGAAACTGGACCGCCTGGGAAGGGACAACATCGACGTGCAGCAAACCATTACGATGCTGGTGGATAAAGGGATTGATGTTGTTTCACTGGATCTGCCTGTGCGTAACCTTTCCAGCGCGGAAGGGAAGTTGATGCTGCAAATGTTTTCTGCGTTTGCAGAATTCGAAAAATCCCGCATCATTGAACGTACAAAAGAGGGTTTAGTAAGAGCCAGGAAGGAAGGGAAGAAGTTAGGCCGTCCGGTTGCGTCAGATACCCTTCAGCGTGTACAGGAAGCCAGAGCTAAGGGGCTGAGTCAGTCCAAAGCGGCGTTAGCATTGAATTTAAGTCTCCCGACTATCAAACGAAACTGGAACATCAAAGAGGCGTAAGATTTAACCTGTCTTCACTCAGATTCAGATGCTGCCCTGCCAACGTGTGAGGCTTAATTATGGCTATTTTCGGGTCAATTAATCCGAAATATTCCGGCGACAGTAAATCCAGCGGAGCCGCACACCAGCTTAAATCTACGTGGAAAAGATAGAGATGTGGTGCTATATTTAAAAGTTAAGCCGTGATATGTGAGAGAGGGTATTGTTAAACGCAATGAGCGCTATCGTGAGCGCTTTTTTTGGCGTGGGTAATGCGAAGGTACTGCCTCCTGATTTGAAGGCCGTAGAGAGCGTTACACGAAGGATTTAGCAATTATGGTTTTTATTGCTCAACTTTGATGTTGAGTGTACCCGATCCCCATTTCCGGTCTGATACTTCCCACGCTCTTTCGCCAGATATGATACCCACAGAAAGGGACCCTTTAGCGTTTCCGGCCTATTTCTTTCGATAACGTAATGATTCGGATATCTTTCCGTTGCTTTTGGCAGCTCCACCAGCGCTGCTTTACCGCCCGTCAGGCCCATCCAGATTTCAACAATACTTCCGGCAATGCCGCTTGTGGGTGTCCCAAGGCGTCTAACCTGTCGATGCGGGAGAGCAATCCAGCAATGATAATGCACCTGCTTTGCTTCCTCTTTCTCCCGTACCCAGCCATAAGCAAAGTTGAGGATCGGTTCTGCCAATCCCTCAGGCCTGTTTAATTTAGCCCTCAGGCGTTCACGTAGTTTTTTAAACAGGTCGCTTACCCACCTGTTGCCTGTGTCTATTGGGGTATTCTCAGGTAAACGTAAATCGAAGCGAGAGAAGTAAACCCGGCTGTAGATGGACAGTATTGCATCAAGCTGTTCTGCTATAGGGTTAAGGATATCAAGGCGAACACCAGATTGGTCGGTGGCGTTGATCGGGTAGGCGTAACCATGACGAATGAAAACATCACCTGTGATGACCCTGTAACGCCCGTGTTTATGAACAGTAGTTGTGTAAGGCGTAGCCCGTGCGAGCATTGACTGAATAGATCCTTCTTCTGACACAACACCCCCCTCGCGTACACACACGTAAGTTATTACCATCTGACCACCGTAAAACGGAACGGTTACGGGTAGCACAAACCCCATCAGCCAAAGGCTGACGGTAAAAAAGATTGATAAAATTTTTTCGAAGAAAGTTTACATTGTGCGTAAAAACCCAAAGTAACAATAGCGCACAATTCATAGCAGTGCAAAGATTATTTTAATCTGCGGTATTTTTCAGGTTTGATTCTGCAATTTTTCCGCTTTTGCTATAGCCTAATTCAATGCTTCACAAGCGATAAGTGCTTGGCTATGGTCCAGTAACCCCATTGAATTAGAATGACTATCACTAAAACCAATCAACACTATCAACAACTGGAAGCAAATCCGAAACTTTCATCTTGCCCGTATAAACCTTGGTTTGCCCTTGATTTGAATGTTCGTGACCTATCGTTTGCTGAACAAGTGTGAGGGTGTGCTTTGCCTGAATCTCAGTTACGAAAGTGTGACGTAAGCTATGCACAATACGTCTATTTTTATAATCATCAAGATAAGCAATACCCAATTGCTCACGTATTGCATGGAAAAGCCGCGTTACCTGACTTGTATTAGTGATTTCTGGGAACAAGTTGGCATCTGCCTTTTTGCTATCCAAATAACCCAAAAACCCCATATTAATCAAACGCTTTGATATAGGAACCTGCCGAATCCCCGCCTCAGTCTTACTATCTCCGATCATGATGTAATACCGTTGGCTATCGTCGTCCAAGCGCACATCTGAAACCTTCAGTTTTGCGATTTCAGAACGACGGGCCCCTGTATACGCTAGCAACAAAAAACCCCATTTATTCCAACCATCTAATGTCGCGAAATGTTCTACCAACTTTCTCATTTCTGTACGATTGTAATGGCCGTAGCTGTGACTTTTTGCTTCATACTTGACGTTGTTTGTAGGCGGTAATTCAAGAATATCCTCTTCTTTGGTCAGGTAGGTTGAAAATAATCCCTGACAAAGTTTCAGATAATCTTTGACCGTTTTTGATGAAACTAAGTCTTCTTCTGGAACTTCATCCAAATCTAAACATTGCTGGATAGTCATCTTGTTGTATGGGCTCTTGTTTTGGCGAGGAAGACCTTCAACGACTTCAAGCAAGTGTTTAATATCGCGCCGAGTGATTTCAGTAACTAACGTATCAGCACCAAGAACCATCTCTATCACTTCATAATATTTCTCATTACCCTGTCGAATCTTAGGCACCCAATTAGGCTTAAATGCGAGAAATCCCTGCCATGCCTTAGATAAAGTAATCCCAGAGGCCAATGATTCTTCAGGTTTATCGGCTACGGTAGGCGCATAGTGGTTGTCTGGACGCATGGAGTTAACAATCTGTTGGTAATCAGAATGTCGCTGATCCATAAAGGCTATATGTGCATCGCAATAGTGTCTCCAGAGGAGGTCATACTGTGAAGCCACATTATCGATTTCATCCTCCATGCCCGTAAGATCAAACTGGCTACCAAGTTGTTCTATAACTGAATCTGTCGATAGCGGCTCAACATCTTGTTTGAAGGTTCCATCAAGTAGCAATCCAACATCAAGCGCAATACGTTTTTCACGGGCCAATGAACCTGATTTTCGCAAGGTAGTACGTACAGTAGAGGGGATTTTTTTCGCTGCGGCATAAAAACCTGCCTGAATTTCAAGCAAATACTTATCAATATCGTTTTGTTCTAACTTCTTCATTTTCTGCACTATATCCATTAATAGCGTTGCTTCCATCTTGGACGATTTTACAAGAGAAATAAACATAGAGAGGCGAGAAGATATAAATCTTGCTCTGTTGGCTGAATCGCTACCCAAAGACATGCGAAAGAATCGGCCTGTAGATAGCCTGAAATGAAGGTGGTAGCGATTGCCACGCTTAATAATATTCGGGATGGAACAACCGTTGGTATGTCTCGTTTGTATCACAGTCTGTGTCACATTTTCACCTATTAAGGCCTGAGACACACCAACGTATTGTTTTAGAAGAAGTTGAAGCTGACCGATAAGCCGGGTTCTGTCGTGGACAGTCATTCATCTAGGCCAGCAATCGCTCACTGGCTCAAGCAGCCTACCCGGGTTCAGTACGGGCCGTACCTTGTGAACCCCTATTTGGCCTTGCTCCGGGTGGAGTTTACCGTGCCACGGACTGTTACCAGCCGCGCGGTGCGCTCTTACCGCACCCTTTCACCCTTACCTGATCCCACTTGCGTGGGCCATCGGCGGTTTGCTCTCTGTTGCACTGGTCGTGGGTTTCCCCCCCAGGCGTTACCTGGCACCCTGCCCTATGGAGCCCGGACTTTCCTCCCCTCCGCCCGTCTCCCCCGAAGAGGACGACGACGAAGCGGCGACTGTCTGGTCAGCTTCGGCGCGCAGTATAGAGGGTTTGCGGGGCAATGTCACCCCGCACTGCGCATTCCTATCGCTAACGTGGCAGCGATGTTTCTTGAGGCGCGATAAATATTATCAAATGCCCCACGGAAGGCCTCTTCCAGCGTGCTGATGCTGGTCAATACGCTAAACACCGCATCGATACCATATTGATGCACTACCTCCACATCGCGCGTCAGGCTACCACCAATACCAATAACCGGTTTGTGGTACTTCTTCGCGACATTTGCCACGCCTACCGGCACTTTGCCGTGAATGCTCTGGCTGTCGATCCGCCCTTCGCCGGTCACCACCAGCGTACAGTCGTGAATATGCTCTTCCAGATTGAGCGCCTGGGTCACAATCTCGATACCGCTGCGCAGCTCGGCGCCTAAAAAAGCCATTAACGCCGCGCCCATTCCGCCTGCCGCACCGGAGCCTGGCACATCTTTCACATCGACCCGCAGCGATTTTTTAATGATGTCGGCATAATGAGACAGATTACGGTCCAGTTCGAGAATGCGTTCTTCCGTCGCCCCTTTCTGCGGGCCAAAAATGCGCGAAGCGCCAGAATCGCCGATGAGAGGATTAGTCACATCGCAGGCCACGCGAATGGAACAGGTTTTTAAGCGCGGATCCAGACCCGAGATATCGATGGAGTTCAGACTCATCAGGCTTCCACCACCGTAGCCAATCTCTGTCCCGTTGGCGTCGCAAAGTTTTGCCCCCAGTGCCTGCACCATACCCGCGCCACCGTCGTTGGTCGCACTGCCGCCGATGCCAATAATGATGCTCTGCGCACCGCTATCCAGCGCCTGCAAAATCAACTCTCCGGTACCGCGTGACGTAGTGACTAAAGGGTTGCGCTTTTCAGGAGGCACCAACGCCAGACCGCTGGCTGCCGCCATTTCGATAAACGCGGTTTTACCATCTCCAGACATGCCCCAGCAGGCATTCACTTTTTCGCCCAGCGGCCCCGTTACTTGCGCTGAATGTTCACTCCCTTGCGTCGCGGCAATCATGGCTTCGACCGTTCCTTCGCCACCATCGGCAACCGGAACAGAAACATATTGCGCATCGGGGAAAATTTCCCGAAATCCTTTTTCTATTGCCTGAGCTACCTCGGTGGCAGAAAGGCTTTCTTTATAAGAGTCTGGGGCAATTACGATTTTCATAGTTATGTAGCCTGACAGTGCCGCGCAAGGCAAGAAATACAGGGCGCGCATCCGCGCCCTTCTTGTTAGCGAGTGACTTCCACTTTCGCCAGTTTTTCGTAGTAGCATGCGAGCGCACTGTGATCGGCTGTACCCAATCCATCTGCACGTAGCGCCTGCATCATCTCCATGACTGCAGCAGTCAGCGGCAACTGAGCGCCAACGCCATGAGAGGTATCCAGCGCGTTCGCCAGGTCTTTGATATGCAGGTCAATACGGAAACCTGGTTTAAAGTTGCGATCCATCACCATCGGCGCTTTCGCATCCAGCACGGTGCTGCCTGCCAGCCCGCCACGGATCGCCTGATACACCAGGTCCGGATTCACACCCGCTTTGGTCGCCAGCGTCAGCGCTTCAGACATCGCGGCAATGTTCAGCGCCACAATCACCTGATTCGCCAGCTTGGTGACATTACCCGCGCCAATTTCACCGGTATGCACCACGGAGCCTGCCATCGCTTTCAGCAGATCGTAGTACTTGTCGAAAATCGCTTTATCACCGCCGACCATCACCGACAACGTGCCGTCAATCGCTTTTGGCTCGCCGCCGCTGACCGGCGCATCCAGCATATCCACGCCTTTCGCTTTCAGCGCATCGCTAATTTCACGGCTGGCTAACGGCGCGATGGAGCTCATGTCGATAAGCACTGTGCCCGGTTTCGCCCCTTCAATAATGCCGCCTTCACCCAGTGCCACTTCCTTAACATGCGGAGAGTTCGGCAGCATGGTGATGATCACATCACACTGCTCAGCGATATCTTTCGCCGTGGCGGCGGTTTCAGCGCCTGCGGCAATTACTTCCGCAATGGATTCCGGGTTACGGTCAGCAACCACCAGCGAGTAACCTGCCTTGAGGAGGTTTTTACTCATTGGTTTACCCATAATACCGAGGCCAATAAAACCAACTTTCATTGTCATGTCTTTATCTCTCTCTACTGTCGATGGTGGTTATTTCTTAAAAGAATCAGCCAGTTTCTGCGTGGCTGAACGGAACACGCCAAGGTCGCTGCCAACGGCAACAAACGTCGCGCCCCACTCCAGATAACGACGCGCATCCGCCTCTACCGGGGCCAGAATGCCGCTTGGTTTGCCGTGTGCTTTCGCGCGGGCAAAAATGTGCTGGATAGCTTTCTGCACATCAGGATGTGACGCATTGCCGAGGTGGCCTAGCGCCGCGGCCAGATCGCTTGGTCCGACGAAGACACCGTCAACGCCTTCTGTCGCCGCGATTGCGTCAACGTTATCAACGCCCTGCTGACTTTCGATCTGCACGATGATGGTGATGTTCTTATTCGACTGCGCAAAGTAGTCCGGTACGGTGCCAAACATATTGGCGCGATGGGATACGGACACGCCACGAATACCTTCCGGCGGATAGCGGGTCGACGCCACAGCGTTAACCGCTTCTTCTTCCGTCTCAACGAACGGGATCAGGAAGTTGTAAAACCCGATATCCAGCAGGCGCTTGATAATCACTGGCTCGTTGGTTGGTACACGCACTACCGCCGCGCTGTCGCTGCCTTTCAGCGCCATTAATTGCGGAATAAACGTCGAGATATCATTCGGCGCATGTTCGCCATCCAGTACCAGCCAGTCAAAACCTGCCAGACCTAAAACTTCGGTACTGATTGGGCTGGCCAATGCAGACCAGCAGCCAATCTGAATTTGTTGCGCCGCGAGGGCCGCTTTAAACTTATTCGGGAAAATCGTGTTATTCATCGCCTATACCTTTGTTTATTTCTGCAATTCCATACGTTTAATGTCACCGACAATAAACAGGTAGCAAACCATTGCCATCAGCGCCGAGCACCCTACAAACATCAGCGCAGCATTAAATGAGTGCAGCTCGCTCACCAGATACCCAATCACCAGCGGGGTGACGATGGAAGCCACGTTGCCAAATACGTTAAATACCCCACCGCACAGACCGACAATCTCTTTCGGCGCGGTATCGGAAATCACCGGCCAACCCAGCGCGCCGAAACCTTTACCGAAGAAAGCCAGCGCCATCAGCGCCACCACAAGAGCGGTATTATCGGTGTAGTTACACAGAATAATGGTCGATGCGAGCAACATGCCGAGCACTATCGGCAGCTTTCGCGCCAGGGTAATGCTGAAACCACGTTTAATCAGATAATCAGAGAACACGCCGCCGAGCACGCCACCGAAAAACCCGCACAGTGCCGGAATCGAAGCCACCATGCCCACTTTCAGGATCGACATACCTTTTTCCTGAACCAGGTAAATCGGGAACCAGGTGAGAAAAAACCAGGTAATTGTGTTGATAAAATACTGGCCAAAGAACACACCAAGCATCATACGGTTCGTGAGCAACTGCTTGATATAATGCAGTTTAGGACCACCTGACTTCACATCGCCCGGCTTTTTATGGTCCATATCCACGACCGCGCCGTTTTCAGAGATAAACTTCAACTCTTCTTGCGACATGCGCGGGTGATCGGTTGGGTTATGAATAAACTTTACCCACAGTCCGGTAAGCACAAAACCAATCACGCCCATTACGGTAAAGACGTGCTCCCAGCCCCAGGCGAAGGTCAGCCAGCCCAGCAGCGGGGAAAACAGCGCCAGGGAGAAATACTGTGCAGAGTTAAAAATCGCAGATGCCGTACCGCGCTCTTTCGTTGGGAACCAGGCCGCCACGATACGGGCATTAGCCGGGAAGGATGGCGCTTCCGAGAAGCCCAGCATAAAGCGCATGATGAACATTGAAATACCCGCCCAGGCCAGCGGGAACATGTCCACAAAGCCCTGCAGGAAGGTAAACAGTGACCAGAAGAACAAACTGTAGGTGTAGACTTTCTTAGAGCCGAATTTATCCAGCAGCCAGCCGCCGGGGATTTGCATCAACAGGTAAGCCCAGCCGAAGGCGGAGAAAATGTAACCCATTGAGATGGCGCTGAGATGTAACTCTTTCGCCACTTCAGTTCCGGCAATAGACAGCGTCGCACGGTCCGCATAGTTAACGGCTGTAACAATAAATATTATCAGCAATATTAAATAACGGGTGTGCGTACCTTTCTTTTTCTCGACAACTGTATCCAATATCATTCTATTTACCTCGGGCACATAAAAGGTTTTTATTATTATTTTGTGGGTATTTCTCGTGATAAATTACCGATAATAGAAATAGATAATAATTTATCAGGCGTTATGAAACCGTGATTTAGTATAATCATCAACACAACGTTAATCATTGTTCAAACGCTCATTAAACTAGCGTTATTTAATTAATGTTTTGGGCATATGCACACATGCCTGGGCGCTAATGCACACATTTACGTATTGCTACCCTCGGCGACGCGGCCTTGCTGAGTTTAAGTGATCATCATCACATTCTTCACGTTAAACTCCTGACATTCTTATTTCACGATACCGAATCTTTATTACTTACAATTAGATTCAAAATATAAATATCCACACTATTATCACCACCTTGTTGGAGAATACTGGACAATGGCCGACATCGAAATCAGACAAGAATCGCCAACGGCGTTTTATATTAAAGTTCACGAAACAGATAATGTGGCGATAATTGTCAATGACAATGGTCTGAAAGCCGGAACGCGTTTTCCGGACGGACTGGAACTCATTGAACATATTCCCCAGGGTCATAAAGTGGCGCTATTGGATATTCCTGTTCATGGCGAAATCGTGCGTTATGGCGAAGTGATAGGCTATGCCGTTCGCGATATCCCACGCGGCAGCTGGATTGATGAATCAATGGTTGAGCTGCCCAAAGCCCCGCCGCTGGAGACGCTGCCGCTGGCAACTAAAGTGCCAGAGCCGCTGCCACCGCTAGAGGGCTATACCTTCGAAGGTTACCGCAATGCTGACGGTAGCGTAGGTACCAAAAATCTACTCGGTATCTCCACCAGCGTGCACTGCGTAGCGGGCGTGGTGGATTATGTGGTGAAAATCATTGAGCGCGATCTGCTGCCTAAATACCCGAACGTTGACGGTGTGGTGGGGCTCAATCATCTGTATGGCTGCGGCGTGGCGATCAATGCTCCAGCCGCCATCGTGCCGATTCGCACCATTCACAATATTGCGCTTAACCCGAATTTTGGCGGTGAAGTGATGGTCATCGGCCTCGGTTGCGAAAAACTGCAGCCAGAGCGGCTGCTGGAGGGCACGCACGATGTGAAAAGTATTCCGGTCGACAGCGCCAGTATCGTCAGCCTGCAGGATGAAAAGCACGTCGGCTTTCAATCGATGGTCACCGATATTCTGCAGGTGGTCGAACGTCATCTGGAAAAACTCAATCAGCGCCAACGTGAAACCTGCCCGGCTTCAGAACTGGTGGTAGGCATGCAGTGCGGCGGTAGCGATGCGTTCTCCGGCGTGACGGCCAACCCGGCGGTGGGTTATGCCTCCGACCTGTTAGTACGCTGCGGCGCGACCGTAATGTTCTCTGAAGTAACCGAAGTGCGCGATGCCATCCACCTTCTGACCCCACGTGCGATTAACGAAGAAGTCGGTAAACGCCTGCTCGAAGAGATGGCCTGGTACGATAACTACCTTGATATGGGCAAAACGGATCGCAGTGCCAACCCTTCTCCGGGCAACAAGAAAGGCGGTCTGGCAAACGTGGTGGAAAAGGCGCTGGGTTCGATTGCCAAGTCTGGCAAGAGCGCGATTGTCGAAGTATTGTCGCCGGGTCAGCGCCCAACCAAACGTGGCCTGATTTACGCTGCAACCCCCGCCAGTGATTTTGTTTGCGGTACACAGCAGGTCGCTTCCGGGATCACCGTGCAGGTGTTCACCACCGGTCGCGGTACGCCGTATGGTCTGATGGCCGTGCCGGTGATTAAAATGGCGACACGCACCGAGCTGGCCAACCGTTGGTTTGACCTGATGGACATTAACGCGGGCACCATCGCCACCGGAGAAGAAACCATTGAAGATGTGGGTCTGAAACTGTTCGAATTTATTCTCGACGTCGCCAGCGGGCGTAAGAAAACCTTCTCGGACCAGTGGGGACTGCATAACCAGCTGGCGGTGTTTAACCCGGCGCCAGTGACCTGATTATCTACCGTATTTTCTTAATGAGCATGCCTTCGGGCATGCTTTTTTTTCGCCGCAACCTTTCGTAAACCTCCCATTTCTTTCGAAACTTTCATTTATCAGATCGAAATCACAAAAAACGTTACGAAACCATATACTTTATTTCGAAGAAAGAAATCGAAAGACTTCGGAGGAAGTATGTTTATCATCTCAAGCAAAATGATGCTGAAGAAGGCGCAGCAAGAAGGCTATGCCGTACCGGCGTTTAACATTCACAACCTGGAGACCTTACAGGTTGTCGTGGAAACAGCAGCCGAACTACGCTCTCCGTTGATCGTCGCCGGCACACCTAGCACTTTTAGTTATGCCGGGGTCGGTAACATCGTTGCAATCGCCAGTGAACTGGCAAGAAGCTGGAACCATCCTCTCGCCATCCATCTCGATCACCATGAAAGCGCCACCGATATTGAAGCGAAAGTCGCTACAGGCATTCGCTCCGTGATGATCGATGGTTCCCATCTGCCGTTTGCCGACAACATTGCATTAGTTAAACACGTAACAGACTACTGCCACCGCTATGACGTTAGCGTTGAAGCTGAGCTGGGACGGCTGGGTGGGCAAGAAGATGACCTGATCGTGGACGGAAAAGACGCGCTATATACCCACCCAGAACAGGCTCGGGAGTTCGTGGAAAAAACGGGTATCGACTCACTGGCTGTCGCGATTGGCACAGCTCATGGTCTGTATAACGCTGAACCTAAACTGGATTTCGATCGACTAGCCGAGATTCGTCAGCACGTTGATATCCCACTGGTTTTACATGGCGCATCTGGCCTGCCTACACATGATATTAAGCGCGCAATCTCCTTAGGGGTCTGCAAAGTTAACGTCGCTACCGAACTTAAAATCGCCTTTGCTGGCGCACTCAAAACCTACCTGAGCGCACATACCGATGCGAACGACCCACGGCATTACATGATGCCAGCAAAAGCGGCCATGAAAGAGGTAGTACGTAAGGTGATTGCCGACTGCGGCTGCGAAGGAAAGTTGTAATTGATTAATTAATTCGAATTGTACGGGTTCTGACAAAGGTCTGTTTTTAAAGCTGGATCACGAAAGATGCTTTTACCCTTTGCCTTCAATCCAAAAATATTATGAAGATAAACAAAAGATATCGGAGATAGAAGTGAAAGAAATAATCTCTCGTCATAAAGCAGGTGAGCATTTAGGTATTTGTTCTGTTTGTTCAGCCCATCCGCTGGTTATTGAATCTGCATTACGTTTTGATCTCAATACGAACACGAAAGTTCTAATCGAAGCGACCTCTAATCAGGTTAATCAGTTTGGTGGTTATACCGGGATGAAACCCGCTGATTTCCGTGACTTTGTCTATAGCATCGCACAAGCGGTTGGTTTTCCTCGCGAAAGGCTGATTCTGGGTGGCGATCATCTCGGCCCTAACTGCTGGCAAAACGAACCTGCGGCAGAAGCGATGGAAAAATCCGTAGCCTTAATCAAAGCTTACGTTGCCGCAGGGTTCAGCAAAATCCATCTTGATGCTTCGATGTCCTGTGCTGACGACCCAACGCCGTTAGATCCAATGGTTGTTGCCCAGCGAGCAGCCGTACTTTGCCAGGCCGCAGAAACAACGGCAACCGAAGAACAGAAACACCATCTGACTTACGTTATTGGAACAGAAGTTCCCGTACCAGGCGGAGAAGCCAGCACCATTGGCACCGTTCATGTCACACGCGAAGAAGATGCCGCCCGGACACTGGAAACCCATCAGGTTGCCTTCCGCGCATTAGGGCTTGAAGAGGCGTTAACTCGTGTAATCGCCATTGTGGTTCAACCCGGCGTCGAGTTCGATCACACCCAAATCATTCACTACCAACCACAAGCAGCAGAAGCGCTATCCGCCTGGATAAAAGAGACACCAATGGTCTACGAAGCGCATTCTACCGATTATCAAACCCGCCAGGCATACCGTGCTCTGGTACGCGATCACTATGCAATATTGAAAGTGGGTCCGGCACTCACCTTTGCCCTGCGCGAAGCTATTTTTGCTCTTGCGCAAATGGAAAATGAACTGATCTCCCCAGAACAACGGAGCCGGGTTCTGGAAGTAATTGACGAAGTAATGTTGAATGAACCGGACTACTGGAAAAAATATTATCGCCCAACCTGGAGCCAGGCGATGGTCGATATTCACTTCAGCCTCTCCGACCGTATTCGTTACTACTGGCCGCATCCCCGCATTCGTCAAAGTGTAGAGAAATTAATCACCAACCTTAATGACATCGCTTTACCACTGGGACTCATTAGCCAGTTTATGCCCGTGCAATTTGAACGCCTGACTGAAGGGACGTTAACCGCCACACCACACAATCTGATTATCGACAAAATCCAGGACGTTCTGCGCGCCTATCGCTTTGGTTGCGCACCAGTAATTGCCTGAAATCTGGAGAATATATGAGCCAACTTTTTGTTCGAACAGGAATTAACTTTAGCTCGTGTCAGCATGCGCTGACACATATTGGGGAGGAGATGCTGGCCAAAGGGGTCGTGTATGAAAGCTATCCGCAGGCCCTGATTGAGCGTGAAGCAACTTTTCCAACCGGAATAGCGCTGGAACGTCATGCCGTTGCGATTCCACATTGTGAAGCTGTGCATGCGATATCCCCTGCTATCTATCTGATTCGCCCGGATACACCGGTCAACTTTCAACAAGCAGATGATGACGAAGAGATAGCCGTCTCTTTAATTATCGCCTTAATCGTTGAGAACCCGACTGCGCAGCTGAAGCTCCTGCGTCGTCTGTTTAGTGAGCTACAAAACCCGAACACCATTGAAGCATTGCTGAATGCGCCTGATGCAGAACTGGCCATGCTCTTTCGGGAAAAAATCCTTGAGTCTGAGCCCTGCGCACAGGCTTGATAAAAAACTGATAATAAAAGGAATACCCTATGAAACGTAAAGTAATTGTGGCCTGTGGCGGTGCTGTAGCAACTTCAACAATGGCGGCAGAAGAAATTAAAGAACTCTGTGAAGCCAACAATATCCAACTCGACCTGGTTCAATGTCGGGTAACAGAAATCGAAACCTATATGGATGGAGCGGATCTTATCTGTACCACCGCCCGCGTTGACCGTACGTTTGGCGATATCCCAGTGGTCCACGGCATGCCTTTTGTTTCAGGTGTGGGTATCGAAGCATTACAGCAAAAAATACTGACTATCCTCGTGGGGTAACGCCATGTTTAGCGAAATAATGCGTTATATCCTCGACTTAGGTCCAACGGTTATGCTGCCGTTAGTGATCATCATCTTCTCAAAATTGCTGGGAATGAAGCTCGGGGATTGTTTTAAATCAGGTTTGCATATCGGGATTGGCTTCGTCGGTATCGGTCTGGTGATCGGCCTGATGCTGGACTCTATTGGCCCTGCCGCAAAAGCAATGGCAGAACAATTTCAAATCAACCTGCATGTCATCGATGTCGGTTGGCCAGGCTCATCACCAATGACCTGGGCTTCGCAAATTGCGTTAATTGCGATTCCAGTCGCCATTGGGGTGAATATCCTGATGCTGGTTACCCGCATGACCCGTGTGGTGAACGTCGACATCTGGAATATCTGGCATATGACGTTTACCGGTGCCATGTTGCATCTGGCGACCGGCTCATACTGGCTGGGCATTCTCGGCGTGGTTGTTCATGCCGCCTTCGTCTATAAACTGGGTGACTGGTTTGCCAAAGACACGCGCGACTTTTTTGGCCTGGAAGGCATTGCCATTCCACACGGTTCCTCGGCATACCTGGGCCCGATAGCTGTCCTGGTTGATACGATCATTGAAAAAATCCCCGGACTGAACCGCATTCATTTCAGCGCGGATGATGTCCAAAAACGCTTCGGACCCTTCGGCGAACCTGTAACCGTCGGTTTTGTGATGGGATTAGTGATCGGCATGCTGGCTGGATATGACGTTAAAGCTGTGCTGCAACTGGCGGTGAAAACGGCTGCCGTTATGTTGCTCATGCCGCGTGTCATTAAACCGATTATGGATGGCCTGACTCCTATTGCTAAACATGCCCGTAAACGCCTGCAGGCAAAATTTGGCGGGCAGGAGTTCTTAATCGGTCTGGATCCTGCACTACTGCTCGGCCATACGTCGGTGGTTTCCGCCAGTCTAATCTTTATCCCGCTGACCATTCTGATTGCTGTTCTGGTACCCGGAAACCAGGTTCTGCCATTCGGCGATCTCGCGACCATTGGTTTCTTTGTCGCCATGGCGGTAGCCGTTCATCAGGGGAACCTGTTCCGCACGCTGATCTCTGGCGTCATCATTATGGGTATCACCCTGTGGATAGCCACACAAACTATTGGTTTACATACCCAGCTTGCCGCTAATGCAGGCGCATTGAAAGCCGGTGGCATGGTGGCCTCAATGGATCAGGGCGGCTCCCCAATCACCTGGCTGCTAATCCAGCTCTTCACCTGGCAGAACGTGGTGGGCTTCATCATCATCGCTGCTATATACCTGTTGGGTGTATTGCTGACCTGGCGTCGGGCACGTAATTTCGTGGCGGCTGAAAAAGCGGCAGCCATAACGGAAAGCCAGACCGCATCTTAATTTCTGGGGAGCATTTGCTCCCCTTCACATTTCTGGAGACACTTATGAAATCAGTGGTTATTCACGCTGAGGGCGACGTACGCGTTGAAGAACGTCCCATACCACAACTGCAAACTGATGAAGATGTATTGGTCAAAGTGGTCAGTTCAGGGCTTTGCGGCTCAGACATTCCCCGTATCTTCAATCATGGTGCGCACTATTATCCAATCACGCTCGGGCATGAGTTCAGTGGTTATGTTGAGTCCTACGGCGCAAGCGTAACCGACTTACAACCCGGTGATGCCGTGGCCTGCGTACCGCTGCTTCCCTGCTTTCATTGCCCTCAGTGCGAGCGGGGATACTTCTCGTTATGTAAACAATATCAGTTTGTCGGTTCACGAAGCGAAGGCGGGAACGCGGAATATGTGGTTGTAAAACGCGCCAACCTGTTCCGCCTGCCTTCAGATATGCCGATTGATGATGGCGCATTCATTGAACCGATTACCGTCGGTCTGCATGCTTTTCATCTGGCTCAGGGATGCGAAGGGAAAAATGTGATTATCGTTGGTGCTGGTACTATCGGTTTGCTGGCAATGCAATGTGCCCGTGAACTCGGTGCAAAAAGTATCACGGCGATTGATATCAACCCGCAAAAGCTGGCATTAGCAAAAGAACTGGGGGCAACCCATGTGTTTAATAGTCGTGAGATGAGTGCGGCTGAGATCCACGCGGGCCTGGAAAATATTCAGTTTGACCAACTCGTGCTGGAAACAGCGGGAACCCCGCAAACTGTGACGCTGTCGATTGAGATTGCAGGCCCTCGTGCTCAACTAGCGTTAGTCGGCACATTGCATCACGATCTGACGCTTGCTTCAGGTGTCTTTGGGCAAATATTACGTAAAGAATTAACCATTCTTGGCAGTTGGATGAACTATTCCAGCCCATGGCCTGGAGAAGAGTGGGAAACCGCTGCCCGTTTATTGACGGAAAAACGCCTACAGCTTGAGCCGTTAATTGCTCACACTGGCGATGCCGAAAGCTTTGCCAGCGCCGTCAAGTCACTCCACGGCGCGCCGATGCAAGGAAAAATTCTACTCAAACTATCCTGAACCCATGAGCCAGCAACCTGCGCTGGCTCACATTTACTTTCGAAATTTAGCGTTCACCTTTCGCAATCCTTCGATTAAACTAGTGATAATTAAATTATCAGGCAAATCAATATGAACTCATTTGAGAGAAGGAATAAAATTGTCGACCTGATTAACACGCAAGGCAGCGTACTGGTAATGGACCTTTCGAATACCTTTGGTATTTCTGAAGTAACCATTCGCGCCGACCTACGGTTATTAGAAGAGAAGGGTCTGGTCACCCGTTTTCACGGCGGTGCGGCAAAACCAGGAAGCCATCTGGCTGAAGGTGACAATCAGGAAGTGTTATTAGAAGATCGGTATCAGCTTGCCAGTGATCCCAAAAAACGGATTGCCCAGGCCGCAACGGCAATGGTTGAGGAAGGAATGACCGTAATTCTGGATAGCGGAAGCACCACTTTATTGATTGCTGAAGCGCTAAACCGAAAAAGTAATATCACCGTTATTACCAATAGCCTGCCTGCCGCGTTCACGTTATCGGAAAACAAAGACATTACGCTGGTCGTCTGCGGCGGCACTGTGCGCCACAAAACGCATTCAATGCATGGCACTATCGCTGAACGTTCCCTACAAGGAATAAGCGCTGACCTGATGTTCGTGGGCGCTGACGGGATTGATGCTACTAACGGTATTACGACCTTCAACGAAGGTTATTCGATTAGTAGCGTGATGGCGGCGGCAGCACATAAGGTCATTGCCGTACTGGACGCGACAAAATTTAATCGACGTGGTTTTAATCAGGTGCTGCCAATGGAAAAGATTAACTGCGTAATAACCGACGACAGTATCAGCAAACAGGATAAATCAGCGCTGGCCAAAACAGGCGTTGAACTGCTGGTCGTTTAAATTACCCGCCACATCCCCCTTTTGTCGCGCCAACGCGTTGCAGTTTACCTTTTAGCTGCAACGCTTTCAGATAGCGTTCTACGGTCCGGGCTGAGATTTCACACTCATTAGCGATACTTTTGGCGGATCTGCTCGGCTGATTCGACAATATTTGTAGAATGCGTTTGTCTATATCCAGTAAATCAGCCGACATTTCTTCCGACAAGGCTGATGGTTTTCCCAATCCCTCCTGCAAAGCAGAGATAAAGAGGAGATGCCCTACCAGCCATCGCAGCCCAATGCCCCATCAACTCACCAATTTCAATGACCTGGATGAGGATCAATGGAGTGACCACGAAAGGCGGTTGGTAGGTGCTCACTTTTACTCTCCCTGCTGTTCCAGCGCGTGCTTATACAACGCATTTTTTTTCACGCCATGGATTTCAGCAGCCAGCGCGGCGGCCTTTTTCAGCGGCAGTTCTGCCTGCAATAAGGCCAACGTACGCAGCGCATCGGCAGGAAGGTCGTCTTCCTGCGCTT
Source organism: Citrobacter sp. Cpo037 (assembly GCF_030332945.1). Taxonomy (NCBI): domain Bacteria; kingdom Pseudomonadati; phylum Pseudomonadota; class Gammaproteobacteria; order Enterobacterales; family Enterobacteriaceae; genus Citrobacter; species Citrobacter sp. Cpo037. Next base: position 102,293 of record NZ_JAOWGW010000063.1, read on the forward strand.
TATGCCCTTCGACAATCAGCACCATTTCACCTTTACGACGGTTTTCATCTTCCTTGACCCACGCCAGCAATTCACCGACCGGTGCACCGTGAATAGTTTCCCAGGTTTTGGTCAGCTCGCGCGCCAGCACCACGTAACGGGATTCGCCCCACACGGCAACCATGTCTTCCAGGCTATCCAGCAAGCGGTGGGTAGATTCATAAAAAATAAGCGTACGCGGCTCGGCCTCAATGGCTTTCATCGCATCACGACGCCCTTTCGATTTGGCAGGCAGAAATCCTTCATAGCAAAAACGGTCTGAAGGCAGGCCTGCAGCGCTCAGGGCAGCAATCGCCGCACAAGGACCAGGCAGAGGAACAACGCGGATCCCCGCTTCGCGACAGGTACGCACCAGATGGTAGCCAGGATCGTTAATCAGCGGCGTTCCGGCATCGGAAACCAGCGCAATGTTTTGTCCTTCTTTGAGCTTCGCGACCAGCGTTTCGGCCTTTTGCTGCTCGTTGTGGTCATGTAGCGCGAACAGACGCGCGTTAATCGCGAAGTGTTGTAACAATAATCCTGTATGACGAGTGTCTTCAGCGGCAATCAAATCAACGGCTTGTAAAACTTCGAGCGCTCGTTGGGTAATATCAGCCAAATTTCCTATAGGAGTAGGTACAATAAAGAGTTGGCCTTGAGAATTATCCGCCGATTCGTGTTGTTTCATTGTGTCGTCCGTATTGCCGATTTAATATTGAGCATTGAGTAAAAAAATATCACTGGATACAGTATGGTACCCTCAACATTTTCTCGTTTGAAAGCCGCACGCGCGCTACCAGTCATTCTGGCAGCACTGATTTTCGCAGGCTGTGGCACCCAGGCGCCAGACCAGAGTGCAGCCCATATGCAGGGCACTGCGCAGGCTGATTCCGGCTTTTATCTGCAACAAATGCAGCAAAGCTCAGATGATAGCAAGACCAACTGGCAATTACTCGCCATTCGTGCACTGCTGAAAGAAGGCAAGAGCCAGCAGGCAATCGAACTGTTTAACCAGCTACCGCAGAAGCTAAGCGATACCCAGCAGCGTGAGCAGTCACTGCTGGCCGTCGAGATTAAGCTCGCGCAGAAAGATGTCGCTGGCGCACAGGCCCTGCTGGATAAGTTAACTCCCGCCGATTTCGATCAAAACCAACAGGCACGCTACTGGCAGGCGCAAATCGACGTCAACCAGGGTCGTCCATCTCTGACGCTGCTGCGCGCCCTGATCGCCCAGGAACCGCTGCTGGCCGCGAATGCTAAGCAGAAAAATATGGACGCCACCTGGCAGGCGCTGTCGTCCATGACCCAGGAGCAAGCGCAGGCGCTGGTCATCAATGCTGATGAAAATGTGCTGCAAGGCTGGTTGGATCTTCAGCGCGTCTGGTTCGATAACCGTAACGATCCGGACATGATGAAAGCCGGTATTGCGGACTGGCAGAAACGTTATCCGCAAAACCCAGGGGCAAAACTGTTACCAACACAGTTGGTTAACGTGCAGAGCTTTAAGCCCGCCTCCACCAGCAAAATCGCCCTGCTGCTGCCGCTGAACGGTCAGGCCGCTGTATTTGGCCGTACTATTCAGCAAGGCTTTGAAGCTGCGAAAAACATGGGCACTCAACCTGTCGCAGCCCCTGTTGCTGTCGCACCTGCCGCAGTTCCAGCAGCTACGACTACTACGGAACAGCCGCAAACGACTGACGGCGTTGCCAGCCCGTCTCAGGCGTCAGTAAGCGATCTGACCAACGAGACGCCGGCTCAGCCAGAAACACCTGCTGTGCAGCCCGCAGCACCCGCTCAGCCAACAACCGCCAGCGCACCGGCGAATCCGTCCGCTGAGCTGAAAATCTACGACACTTCATCACAGCCGCTGAACCAGATCCTGACTCAGGTTCAGCAGGATGGCGCCAGCATCGTGGTTGGCCCGCTGTTGAAGAACAATGTTGAAGAGCTGATGAAAAGCAACACGCCATTGAACGTCCTGGCGCTTAACCAGCCGGAGTCGGTGAAAAATCTGCCGAACGTCTGCTACTTCGCCCTGTCGCCAGAAGATGAAGCGCGCGACGCCGCACGCCACATCCGCGATCAGGGAAAACAGACGCCGCTGTTGTTGATTCCACGGAGTTCATTAGGCGATCGCGTTGCCAACGCCTTTGCACAGGAATGGCAAAAACTGGGTGGCGGCGTGGTATTGCAGCAGAAGTTCGGCTCCACCGCTGAACTTAAAATGGGCGTCAACGGCGGCTCAGGGATTTCCCTGACAGGCAGCCCGGTGGCCTCCTCTGTGCCAGCCCAACCCGGCGTGACGATTGGCGGTCTGACCATCCCGGCAGCACCTACCGATGCGCAAATCACCGGCGGTAGCGGTCGTGTTGATGCCGTGTATATTCTGGCGACGCCGGAAGAAATTGCATTTATTAAGCCGATGATCGCCATGCGCAACGGCAGCCAGAGCGGAGCAACACTGTACGCCAGCTCTCGTAGTGCGCAGGGCACTGCCGGCCCGGATTTCCGTCTGGAGATGGAAGGCTTGCAGTACAGCGAAATTCCGATGCTGGCAGGCGCTAACGCGCCTCTCATGCAGCAGGCGCTTGGCGCGGTTCGTAACGACTACTCGCTGGCGCGTATGTATGCCATGGGTGTCGATGCCTGGTCGCTTGCCAACCACTTCTCGCAAATGCGTCAGGTGCAGGGTTTCGAAATTAACGGTAATACCGGGGCCTTAACCGCAACGCAGGATTGTGTGATTAACAGGAAGTTATCATGGCTCAAATACCAGCAAGGACAAGTCGTCCCCGCCAGTTAACGAGTAAACAGACCGGTGACGCGTGGGAATCCACCGCGCGTGACTGGCTGCTGAGCAAGGGACTGCATTTTATCGCCGCCAACGTGCGTGAACGTGGCGGCGAAATCGACTTGATAATGCGTGAAGGCAACACCACCGTATTTGTTGAGGTTCGCTACCGACGCTCAGCACAGTTCGGCGGTGCGGCGGCGAGTGTGACCCGGAGCAAACAACACAAATTATTACAGACCGCCCGCTTGTGGCTTGCGCGCCACAATGGGAGTTTTGATACTGTGGATTGCCGGTTCGATGTGTTAGCCTTCACCGGAAATGATGTTGAGTGGTTTAAGGACGCGTTCAACGACCGCTCATAGTTGAAGATTCAGAGCCTGGTTCTTAAGGATTAGCGTGTTAGATAGAATTAAAGTCTGCTTTACAGAAAGCATTCAAACTCAGATAGCTGCGGCTGAAGCACTTCCGGATGCAATCTCCCGTGCCGCCATGACGCTGGTTCAGTCCCTGCTCAATGGCAACAAAATTCTCTGTTGTGGTAATGGGACGTCCGCTGCCAACGCACAGCATTTTGCTGCCAGCATGATCAATCGTTTTGAAACAGAACGCCCAAGTTTACCTGCGATTGCACTAAATACTGATAATGTGGTCTTAACTGCGATTGCCAACGATCGCCTGCACGACGAAGTTTATGCAAAACAAGTCCGTGCGCTGGGACATGCAGGTGATGTTCTGCTGGCAATCTCTACGCGTGGTAATAGCCGCGATATCGTAAAAGCCGTTGAAGCCGCCGTGACACGCGACATGACAATCGTCGCGCTGACCGGGTATGACGGAGGGGAACTGGCCGGATTACTGGGGCCACAGGATGTTGAAATCCGTATTCCCTCACACCACAGCGCCCGCGTTCAGGAAATGCACATGCTGACGGTCAACTGCCTTTGCGATCTTATCGATAACACGCTTTTCCCTCACCAGGATGATTAAGGAGTACACATGAAGGCATTTTCGCCGCTTGCTGTGATTATCGCTGCACTGCTGCTGCAAGGCTGTGTCGCTGCTGCCGTTGTCGGAACTGCTGCTGTCGGCACCAAAGCCGCGACGGATCCTCGCAGCGTCGGCACTCAGGTAGATGACGGAACCCTGGAATTACGCGTCAATACGGCGTTGTCGAAAGATGCCCAAATCAAGAAAGAAGCGCGAATCAACGTGAGCGCTTATCAGGGTAAAGTGCTGCTGGTCGGCCAGTCGCCGAATAGCGAACTGTCTGCACGTGCAAAACAGATTGCGATGGGCGTAGAAGGTACGACTGAGGTCTTTAATGAGATCCGTCAGGGCCAGCCAATTGGTCTGGGCGATGCGTCCAACGATACCTGGATAACCACCAAAGTACGTTCCCAGTTACTGACCAGCGATCAGGTGAAATCCTCTAACGTGAAAGTAACGACTGAGAACGGGGAAGTGTTCCTGTTAGGTCTGGTGACCGAGCGTGAAGCGAAGGCGGCGGCGGATATCGCCAGCCGGGTAAGCGGCGTGAAACGCGTCACGACAGCCTTTACGTTTATTAAGTAACACGCCTGTAGATGGCATCTTATCCGGCCTATAGAACGTAATCGTTTGTAGGCCGGATAAGCGTCAGCGCCATCCGGCATTTTTTATTTAGCCCTTTCGCGTAGCTCGGAAGAGGTCAGGATCGAAACCCCTTCATGCCCAGGCGCCAGCGCTTCTGCCAGCATTGCCCGAGCAACATCGCGCGCTTCAATCGACTTCCAGTTACCCGGCAGCAGCCTGAACAACGGCGCTAAAAACATCTCATTCGTCCGCTGCTTGTCCCTATCACCCAGGAGCATTGAAGGCCGGACAATCGTCAGCCGTGGCCAATTCTGCGCGATCAGCGCCTGCTCCATTTCACCTTTCACCCGATTATAAAAAAACGGTGAATTCGCATTGGCGCCCATCGAACTCACTACCAGCATATGCTGGGCGCCTAACCTACGTCCCGTCAGGGCCGTATCTACCACCAGCGTATAGTCAGCATGGATAAACGCCTCTTTGCTGCCCGCTTCACGCCGGGTAGTCCCCAAACAACAAAAGACAATATCGACCGGATCGGTGACCTGCGCCAGAGCATCGGTTAGCTGCGGATCATGGGGGTTATAGATACCAACCGTATCTGCCAGCGGTCGACGCGTTGGTGCCGTGATGGCATTGACCCGGGGTTCATTGAGCAGCATACGCAGCAAATGTCCGCCCACCAGCCCCGTGGCTCCCGTTATTAACACCTGACTCATCGCTTATCTTCCCCAGGGTCTTCAATCACTCTTCTAACTATAGATCACGCAGCCAGTGCATCTTTTTACCGAAACCCAGCGTGTTGTCCGTAAATTTGACTTCATCCAGTCGAATCTCCCATACGGGCGCTGGCAGCATTCTGGCAACGGGGAAACGGCGGTTGTAGGCTTTACGCGCGTCTTCGCTCTCCTGCCCCTCAAGACGCCGGATTTCCCCTTTAAACTGTACGCCACGAATCAGAGCGACGGTTTTAGGCTGACCGTTTACTGTACCGGCAATCGGCGCGCGGGGTCCGGACATCTGCGCATGACGCGTTTTCTCTTCAGTCAGCACATAGAACACCATCTTCTGCGCATCAAACAGGTAAAACGCATTGGCGCACCACAATTCACCTTCATGGTGTACGCACCAGGTCACGACGTGCTGTTTTGCCAGCCAGCGAGACACCGCAGTCAGTGTTTCCATTTCTGTTCTCTTTTATACTGTAGGCCTGAAAATTATCACGTCGATGGTGACAATGACACCCTGGTATCTGTACCTGATCCGTACCGCGGACAACGCCTTATACACCGGAATAACCACCGATGTGCAGCGCCGCTATAAGCAGCATCAAAGTGGGAAAGGCGCGAAGGCGCTACGCGGAAAGGGGGAACTCACGTTGGCATTTGCGGCGCAGGTTGGCGACCGTTCACTGGCCCTGCGCATAGAGTATCGCGTCAAACAGCTCACCAAGCGGCAGAAAGAGCGCCTTGTCGAAGGCGAAGGGCTTGAGGCGCTACTGAGCAGCCTGCAAACCCCGGAGCTTAAAAACGATTGAAGTGGTCGTGGTATTCCACAAGGCCCGTCACGCCTTCCAGCGCATCGTCCGCCAGGCGATGAACCTGGAACGCGCTTTCGGTGCCCGGCCAGCGGCAACGCAGGTCATGATGGGCCGCCAGCTCAAAGCCAAAGCGGCTGTACAGGGCCGGATCCCCCAGCGTAACCACAGCTGCGTAGCCAAACTCGTTCAGTGAATCGAGTCCTTCATAGACCAGCTGACGCGCCAGGCCCTGCCCCCGGTAGTTTTCATCCACCGCGAGCGGCGCCATGCCGACCCATTGCAGATCTTCACCCTGAACATCGACTGGGCTGAACGCGACGTAACCCACTACCTGACCTTCGTCATCGGTAGCAACCAGACCCAGCGTTAAGAAACCATCTTCACGCAGGTCGTGCACTAATTTCGCTTCCGCATCGCTCTCAAATGAACGGCGCAGCAGCGCATCAATACCTGGGGCATCAATGGGAATTTCAACTCGAATCAGCATGGCTCACCTACCGAGGTCTGTTTGGTTTCTGGCGACGTTTTCATCCCCGCCTCAACAAAATCTGCCAACTGCATCAGCATGACGCGCAACGCTTTAGGCATCTGCTCCAGTTCGATGGCATCCATCAGATTTTTTACGTATAGCCCTAATTCTGTATCACCTTCAATCACCAGACGACGCTGGAAGAAAAGCGTATCCGGATCCTGCTTGCGGGCCACGATCATCAGCAGATCGCTGGCATCGGCGCTAAAACTCACATCCGCATCTGCATTCTGGCTGACGATAAGTTTATCGTTCTCAACAGAGGTATACCATTTGAGGTCAATGTCACGCACATGAATGCTCAGCCAGCGACCTTCGAGAAACTCCAGCTCCCCATCGGCCAGCGCCTGACTAAACTGCCAGCTCAGGACCTGCTCCAGAACCTGGCGCTTCAGCGCAAAGGGCGTCAGTTTAACTGGTACACTCATCAGAGAAGGACCAAATTGTACTAAGCGTGAACGCAGTTTATCCAACACGAGCTTTACTCCCTGTTTCAATAGTCCTGCTATTTTGCCATATCAAATAAACGACATAGCGGCATAAATCAACAATTCGATGCGAAATTGTTACCTCTTTATTGGTGTCACCAATACGACTTTAACTGCCTCAAATCAAAAATTGTCTCAGCAAGGTTAACTAAAATCCCCATTCGTTAACATTTCTGCGCCCATCACGGCGCAACGGTCAGGATAAATTATGGAGCTGCTCTGCCCTGCCGGAAACCTACCGGCGCTTAAGGCGGCCATCGAGAACGGCGCTGATGCTGTCTACATCGGGCTGAAAGATGATACCAACGCCCGTCATTTCGCCGGCCTTAATTTTACCGAGAAAAAATTGCAGGAAGCGGTGAGTTTTGTCCATCAGCACCGCCGTAAGCTGCACATTGCGATTAACACCTTTGCGCACCCGGATGGTTACGCGCGCTGGCAACGTGCCGTGGATATGGCAGCACAACTCGGTGCAGATGCGCTGATCCTTGCCGACCTCGCCATGCTTGAGTATGCCGCAGAGCGCTACCCGCATATTGAGCGCCATGTCTCTGTTCAGGCATCTGCAACCAATGAAGAGGCAATTAATTTCTATCATCGCAACTTTGACGTCGCCCGTGTGGTACTGCCGCGCGTGCTGTCTATTCATCAGGTGAAACAGCTTGCTCGCGTCACGCCAGTTCCCCTGGAAGTGTTCGCCTTCGGTAGCCTGTGCATTATGGCGGAAGGCCGTTGCTATCTTTCATCCTATCTGACGGGTGAGTCTCCTAACACGGTTGGTGCCTGCTCGCCTGCCCGTTTTGTCCGCTGGCAACAGACCCAACAAGGGCTGGAATCCCGTCTTAATGAAGTGCTGATCGACCGCTACCAGGACGGAGAAAACGCCGGTTATCCGACGCTATGTAAAGGTCGCTATCTGGTTGACGGCGAGCGTTATCATGCGCTGGAAGAACCCACCAGCCTGAACACGCTTGAGCTGCTGCCGGAACTGCTGGCAGCCAATATTGCCTCGGTGAAAATCGAAGGACGTCAGCGCAGCCCGGCCTATGTCAGTCAGGTGGCGAAAGTGTGGCGTCAGGCGATCGACCGCTGTATGGCCGACCCGCAAAACTACGTCCCGCAGGCCGCGTGGATGGAAACGCTCGGTTCAATGTCCGAAGGCACACAGACCACGCTTGGCGCGTATCACCGTAAATGGCAGTGAGAGAAGCAATGAAATATTCCTTAGGGCCGGTGCTGTGGTACTGGCCGAAAGAAACGCTGGAAGATTTTTATCAGCAGGCTGCCGTAAGCCAGGCCGACGTTATCTATCTTGGTGAAGCGGTATGCAGTAAACGCCGCGCCACCAAAGTGGGCGACTGGCTCGATATGGCGAAATCGCTCGCTGGCAGCGGTAAACAAGTTGTGCTGTCAACACTGGCGCTGGTGCAGGCCTCTTCTGAACTGGGAGAGCTGAAGCGCTATGTCGAAAACGGTGACTTCCTGCTGGAAGCCAGCGACCTCGGGGTGGTAAACATGTGCGCCGAGCGTAAGCTGCCGTTTGTCGCCGGGCATGCGCTCAACTGCTACAACGCAGTTACCCTGCGTATGCTGCTCAAACAAGGCATGGTGCGCTGGTGTATGCCGGTAGAGCTTTCCCGCGACTGGCTGGCAAACCTGCTCAACCAGTGTGATGAGCTGGGTATTCGCAATCAGTTTGAAGTTGAGGTGCTGAGCTACGGGCATCTGCCGCTGGCGTACTCTGCCCGCTGCTTTACCGCACGCTCTGAAGACCGTCCAAAAGACGAGTGTGAAACCTGCTGCATAAAATATCCGAACGGGCGCAATGTGCTGTCGCAGGAGAATCAGCAGGTCTTTGTCCTCAACGGGATCCAGACCATGAGCGGCTATGTTTACAACCTCGGCAACGAACTGACATCGATGCAGGGGTTGGTTGATATTGTGCGTCTGTCCCCTTCAGGCACTGAAACATTCGCCATGCTCGACGCCTTCCGCGCCAATGAAAATGGCAGTGCCCCATTACCGCTTGCTGCCCACAGTGACTGTAACGGCTACTGGAAGCGACTGGCTGGACTGGAGCTGCAGGACTAGCCGGATACGGCATAAATGCCTTATCGGGCCTACAAATAGCGATCCCGTAGGTCCGATAAGCGCAGCGCCATCGGGCATGTTATATTCGGTACCCGCCGTATAAAGCTCACTTTGTTAACAACATTCGCTAATCTTTAATGCAGTATTAAAAGATTAACCGGTAACAAAGTGAGCCATTATGACTGACAAAACTATTCCGTTCTCGGTGCTGGATCTGGCGCCGATCCCTGAAGGATCCTCGGCAAAAGAGGCCTTCACACACTCGCTTGATCTCGCTCAACTGGCCGAAAAACGCGGTTACCACCGCTATTGGCTGGCGGAACATCACAACATGACCGGCATCGCCAGCGCTGCTACCTCAGTGCTGATTGGTTATCTGGCTGCTAATACCACCACGCTGCATCTCGGGTCTGGCGGCGTGATGCTGCCTAACCATTCGCCGCTGGTGATCGCCGAGCAGTTCGGTACCCTGAATACGCTGTATCCGGGACGAATCGATCTCGGGCTTGGTCGCGCACCGGGCAGCGATCAGCCAACCATGCGCGCACTGCGCCGCCATATGAGCGGTGATATCGATAACTTCCCACGCGATGTCGCTGAACTGGTGGACTGGTTCGACGCCCGCGATCCTAATCCCCATGTACGCCCGGTTCCCGGCTACGGCGAGCAGATCCCCGTCTGGTTATTAGGCTCCAGCCTGTACAGCGCACAACTGGCGGCCCAGCTTGGTCTGCCGTTTGCCTTCGCCTCGCACTTTGCTCCGGATATGCTGCACCAGGCATTGCATCTGTATCGCAGCCAATTCAAGCCCTCAGTGCGGCTGGAAAAACCGTATGCGATGGTGTGCATCAACATCATAGCCGCCGACAGCAATCGCGACGCCGAGTTTCTTTTCACCTCCATGCAGCAGGCATTTGTGAAGCTGCGTCGTGGCGAAACCGGCCAGCTACCGCCGCCGGTAGAGAATATGCATCAGCTGTGGTCCGCTTCTGAGCAGTACGGCGTACAACAGGCGCTGAGCATGTCGCTGGTCGGTGATAAGGCAAAAGTGCGACATGGTCTCGACGCCATTTTGCGTGAAACCCAGGCTGATGAGATTATGGTTAACGGCCAGATTTTTGATCATCAGGCACGTCTACATTCGTTTGATTTGGCGATGGATGTGAAGCAGGAATTATTGGGATAGTACTATTTGTGCCGGATGGCGGCTACGCCTTATCCGGCCTACACGGTGATGTAGGCCCGGTAAGCGTAGCACCACCGGGCAACGGTTTTACTGATAAACCGGTAACAAATTAACGCTCGACAGAATATGGATAACCGCGTTGCCGATACCGAATACCAGGATCAGCGCAATCATCGGCTTACCGCCCCAGACACGGAATTTCGGGCTACCGAAACGCTCGCGAGATTTACGGGCCAGCAGCGCCGGAACAATGGCGGCCCAGATGGTTGCCGCGAGTCCTGCATAGCCAATGGCGTACAGGAAACCGTTCGGCCATAGCAAGCCACCGATAATTGGCGGGACAAACGTCAGCAATGCCGTTTTGAAACGTCCCATTGCCGAGTCATCAAAGCCAAACAGATCCGCCAGATAGTCAAACAGACCGAGCGTAACACCGAGGAATGAACTCGCCACCGCAAAGTTGGAGAACACCACCAGCAGCAGATCCAGACTGCGGCTATTTAACACACCGCTCAGCGCCTGTACCAGCACATCAATGTTACCGCCTTGCTGTGCAATACCAATAAATTCCGGACGCGGGATATTACCCATCGTCCCCAGTAACCACACGGTATACAGCACCAGCGCCAGCAGCGTGCCGTAAACCAGACACTTAACGATGGTCTTCGGATCTTTGCCGTAGTACTTCATCAGGCTCGGGACGTTGCCGTGATAGCCGAATGAGGCCAGACAGAACGGCAGCGTCATCAGCAGGTACGGCGTATACGAAGCGTTGCTTTCCGCCACGTTAAACAACGTTGTGGGCTGAACGTGCCCTAATAAACTGCCGAAAGTCAGGAAAAAGGTAATTACCTTCGCACCCAGCACAATCGCCGTCATGCGGCTCACCGCTTTGGTGCTTAACCACACCACAAACGCCACCAGCAGCGCAAAACCAAGACCTGCCGCACGTGCAGGAACGTTCAACGACATCTCCGAGAAGGTGTGGTGCAGGATTGATCCACTCGCCGAGATATACGCGTAGGTCAGAATATAGAGAACGAAAGCAATCGAGATGCCGTTCACCACGTTCCAGCCTTTGCCCAGCAGATCTTTCGTGATGGTGTCAAAACTGGAGCCAATGCGGTAATTGAGGTTAGCTTCAAGGATCATCAGCCCGGAGTGCAGCATGCAGAACCAGGTAAAGATCAGCGCCGCCATTGACCAGAAGAACCACGCCCCGGACATGACCACTGGCAGAGAAAACATCCCCGCGCCAATAATGGTGCCGCCGATGATCACCACGCCGCCGAGCAGCGAAGGTGACGTTTGGGTGGTGGTTAGTGTTGCCATTTAGCCATCTCTCCAGTCATTTATCTTGTGACTACATCTCAATGTGCTGCACTGTACCAGTACACGAGTACAATTGAAATAAAAAAAGCCCCGATTGTTGAGATCGGGGCCGTATATTTTACTTTACAGCTATAAAGCTAAAAGGCTTATGCATCACCGCCGAAACGACGACGACCAGCAGAGTCATCACGGCGCGGAGCAGAAGAATCGTCACGACGCGGACCACGGTTGCCTTCACGACGTTCGCCGCTGAAACGACGACCATCGCCACGACCGCCTTCACGACGTTCACCGCTAAAGTTACGACCTTCACCGCGACCGCCTTCACGACGCTCACCGCTGAAACGACCACCGCCACGACGCTCACCACCGGTGTGCGGAACTGCATCGCCAACCAGCTGCATGTTCATCGGCTTGTTCAGGATGCGAGTACGGGTAAAGTGCTGCAGCACGTCGCCCGGCATACCTTTCGGCAGTTCGATGGTGGAGTGGGAAGCAAACAGCTTGATGTTACCGATGTAACGGCTGCTGATATCACCTTCGTTAGCAATCGCACCAACGATATGACGAACTTCAACACCGTCATCACGGCCCACTTCAATGCGGTACAGCTGCATGTCACCAACGTCACGACGTTCACGACGCGGACGGTCTTCACCACCACGGTCATTACGGTCACGAGGGCCACGATCGTTGCGGTCACGCGGACCACGGTCATCACGGTCGCGGAATTCGCGTTTCGGACGCATCGGCGCATCTGGCGGCAGGATCAGAGGACGTTCGCCCTGAGCCATTTTCAGCAGTGCAGCTGCCAGCGTTTCGATATCCAGCTCTTCTTCCGGCTGCATTTTCGCCAGCAGAGCACGGTACTGATCCAGATCGCTACTTTCCAGCTGCTGCTGTACTTTAGCGGCGAATTTTTCCAGACGGCGTTTGCCCAGCAGATCTGCGTTCGGCAGTTCTACTTCCGGAATAGTCAGCTTCATGGTGCGTTCGATGTTACGCAGCAGACGACGCTCGCGGTTCTCAACGAACAGCAGCGCACGACCCGCACGACCCGCACGACCGGTACGGCCGATACGGTGAACGTAAGACTCGGAATCCATCGGGATGTCGTAGTTGACAACCAGGCTGATACGCTCAACGTCCAGGCCACGGGCCGCAACGTCGGTGGCAATCAGAATATCCAGACGACCATCTTTCAGACGCTCCAGAGTCTGCTCACGCAGGGACTGGTTCATGTCGCCGTTCAGTGCAGCGCTGCTATAACCGCTACGCTCCAGCGCTTCTGCTACTTCCAGGGTCGCATTTTTGGTACGAACGAAGATAATCGCCGCATCAAAGTCTTCTGCTTCCAGGAAACGCACCAGCGCTTCATTTTTACGCATGCCCCACACAGTCCAGTAGCTCTGGCTGATGTCAGGACGGGTAGTGACGCTGGACTGAATGCGTACTTCCTGCGGCTCTTTCATAAAGCGGCGGGTAATACGACGAATCGCTTCCGGCATGGTTGCAGAGAACAGAGCGGTCTGATGACCTTCCGGGATCTGCGCCATGATGGTTTCAACGTCTTCGATGAAGCCCATACGCAGCATTTCGTCAGCTTCGTCCAGTACCAGACCGCTCAGTTTGGAGAGGTCCAGAGTACCGCGCTTCAGGTGATCCAGCAGACGACCCGGCGTACCGACGACGATCTGTGGCCCCTGACGCAGGGCACGTAATTGCACGTCATAACGCTGGCCGCCGTACAGGGCAACCACGTTCACGCCGCGCATGTGTTTAGAGAAATCCGTCATGGCTTCTGCAACCTGAACCGCCAGTTCGCGGGTCGGTGCCAGCACCAGAATCTGAGGTGCCTTCAGCTCAGGATCAAGATTGTTGAGCAGCGGTAAAGAGAACGCTGCAGTTTTGCCGCTACCTGTCTGGGCCATACCCAGAACATCGCGGCCGCCCAGCAGATGCGGAATGCACTCTGCCTGGATTGGAGATGGTTTTTCGTAACCCAGATCGTTAAGGGCTTCAAGGATAGGAGCCTTCAGGCCCAGATCTGCAAAAGTGGTTTCGAATTCAGCCATGTAGTACGTGTGCCTCAAAATTAATGGCGGCCAGTCTACATAACTCATCATGAAATTGATCTGCAATTTTCATTGAAAAGTGTGAACCGGCTCAAAGTAGGTGTATTAACGAACAACAACGCCCTCACCCGTGAAGGTGATGGCAATCAAAAAAGATTACGGGCTGATGTGTACGTCAGCTATTGCTGGTCCGATTCTGCCAGGTCATCTTGGTCCTGGCCCAGGAGCGATAATTCCAACAATGCGTATCGGTGCTCAACAAAGTTATGAACGTTGTTAGCCACCGCCAGTTTGAACAATGCCGTAGCGTTGTCCAAATCCCCCAGACTTAGGTAGTACTTACCTAAATAGAAGTTGGTTTCACTGAGATGCTCAGCGAGCGAGGTGTTATCCGTTGCGTCCGCCTTCAGGCGTTCCATCAGCGTTGCTTCGCTAATGTTGCCCAGGTAGAACTCGACAATGTTCCATCCCCATTGCTCTTTATCCGATTTTTCAAAGCGTTGCTTCAACGCTTCTTTAGCCTGCTTCTCATCGAGCTTCTGCTCGGCAAGATAAAGCCACAGACTACGGAAAGGATCATTGGGATCGTCTTGATAAAACGCTAGCAGATCATCTTGCGCTAACTTGTCGCGACCGCCGTAATACAATGCGATACCGCGATTTAAGTGCGCGTAGTTGTAAGTTGGATCAAGCTCAAGTACAGAATCAAACGCTTCATAGGCAGCATCAAAATTGCCTGCCTGCGTTAAATATATACCTAAGTAATTGAATACTTCAGGCATATCTGGTCGGATTGCCAGCGCTTGTGAAAAATCATTTCGCGCCAGTGCCCTCAGACCGAGACTATCATACAACACTCCGCGCTCATATAAAAGCTGTGCGCGTTCGTCATCGGTTAAAGCCCGACTGGCAAGAATTTGTTCCATACGTGCCAGAATCACTTCCTGCTGCAAAGTCGGTTGCAATGGTACTGCGAGGACTTCACTCTTTCGCCAGGCGGAATTACTGCATCCAGCCAGCGTGAGTGCTGTCGCAACGAAACACCAGCGCAAAAAAGGCTTCATTTCCCACTCCCGAAGACAACGATTGAATGAACGTCCAGGTTCCCCGGTTGCTAACAAGGCATCCTGCCGGGTTAAAGGCCCTCCGCTTTCACGGAGGGCAATGGCAACCTTACTCGCCCTGGCTTGCCGGAGCTTCCGGTTCGCCTGCAGGCTGAGACTGCTCAGTTGCTTCTTTAATGCTCAGACGTACACGGCCCTGGCGATCAACTTCCAGAACTTTGACCGGTACTTCCTGGCCCATCTGCAGGTAGTCGGTCACTTTCTCTACGCGCTTGTCAGCGATCTGAGAGATGTGTACCAGACCTTCTTTACCGCCACCGATGGCAACGAATGCGCCAAAGTCAACGATACGGGTCACTTTACCATTGTAGATACGGCCAACTTCGATCTCTGCGGTGATCTCTTCGATACGACGGATAGCATATTTCGCTTTCTCACCGTCGGTCGCAGCAATCTTCACGGTACCATCATCTTCGATTTCAATGGTGGTGCCGGTTTCTTCGGTCAGAGCACGGATAACAGAACCGCCTTTACCGATAACGTCTTTGATCTTGTCCGGGCTGATCTTGATGGTGTGGATACGCGGAGCGAACTGAGAAATATCGCCGCGCGGAGCGTTGATCGCTTGTTCCATCACACCCAGGATGTGCAGACGCGCACCTTTAGCCTGGTTCAGAGCAACCTGCATGATTTCTTTGGTGATACCTTCAATTTTGATATCCATCTGCAGTGCAGAGATACCGTCGCGGGAACCCGCCACTTTGAAGTCCATATCGCCCAGGTGGTCTTCGTCGCCCAGGATGTCAGACAGAACAACAAAGTTGTCGCCTTCTTTCACCAGACCCATCGCGATACCCGCAACGGCGGCTTTGATCGGCACACCTGCGTCCATCAGCGCCAGGGAAGCACCACATACGGAAGCCATGGAAGAAGAACCGTTAGATTCGGTGATTTCAGAAACCACACGCACGGTGTACGGGAATTTATCCAGTTCCGGCATTACTGCCAGTACGCCACGCTTCGCCAGACGGCCGTGACCAATCTCACGACGCTTCGGAGAACCGACCATACCGGTTTCACCTACGCAGTACGGAGGGAAGTTGTAGTGGAACAGGAAGTTGTCAGTACGCTCGCCCATCAGTTCGTCGAGGTTCTGCGCATCACGCGTGGTGCCCAGGGTCGCAGTAACCAGCGCCTGAGTTTCGCCACGGGTGAACAGTGCGGAACCGTGGGTACGCGGCAGAACGCCAGTACGCACGTCCAGGCCACGGATCATGTCTTTTTCACGGCCATCGATGCGCGGCTCGCCTGCCAGTACGCGGCTACGAACAACGTTTTTCTCGATAGCGTGCAGGATTTCACCCAGTTCGTTAGCGTCCAGGGTTTCGTCTTCAGCCACCAGAGTCGCGATGGTTTCAGACTTGATCACGTCAACCTGAGCATAACGCTCTTGTTTGTCAGTGATACGGTAAGCATCGCTCAAGCGAGCTTCTGCCAGTGCGGCAACACGCGCGTTCAGCGCTTCGTTGACGGCTTCTGGCTGCCAGTCCCAACGCGGTTTGCCAGCTTCTTTCGCCAGCTCGTTGATCGCCTGAATCACAACCTGCTGCTGTTCGTGACCGAACACAACAGCGCCCAGCATCTGATCTTCGCTCAGCAGTTCAGCTTCGGATTCAACCATCAGTACGGCTGCTTCAGTACCTGCAACAACCAGGTCCAGCTTGCTTTCTTTCAGTTCGTCCTGAGTCGGGTTCAGTACGTACTGGTCATTGATGTAACCAACACGTGCAGCACCGATCGGGCCGTTGAATGGGATACCAGACAGCGTCAGCGCAGCAGATGCACCAATCATTGCCACGATGTCCGGGTTAACCTGCGGGTTAACAGAAACAACGGTCGCGATAACCTGAACTTCGTTAACGAAGCCTTCCGGGAACAGCGGGCGAACCGGGCGGTCAATCAGACGCGCGATCAGGGTTTCGCCTTCGCTCGGACGGCCTTCACGACGGAAGAAGCTACCCGGGATACGGCCAGCAGCGTAGGTACGCTCCTGATAGTTAACGGTCAGCGGGAAAAAGTCCTGGCCTGGTTTCGCTTTTTTCTGGCCAACAACGGTAACGAATACCGCGGTGTCATCCATGCTAACCATAACAGCGGCAGTCGCCTGACGCGCCATCATGCCGGTTTCCAGCGTAACGGTATGCTGACCGTACTGGAATTTACGAACGATCGGATTAAGCAAAATAATATCCTTTCTCTATTTTTTGACGGCACATTTTTGCGCCATCGTTAATACCCGATCTTCTGCGCATCCTCGCGACTAATGACAACCCTAACCCATAAGCATGAGTAAAGCCTCTCATTAGCCGCGCGAACCTCTGCAACGGAAGATCATTCATAGCAACAATACATTAGTTTCCAGCGAATTGCTGCCATCTGCTGGAAAAAAGGGGCCATGAAGGCCCCCTCTTTCTGAAACTCGAAAGAATTAGCGACGCAGGCCCAGACGCTCGATCAGCGCGGTGTAACGTGCAACATCTTTACGTTTCAGGTAGTCGAGCAGTTTACGACGCTGAGAAACCATGCGCAGCAGACCACGACGGCTGTGGTGATCTTTTTTGTGCTCTGCAAAGTGGCCCTGCAGGTGGTTAATCTGTGCAGTCAACAGAGCAACCTGAACATCGGTAGAACCGGTGTCGTTTGCATCACGACCAAACTCAGAAACGATTTTAGCGGTAGCTTCAGTACTTAGAGACATTTTAAAACTCCAAAGTGATAAGAATGAAAGGATGCCGATCTCTAATTCAGCTATCCCAGTGTATACACTTTATCCTTCAAACTGACTCTGCGTTGGCTGCGTCCGCTCACCTCAGTCACTTACCTAAGTAAGCTCCTGAGGATTCTCAGACTTGCCGCCTTGATGCAGCTCGAATGATTTTGTGTATACGCCACGCAGATTGTTAAACAATTTACGCGACGTTAAGCGGCAGTATTCTACTCGCAGCGCCCTTTTATCGCAAGACAGAGAGCGCTATGCAGGATACTCAACCACCAGGCGGCGGGGGGCGACACGACCTTCATCGTCCATCTCCCCCATGCCAATAAACTTGCCGTCATCGCCTTCCGTCACGCGTACCAGCCCTTCCAGCGGGGCGCCTGTCGTCCGTACCGGATTACCATTTTTAAAGTAAACCGACGATGTTAAAGGCAAATTAACAACAGGATAGTCCGATGCCGGACTGTCCATTGGCATCAGCAAAGGATCAAGCAGCTGAGCCGCCGGAATGTTCTGCTGTTCTGCCTGTTCGACCAGCTCACGCAGGTGTTCCAGCGTGACCATACGATCCACCGGATACTTGCTGACCGTCAGACGACGCAGATACGTTACGTGCGCGCCGCAGCCCAGCTTCTCACCGAGATCGTCAACGATGGTACGAATATAGGTGCCTTTGGAGCAGTGAACTTCCAGCTCCAGTTCGTTACCTTCGTGACGGATAAACAGCAGCTCATAGACGGTAATCGGGCGCGCTTCACGCGGCACTTCAATGCCCTGACGCGCATATTCGTACAGCTTCTTACCCTGATACTTCAGCGCCGAATACATCGACGGAATCTGCTCGATATCGCCGCGGAAAGTCTCCAGCGCGCTCGCCAGTTGTTCTGCGGTGAAGGTTACCGGACGCTCCTGCACGATCTGTCCATCGGCATCGGAAGTGTCAGTACGCTGGCCCAGACGGGCAACCACGCGATAGCGTTTGTCAGAATCCAGCAAATACTGTGAAAACTTTGTCGCTTCACCGAGGCAGATAGGCAGCATACCTGTCGCCAGCGGATCCAACGCGCCGGTATGTCCCGCGCGGTTGGCATTGTAGATGCGCTTTACTTTTTGCAGCACGTCATTGCTGGACATGCCCTGCGGCTTATCCAGCAGCAGGACACCGTGAATATCGCGACCACGTCGACGAGGACGACTCATCAGTCCTCCTTGCTGTCGTCCGCTGGGTTCACACGACGCTCATCGTCATGTTTCACCACGCTGGTCACCAGGTTGGACATGCGCATCCCTTCAACCAACGAGTTGTCGTAGAAGAAGGTCAGCTCAGGCACGATACGCAGACGCATTGCTTTACCCAGCAGAGAACGGATAAAACCAGAGGCTTCCTGCAGTGCCTTAATGCCGTTTTTCACAGCAGCTTCGTCCTGATCGTTGAGGAAAGTCACGAATACTTTGGCATATGCCAGATCACGGGACATCTCAACACCCGATACGGTGGTCATCATGCCAACACGCGGGTCTTTGATTTCGCGTTGCAGGATGAGTGCGATTTCTTTCTGCATCTCCTGCGCGACACGCTGCGGGCGACCAAATTCTTTCGCCATAATAAATTCTCCAGACAAAAAAGGGGCATTCAGCCCCTTTTGAAAATAATTCGGTGATTAGGCTGTAGGCCTGATAAGCGTAGAGCCATCAGGCATTACATTGCCGGATGTCGGCGTAAACGCCTTATCCGGCCTACACCCGAACAACCTTAAGCAATTGTACGTTTGATCTCGATGATCTCGAACACTTCGATCATATCGCCTACGCGAACGTCGTTGTAGTTCTTAACGCCGATACCACATTCCATACCGTTACGGACTTCGTTAACGTCATCTTTGAAGCGGCGCAGGGATTCCAGCTCGCCTTCATAGATAACCACGTTGTCACGCAGTACGCGGATTGGGTTGTGACGTTTAATCGTGCCTTCGGTAACCATACAGCCTGCGATAGCGCCGAATTTCGGTGATTTGAACACATCACGAACTTCAGCCAGACCAATGATCTGCTGTTTCAGCTCCGGAGACAGCATGCCGCTCATCGCAGCTTTCACTTCGTCGATCAGATGATAGATGACGGAGTAGTAACGCAGATCCAGGCTTTCTGATTCGATAACTTTACGTGCAGAGGCATCAGCACGTACGTTGAAGCCAACCAGAATCGCGTTGGATGCCGCAGCCAGGGTCGCGTCGGTTTCGGTGATACCACCTACGCCAGAACCGATGATCTTCACTTTTACTTCGTCGGTAGACAGTTTCAGTAAAGAGTCGGAAATCGCTTCTACAGAACCCTGTACGTCAGCCTTCAGCACGATGTTCACTTCGTGAACTTCGCCTTCGGTCATGTTGGCGAACATGTTCTCAAGTTTAGATTTCTGCTGACGAGCCAGTTTAACTTCACGGAATTTGCCCTGACGGTACAGTGCAACTTCACGCGCTTTCTTCTCGTCACGAACAACAGTAACTTCGTCACCCGCAGCCGGAACACCGGACAGACCGAGGATTTCCACCGGAATGGACGGACCTGCTTCCAGTACTTCCTGACCCAGTTCGTTACGCATCGCACGAACGCGGCCGTATTCGAAACCACACAGAACGATATCGCCCTTGTTCAGGGTACCTTCGCGAACCAGGACGGTAGCAACCGGGCCACGACCTTTATCCAGGAAGGATTCGATAACCGCACCGCTAGCCATACCTTTACGCACAGCTTTCAGTTCCAGTACTTCGGCCTGCAGCAGGATAGCATCCAGCAGTTCGTCGATACCGGTACCCGCTTTCGCAGAAACGTGAACGAACTGGCTCTCGCCGCCCCACTCTTCCGGCATGATGCCGTACTGGGACAGTTCGTTTTTAACGCGATCTGGATCCGCTTCCGGTTTATCGATTTTGTTGACTGCAACAACTACCGGCACACCTGCCGCTTTCGCGTGCTGGATAGCTTCGATAGTCTGCGGCATCACGCCGTCGTCTGCTGCAACAACCAGAACAACGATATCCGTTGCCTGAGCACCACGAGCACGCATGGAGGTAAACGCGGCGTGACCCGGGGTGTCCAGGAAGGTGATCATACCGTTGTCAGTTTCAACGTGGTACGCACCGATGTGCTGAGTAATGCCGCCCGCTTCGCCAGAGGCCACTTTCGTTGAACGAATGTAGTCCAGCAGAGACGTTTTACCGTGGTCAACGTGACCCATGATGGTCACTACCGGTGCGCGCGGTTCAGCCGCAGCGCCGGTGTCACGGTCGCTCATTACTGCTTCTTCCAGCTCGTTTTCACGACGCAGGATAACTTTGTGGCCCATCTCTTCGGCAACCAGCTGTGCGGTTTCCTGGTCGATGACCTGGTTGATGGTCGCCATTGCGCCCAGTTTCATCATCGCTTTGATGACCTGAGAGCCTTTGACCGCCATCTTGTTCGCCAGATCGCCAACGGTGATGGTTTCGCCGATCACAACGTCACGGTTAACGGCCTGAGCTGGCTTCTGGAAGCCCTGCTGCAGAGCGGAACCTTTACGCTGCTTACCGCCTTTACCGCCGCGAACCGCTGCACGTGCTTCTTCACGGTCAGCTTTAGATTCAGCGTGTTTGTTACCTTTTTTCGCCGGACGCGCTGCTTTAGTGCTGCGAGTACGACCACGACCGCCTTCAACTTCACGATCGTTCTCGTCTTCAGCCTGGCGAGCATGCTGAGAGGTGGTGACGTGATAATCACTGGTGTCTTCGACAGGTTCAGCGTTATTCACACCATTTTTCTCGTTTTCTTCCGCCATACGGCGAGCTTCTTCCGCTACGCGGCGCGCTTCTTCTTCAAGCTTGCGACGTGCTTCTTCTTCCGCTTTACGCTTCAGTTCTGCGGCTTCATTTTCACGGCGGGCTTTTTCGGCCTGGGCGGTTTTAGTCATATCGTCGGTCTGTTGATTGCTCACTTTGTCTTTTTCCGCAGCTTCACGTTTCGCTTTATCAGCGGCTTCACGCTTAGCTTGTTCTGCGGCCTCACGTTCGGCTTTTTGTTGCGCCTCGCGTTTGGCAGCTTCTTCTGCCTCACGACGGGCTTGCTCTTCCGCTTCACGCTGCGCCTGCTCTTCCGCGGCAAGGCGTTCAGCCTCTTGCGGATCGCGTTTCACAAAGGTGCGTGTCTTGCGGACTTCGATTTGTACCGATTTGCTTTTTCCACCGGTACCTGGAATATTGAGAGTACTGCGCGTTTTACGCTGCAATGTCAACTTATCCGGCGCTGAGCCGTTTTCACGGTTCAAATGCGCCAGTAAGGTTTGTTTCTCTTGTGCGGACACAGAGTCGTCAGCAGACTTCGGAATACCGGCATCAGCAAATTGCTGTACCAGGCGATCTACGGAAGTCTGTATCTCTGCAGCCAGCGTTTTTACGGTTACATCTGTCATACTGTTCCTTCCTGCTACAGTTTATTACGCTTCGTCGCCGAACCAGCAAATATTACGGGCAGCCATAATCAGCTCACCGGCTTTTTCGTCGGTCAACCCTTCGATATCAGCCAGATCATCAATGCCCTGTTCAGCGAGATCTTCCAGCGTACAAACACCACGGGCCGCCAGTTTGAAGGCCATCTCACGATCCAATCCTTCCAGATTCAGCAGATCGTCAGCCGGTTTGTTATCACCGAGGCTTTCTTCCTGGGCCAGTGCCAGAGTGGTCAGTGCGTTTTTAGCACGCTCGCGCAGCGCTTCAACGGTCTGTTCATCCAGGCCGTCAATTTCCAGCAGTTCTTTCATTGGCACGTAGGCCAGTTCTTCCAGCGTCGCAAAACCTTCTTCCACCAGAACGGTCGCGAAATCTTCATCGATATCGAGATATTTGGTGAAGGTATCGATGGCTGCATGTGCTTCAGCCTGATGCTTCGCTTGCAGGTCATCAACGGTCATCACGTTGAGTTCCCAACCGCTCAGTTGTGAAGCCAGGCGGACGTTCTGACCATTACGTCCAATCGCCTGAGCCAGGTTACCGGCTTCAACCGCGATATCCATGGTGTGTTTGTCTTCATCCACCACGATAGAAGCGACGTCTGCTGGCGCCATTGCGTTAATCACGAACTGCGCCGGGTTATCATCCCACAGGACGATATCGATACGCTCGCCGCCCAGTTCGGTAGAAACCGCCTGAACGCGCGCACCGCGCATACCAACACAGGCGCCGACCGGATCAATACGCTTGTCGTTGGTCTTAACGGCGATTTTCGCACGCGATCCCGGATCGCGAGCAGCCGCTTTAATTTCGATAACTTCTTCGCCGATTTCCGGCACTTCAATGCGGAACAACTCAATCAGCATTTCCGGCTTGGAACGGGTTACGAACAGCTGTGCACCGCGCGCTTCCGGGCGAACTGAGTACAGAACGCCACGAATACGGTCACCAGGGCGGAAGTTTTCACGCGGCAGCATGTCTTCACGCAGGATCACAGCTTCAGCATTACTGCCCAGATCCAGAGAAATGTTGTCGCGGTTTACTTTCTTCACCACACCGGTGACGATTTCGCCTTCGTGTTCGCGGAACTGATCAACAACCATTGCGCGTTCAGCTTCACGTACTTTCTGTACGATAACCTGCTTCGCGGTCTGGGTAGTGATACGGTCAAAGGTGACAGATTCAATCTGATCTTCAACATATTCGCCCACGTTCAGACTTTCGTCTTCGAAGCGTGCCGCTTCCAGCGTAATTTCTTTGGTCGGCTGAGTAACTTCTTCTACGATTACCCAACGACGGAAGGTATCGAAATCACCGCTTTTACGATCGATTTCTACGCGAACGTCGATCTCTTGCTCATATTTTTTCTTTGTTGCTGTAGCCAGCGCACTTTCCAGCGCTTCAAAAATTTTCTCGCGTGGCAGCGCTTTTTCGTTGGATACGGCTTCAACAACAGCCAAAATTTCTTTGTTCATCGCGGGCTTTTCACCTCAATCCAGACTGTTAAAAGTGGGGAACCAGGTTCGCCTTCTGGATATTACTCAGCGCGAACACTTCATCTTTGCCTTCGACTGTGACCGTGATCATCTCACCGTCCACCGCTTTGATAACGCCCTGCCATTTACGACGGTTTTGTACCGCCATACGAAGAACCAGCGTGACTTCTTCACCCAGGAAACGCACGTAGTGTTCAGCTGTGAACAGAGGACGGTCGAGACCCGGAGAGGAGACTTCAAGGTTATAGGCAACGGTGATTGGGTCTTCGACATCCATCACGGCGCTTACCTGATGGCTCACATCAGCACAATCATCAACATTGATGCCATCTTCACTATCAATATAGATGCGCAGTGTGGATGTGCGACCACGAATAAATTCGATGCCGACCAGTTCGTAGCCCAGGGCTTCAACTGGCGCTGTAATCATCTCTGTTAATTTTTGCTCTAATGTGGACAAGCCCACCCCCAAGACATAAAAAAAGGGCCTAAAGCCCAGTTATTCTGTAGTCAGATAACAAAAAACCCCGATAAATCGGGGCTTTAGATAACTGAACCCTATAACCGCACCTGCGGTTCGGAGAACCTTCCGAAAGAATTTTTTTCAAATCCAGCTACGAAGGCCTAAGTCTTCACAGTATATTTGAAAAAGAACTCTAAGGGAAAGTGGTTGCGGGGGCCGGATTTGAACCGACGACCTTCGGGTTATGAGCCCGACGAGCTACCAGGCTGCTCCACCCCGCGCCTGAAACGTGGCAAATTTTACTCGTTTTGGGTAAAAAATGCAAATACTGCTGGGATTTGGTACCGAGGACGGGACGTAAAATCTGCGCACAGTATATTGATTCACTATGCGTTATGTCAACCTTGTTACGACTATGCAAATCAATGAATGCTGCCCAGCGCTAACCCAGCAAGATAAAAATGCCGCCCACGCCGTTATTTAACGAAATTATCACTAAACTCTTCCTGTCATCCAGAAAAGATGATTAAATGAAAACTCATTTATTTTGCATAAAAATGCAATTAGTATAATAAGCCGACCTCTTCACCAGTCTATCAAGCAGGGTTTTATTTTATGACGACGATTCTCAAGCATCTCCCGGTAGGTCAACGTATTGGTATCGCTTTTTCCGGCGGCCTGGACACCAGTGCAGCACTGCTGTGGATGCGACAAAAAGGGGCTGTCCCATATGCATATACTGCGAATTTGGGTCAGCCGGATGAGGATGACTATGACGCCATTCCTCGCCGTGCAATGGAATATGGTGCTGAGAATGCTCGCCTGGTAGATTGCCGTAAGCAGCTGGTTGCCGAAGGGATCGCTGCCATTCAGTGCGGTGCATTCCACAACACCACTGGCGGACTGACCTATTTCAATACCACCCCGCTGGGCCGTGCCGTGACCGGCACCATGCTGGTTGCCGCAATGAAAGAAGATGGTGTAAACATCTGGGGCGACGGTAGCACCTATAAAGGTAACGATATTGAACGTTTCTATCGTTACGGTCTGCTGACCAACGCCGAACTGCAGATTTACAAACCATGGCTGGATACCGATTTTATCGATGAACTCGGCGGTCGCCATGAGATGTCCGAATTTATGATTGCCTGTGGTTTCGACTACAAAATGTCCGTTGAGAAAGCCTACTCCACTGACTCCAACATGCTCGGTGCGACCCACGAAGCTAAAGACCTTGAGTTCCTGAACTCCAGCGTCAAGATTGTTAACCCGATCATGGGCGTCAAATTCTGGGACGAAAACGTCAAAATTCCTGCGGAAGAAGTTACTGTTCGTTTTGAACAGGGTCATCCGGTTGCGCTGAACGGTAAAACCTTCAGCGACGACGTTGAGATGATGCTGGAAGCCAACCGTATCGGCGGCCGTCACGGTCT
The DNA here is from genome assembly GCF_030332945.1 of Citrobacter sp. Cpo037. NCBI lineage: Bacteria > Pseudomonadati > Pseudomonadota > Gammaproteobacteria > Enterobacterales > Enterobacteriaceae > Citrobacter > Citrobacter sp. Cpo037. The sequence continues at coordinate 127,631 of NZ_JAOWGW010000063.1, forward strand.
GGGTATGAGCGATCAGATTGAAAACCGAATCATTGAAGCGAAGAGCCGTGGCATCTACGAAGCCCCGGGGATGGCATTGCTGCATATCGCCTACGAGCGTCTGCTGACCGGTATTCACAACGAAGATACCATCGAGCAGTATCACGCACATGGTCGCCAGCTTGGTCGTCTGCTGTATCAGGGACGCTGGTTCGACTCTCAGGCGCTGATGCTGCGTGACGGTCTGCAGCGTTGGGTTGCCAGCCAGATTACCGGCGAAGTCACGCTGGAACTGCGTCGTGGTAATGACTACTCAATCCTCAACACCGTGTCTGACAATCTGACGTACAAACCAGAACGTCTGACGATGGAAAAAGGCGACTCCGTATTCTCTCCGGACGACCGTATCGGTCAGTTGACCATGCGTAATCTGGATATCTCCGATACCCGCGAGAAGCTGTTTGGTTATGCACAATCTGGCTTGCTGACCGCCTCTTCCGCAACCGGCCTGCCGCAGGTTGAGAATCTGGAAAATAAGGCGAAGTAAAGATTCACCATCTTAAGGCCGCGCAAGCGGCCTTTTTTATGCGCGGAATATAGGATGTCTGTAGGTCGGATAAGGCGTTTACGCCACCATCCGACATTATTACAACGCCTGATGATGCTACGCTTATCCGACCTACAGACAGCCATAAATAACAGACGAAAAAAAAGACGCTTTGCAGCGTCTTTTTTTTGGAATTTGGTACCGAGGATGGGACTCGAACCCACAAGCCCGTTAGGGCACTACCACCTCAAGGTAGCGTGTCTACCAATTCCACCACCTCGGTACAGAATACTTAGCGTGGGATATCGCTGGTCGGCTGAGCCGGAGCAGCTGGCTGAGTTTGCTCGGTTTTCGCCGGTGCGCTCAGATTTTCCCACTCACTTCCTTTATTGGTCTTATTGCTGTTCATGTTACCCAGCACCAGACTGATGATGAAGAACAAGGTTCCCAATACAGCTGTCATACGGGTCATGAAGTTACCAGAACCACTTGAACCAAACAGAGTACCAGAAGCGCCTGCGCCAAAAGAGGCTCCCATATCAGCGCCTTTGCCTTGCTGCAGCATGATCAAGCCTACCAGGCCAATTGCCACAATAAGGAAAACTACTAAAAGAGCTTCGTGCATAATCAACCTGTTCCTTGCGGAGTTGCCGCGTACAATGCTTCGACCATTAAAGCGGGAATATTTACTGTTTCCCACTGAAGCGGGTGTGAATACTAACCAAAGCGAATAACCTTCGCAAGGGCAATTTGTTAGCATTGTATCAACTGCGGAAAAAATCGCCACATCAATCAAAAACGAAGCAACTTCTCCCAGCATCTCTGCATAACGGCACGTTGATCTTCAAGATTCGCCCATACCACAACGGGGATTTCACAAATCAGGTCTGTATTTTCTGGCCAGCAGTGAATAATTTGCTGATTCACCAACTCTTCCGCCACCATCGATTCAGGTAACCAGGCCACTCCCATATGGCGCAGTACCATTTCTCGTATCGTTTCGCTTAAACCACTCTCAAATACTTTTTTTAGCCGTGGGCGGACGCGTTGTTCTGCCGACTCAATAATACGTCTGACAAAGGTGTAGTCGCTGTAGCATAGCCACGGAATCGGAGCATGCGGATCATTAAGCGCATCAGCCAACTGGGCTGAAATAACCGGTATAAATCGCTCATACCGCCATAGGGAACGTTTTAACCCTCCAGCGATCTCCAGCCCAGGCTGCGCGGACGGTAAATCGTAGGTCACCAGCAAATCAATTTGCCGGTTCATCAGGGCATTGAAGTGGTTGTCTATCCCCTGGATACTGGCGTTTACCGTAAAGTTTAACTGCGGCTCACTCTGTCGCAGGTAGTTGATCATATCCGGCAGGATATTCACCGACAGCGTATGCAGGCTGACCATCACCAGCGTGTTATCCGTTGCTGGCGTCATCGCCGACAGCTCATGACGTGCCTCTGTTAACGTGCTGAGGACATGCCGGGCATAAGGCTCAAAGCGTTCACCATAGCGCGTCAGCGTGACGGGGGTCGTTGTCCGGTCAAACAAAGGTACGCCCAACACCTCTTCCAGCGCCTTTATACGCCGACTCAACGCAGGTTGAGTAATATGCCGCTGCGCCGCGGCCTGAGAGTAGTTTCCATGCTGGCTCAAGGCCAGAAAATCTTCCAGCCACTTACAATCCACGTTGTGCTCTCCGCCATGCCATAACCGCATCCTCCAATAACAAATCGGTAATAGTCATAGTTATAGTAATGGCTTTATGGTGGGCATCATAACAACAATATTTCGTTTCACCTGCCGACTCTCACCCTCGACGTTTGACAGGACCGCTATGTTTACTTTATTGACCAATGCCCGTGTTTTTTCTCCTGAGGATTTAGGCCTCTGCTCCCTGCTCATTCATGCCGACCGAATTGTGGCGGTAGAAAAAGATATTTCATTGTTTGATGGCATCAACGAGGTCATCGATTGTCGGGGTAAATGGGTTATCCCTGGTATCATCGATCAGCATGTTCATCTTACCGGTGGCGGTGGTGAAGCCGGATTTGCCAGTCGGACGCCCGCCGTCAAGCTGCGCGATCTGATTCAGGCAGGTATTACCACGGTGGTTGGCGTGTTAGGCACCGATGCCATTTCTCGTTCACCCAAAGACCTCTACGCTAAAATGCAGTCTCTCAACCTTGAGGGATTACGCGCGTTTATGCACACGGGAGCCTACGCCGTTCCCAGCCCCACTATTACGCGATCCATCCGCGATGATATGGCCTTCATTCCGGCAATTCTTGGTGTAAAAATCGCCCTCGCCGATCACCGTGGCTCTTACCCCTCTTTCCAGGAGTTGCTGAGGATAGTGAGCGATATTCGCGTCGCTTCCCTGCTGGCAGGGAAAAAAGGCTTGCTGCATGTGCACCTGGGGAATCTGCCGGAAGGGATGTCGCAACTTATTGAGCTGTGTGATGCGGGTATTCCGATTCACCATATTTCACCGACGCATGTTGCGAGAACTGAGCCCTTGTTCGAACAGGCAATTGCTTTTGCCCATCGCGGCGGCCATATCGATGTTACGTCAGGTGGCAGTCGTTTTATGCCTCAGGAGCAAGCGATTCTCCACGCACTCGAAGCACAGGTTCCGGCGGAGCGCATCACGATCAGTTCTGACGGCAATGGCAGCGTTCCACGCTTTAACGCTCAGGGTATCGTTGAAGGTTTAAGCGCAGCACCGGTCGCAGGCAATCTTAACCTGCTTCCTCGCCTGATTGATGTCGGGATTCCGGTGCAACAGGCCATCGCGATGCTGACGGCAAACGTTGCGCGCTCGCTGGGTATTTCCGGGGGCGTGCTCTGCGCCGGAGAACGTGCTGATATCTGTGTACTCAATGATGACCTCTCGCTGGCCCATCTGTTTGCCGCGGGTAAACCGTTGCTGCGGGATGGCGAGTGCCTGGTTACCGGCAACTTCGAGTAAGGGGGCAAGAATGTCGTTACTACTGGCGCTAATCGCCATCATTTTTGCCGGACGTCTAATCCTCAAAAAATATCACCCCCAGTCGGTACTGTTATTGACCGGGATTGTGCTGTTGCTTATCGCGCATTTTAGCGGAATGACCTCACTCAGTGGCCTGGTGAAAAAGAGCACTGGATTTGGCCCCTTTGACGCCTTTGAGTTTATTCGCGATACCCTGAGCGTGCGTCTCGGCGGCCTCGGTCTGCAAATTATGCTGATTGGTGGTTTTGCCACCTATATGTCGGCCATTGGCGCAAGCCAGGTACTGGTTCGGGTGACATCTCGTCCTTTGCAACGCCTGAACTCGCCTTATCTGCTGCTGGGGCTGGCACTGCTACTGGGTCAATTCCTGTCACTGTTTATCAGCAGCGCCACCGGATTGGGTCTGCTGTTGATGGCGACGCTTTACCCATTGCTTACCCGTCTTGGCTGTAGCCGCGCCGCGGTTGCCGCCGTTATCGCCAGTACCTGTGCGGTTGAGTTTGGCCCCGGTTCCGGCAACTCTGTTCTCGCCGCCAAAACTGCAGGCATCGAGGTCGTGAACTATTTCGTGCAGGATCAGTTGCCGATCGTTGTACCCGTCATTCTTTTCATCGCCCTACTGCATATTGTTGTGCAACGCTTTTTTGACCGTCGGGAAAGTGGCGACAATACAGCTCAGCAAATGCAGACATTAACGGCGACTGATGAAGCCGACGCACCTATCGCCTGGCTGTTTCTGCCCATGCTGCCGCTGGTATTGATGCTGGTGTGCAGCGATTTAGTATTCAGCTCACTCAAGATCACCCTGGATACCGCCGTACTGATAAGCCTCGCTATTACGCTGGTTTGTGAGTACTGCCGTCATCGCAAGGCGCGCGAGGTGATGGCTGGCGTACAAAAGGTTTTCGACAGCATGGGCAGCGTTTTTGCCACCGTCGTGACACTGATTATCGCCGGTGAAGTCTTTTCCGCCGGACTGAAAGCCATTGGTGCCGTTGACGCACTGTTGTCACTTTCCGGTGAATTTGGCCTCAGCGCCGCCTCTATTATCCTGCTGATGACCCTGATCACCTTCGCAATTTCAGCGCTGATGGGCTCCGGGAATGCGGCATTTTTCTCCTTCGCACCCATGGTGCCGGACATCAGCCGTCATATCGGTAGCGATATCGCGGTCATGATGTTGCCTATCCAGATCTCTGCGGGTATTGGTCGTACGTTATCGCCCATTGCCGGCGTAATCATTGCTATCGCAGGGATTGCAGGTGTCTCGCCTGTGGATATTGTTAAGCGTACCGCGATTCCGATGCTGGGCGGTTGGCTACTGATGATTGCGCTAACCTTTGCCCGGTCCGGGCATCTGCTGGCGGTTCTGCCGTGGCTGGCAGCCCTTGTGCTACTGATGGTCGGTGGTTACTTCTGGCAGCGCCGACGTAAACAGCCGCTTGCCGTACAGTAAAAAAAAAGCCGGAGTCTCAGACTCCGGCTTTCACTTTCTTCGGAATTACGCCGCTTTCACAGCATCGGCAATACGGTGGGCGAATTCAGTCACCTGCGCTTCGTCTTCACCTTCAACCATCACACGAATTAACGGTTCGGTACCAGACTTACGCAGCAGGACGCGTCCACGGTTACCCAGCGCCGCTTCCACTTCCGCCATCACCGCTTTCACGTTTTCATGTTCCAGCGGATCGCCGCTACCTGCTGTATATCGTACGTTAACCAGCAGCTGTGGGAACATTTTCATGCCGCTGCACAGGTCGTGCAAGCTCATATGGTTGCGCACCATCGCCGCCAGCACCTGCAGGCCCGCCACGATGCCGTCACCAGTGGTGGTTTTGTCCAGCAGGATCACATGACCAGAGTTTTCGGCACCGATACGCCAGCCTTTTTCCTGCATTTTTTCCAGCACATAACGGTCGCCAACTTTTGCACGGGCAAACGGAATACCCAGCTGTTTCAGCGCCAGCTCGAGGCCCATGTTGCTCATCAGCGTACCTACCGCGCCACCGCGCAGCTGACCCTGACGCAGGGCTTCACGGGCGATGATGTACATGATCTGATCGCCATCGACCTTATTACCTTCGTGGTCAACCATAATGACGCGGTCGCCATCGCCATCCAGCGCAATACCCAGATCGGCTTTTTCCGCAATCACGCGCGCCTGCAGGGCACGGACGTCGGTGGCACCGACTTCTTCATTGATATTCACACCGTTTGGCTCACAGCCAATGGCAATCACGTTTGCACCCAGTTCACGCAGTACATTTGGCGCAATGTGGTACGTCGCACCGTTAGCGCAATCCACCACAATTTTAAGCTCATTCAGGCTCAATTCGTTCGGGAAGGTGCCTTTGCAAAACTCGATATAGCGACCGGCAGCATCAACGATACGTGTGGCTTTACCCAGTTCAGCGGAATCCACGCAGGTGATCGCTTTTTCCATCTCGGCTTCAATGGCTTCTTCCACTGCATCCGGCAGTTTAGTCCCGTCGGTAGAGAAGAATTTAATCCCGTTGTCATAGTACGGGTTGTGCGAAGCGGAGATAACAATCCCGGCCTCAGCACGGAAGGCGCGCGTCAGATACGCAACGGCGGGTGTTGGCATTGGCCCTGTGAATGAGGCTGAGAGTCCGGCGGCAGCCAGGCCCGCTTCCAGCGCAGACTCCAGCATATAGCCGGAAATACGCGTATCTTTACCGATAATAATTTTACGTGAACCATGACGAGCAAGCACTTTCCCTGCAGCCCAGCCCAGCTTGAGCACAAAGTCAGGAGTAATTGGGGCATCGCCTACGCGACCGCGGATCCCATCAGTGCCAAAATATTTACGATTACTCATAGCGTTTTTTTTCCTTTGCAGACAATGTGGCTTCCACCACACGCATCGCTTCTACGGTTTCTTTGACGTCATGGACACGAACGATCTGCGCCCCCTGCATTGCGGCAATCACCGCGCACGCAAGGCTACCGCTCAGGCGTTCAGATGGCCCCACATTCAGTAACTGGCCAACCATTGATTTTCGTGACATCCCAACCAGCAATGGCAGATTAAAATGATGAAACTCAGACAAACGTGCCAGTAATGTGTAGTTGTGAGTGAGATTTTTACCGAATCCGAATCCGGGGTCGAGCAACAATTTATCTTTTGTGATTCCAGCCCGCTCGCAACGTGCTATTTGCTCAACAAAGTAACGGTTTACCTCAGCAAAAACATCCTCATACTTTGGTGCTTCCTGCATGGTTTTCGGCTGCCCCTGCATATGCATCAGGCAAACCGGCAATCCGGTCTCCGCAGCGGCTTCCAGCGCTCCAGGCTCCGAGAGTGAGCGAATATCATTGATGATATGCGCGCCAACTCTGGCACATTCGCGAATCACTTCGGGTTTTGAGGTATCGACCGAAATCCACACTTCAAAACGCTGAGCAATCGCCTCGACCACTGGGATCACTCGCTGCAACTCCTCTTCCACACTCACATCAGCCGCGCCCGGACGCGTGGACTCACCGCCCACATCAATGATAGTCGCCCCGGCGTTAATCATCAGGTTTGCGTGTTTTACCGCCTCAACCAGAGAGTTGTGCGCTCCGCCATCGGAAAAAGAATCTGGCGTGACGTTCAAAATCCCCATGACGTGCGGATGGCTGAGATCCAGTGAAGAACCCTGAGCAAAGAGTTTCATAGTTTTATCCCTGGTAAAATCTTGAATATGCAGATAAGAAAAACCCCGGAGCAAGCCCCAGGGTTTTCAATTAAAACACGGTCATCATCAACGATAACTTATTTGTCGCCCAGTTGCTCTGACATAGTGCCAGAGTCCGGCGCACGCGGTTCATCAACCGGACGCGGTGCACTCGGCTTGCCGGTGCTGCCAGAGTTGTTATTAGAAGAACCCGGTTCTTCCCAACCCGCTGGCGGACGCACATCGCGGCGAGCCATCAGATCGTCAATCTGCGGCGCATCGATGGTCTCATATTTCATGAGCGCATCTTTCATCGAGTGCAGAATGTCCATGTTTTCGTTAAGCAAACGACGTGCACGGTCATAGTTACGCTCAATCAGCAGTTTAACTTCCTGATCGATAATGCGAGCGGTTTCATCGGACATGTGTTTCGCTTTCGCCACAGAACGTCCCAGGAACACTTCGCCTTCTTCTTCAGCGTACAGCAACGGACCGAGTTTATCGGAGAAGCCCCACTGAGTAACCATGTTACGCGCCAGGTTAGTCGCGACTTTAATGTCGTTCGACGCACCGGTAGAAACATGTTCAGCACCGTAGATGATCTCTTCCGCCAGACGGCCACCGTACAGTGTGGAGATCTGACTTTCCAGTTTCTGACGGCTGGCGCTGATTGCGTCGCCTTCAGGCAGGAAGAAGGTCACACCCAGCGCACGACCGCGCGGGATAATCGTTACTTTGTGCACCGGATCGTGTTCCGGTACCAGGCGACCGATAATCGCGTGGCCAGCTTCGTGATACGCGGTAGATTCTTTCTGCGCTTCCGTCATCACCATGGAGCGACGTTCTGCACCCATCATGATTTTGTCTTTCGCTTTTTCGAACTCAACCATCGACACTACGCGCTTGTTGCCACGAGCAGCAAACAGCGCCGCTTCGTTCACCAGGTTCGCGAGGTCCGCACCGGAGAAGCCAGGCGTGCCACGTGCAATGATTGCCGCATCAATATCCGGAGACAGCGGTACGCGACGCATATGCACTTTCAGGATCTGTTCACGACCGCGAACGTCTGGCAGACCAACCACAACCTGACGGTCGAAACGGCCTGGACGCAGCAGCGCAGGGTCAAGAACGTCTGGACGGTTAGTTGCTGCGATAACGATAATACCTTCGTTACCTTCGAAGCCGTCCATCTCAACCAGCATCTGGTTCAGCGTCTGTTCACGTTCATCGTGACCACCGCCCAGACCTGCACCACGCTGGCGACCTACGGCGTCGATTTCATCGATGAAGATGATGCACGGTGCCGCTTTCTTGGCTTGTTCGAACATGTCACGCACACGAGATGCACCGACACCCACGAACATTTCCACGAAATCAGAACCGGAAATTGTGAAGAATGGAACCTTCGCTTCACCTGCGATAGCTTTCGCCAGCAGGGTTTTACCCGTACCCGGAGGACCAACCATCAGGACGCCTTTCGGGATTTTACCGCCCAGTTTCTGGAAACGGCTCGGTTCGCGCAGATACTCAACCAGCTCAGCGACTTCTTCTTTTGCTTCGTCACAACCCGCAACGTCAGCAAAAGTCGTTTTGATCTGATCTTCCGTCAGCATGCGCGCTTTGCTCTTGCCGAACGACATGGCACCTTTGCCACCACCGCCCTGCATCTGACGCATGAAGAAGATCCAGACACCAATCAGCAGCAGCATTGGGAACCAGGAAATGAAGATAGAAGCCAGCAGGCTCGGCTCTTCAGGTGGTTCGCCAACAACCTTGACGTTTTTGGTCAGCAGGTTATCAAGCAGCTTCGGATCGTTAACCGGGATGTAGGTCGTGTAACGGTTACTATCTTTCTTGGTAACGTTAATCTCACGTCCGTTGATCTTCGCTTCACGAACCTGGTCCTGATTGACCTCTTGCAGGAAGGTAGAGTAATCAACCTTACGGCCATTAGACTCGCTGGGCCCAAAGCTCTGGAATACTGACATCAGCACAACGGCAATGACCAGCCAGAGAATTAGGTTTTTCGCCATGTCACTCAAGGGATTAACCTCATATTACAACTGTGTTAAAAACAGCGTCAGGATACTCTATATCCAGTTTCTTTCAAACTTTCGTTTGAAATCTGCCGGTTATGGTTTACGCCCGGTCGCTACAATATACACTTCACGCGAACGGGCGCGAGAAGAGTCCGGCTTACGAACTTTGACCTTCGTAAACAGGGAGCGAATCTCTCTTAGATACTCATCGAAGCCTTCGCCCTGGAACACCTTCACTACAAAACTACCACCTGGCGCTAATACATCACGAGCCATTCCAAGCGCCAGCTCTACCAGATACATGGCCCGGGGAATATCCACCGCCGGTGTTCCACACATATTTGGCGCCATATCAGACATGACAACTTGTACTTTACTGTCACCTACGCGTTCAAGTAACGCTTTCAGGACTAATTCATCACGAAAGTCGCCCTGAAGGAAGTCCACACCAACGATTGGATCCATAGGTAAAAGATCGCAAGCGATAATGCGGCCGGTGTTGCCGATCTGCGTAACTGCATATTGCGACCAGCCACCGGGTGCAGCACCGAGATCAACTATCGTCATCCCCGGTTTAAAAATTTTGTCACTTTGCTGTATTTCATCAAGTTTAAACCAGGCACGGGAACGTAACCCCTTTTTCTGTGCCTGTTGAACATATTTATCGCTAAAGTGTTCCTGAAGCCAGCGACTCGAGCTGGCAGAACGCTTTTTACCTGTCATTTCACATTCCCAAAGGGCAGTTCATCGTAACCAATGGTGTAAATTTCTACACAGCTATTTGGTGATATATGGGAGATGGCGGTAGAATGACCCGTTTTCAATCCCAACGTAAGCAAAAATATACGATGAATCTGAGTACTAAACAAAAACAGCACCTGAAAGGTCTGGCACATCCGCTCAAGCCTGTAGTTATGCTTGGCAATAATGGTTTGACCGAAGGGGTACTGGCCGAGATTGAACAAGCGTTAGAGCACCATGAACTTATCAAGGTGAAAATCGCCTCGGAAGATCGCGATACTAAAACCTTGATCGTGGAAGCTATCGTACGCGAAACCGGCGCCTGCAATGTACAGGTCATCGGCAAAACGCTGGTACTGTATCGCCCGACTAAAGAACGTAAAATCTCGCTGCCACGCTAAGAATATCCCAAAGTTGCACACGAAGTTTGTGTAAAACGCGGGGTTTTCCGCTAGCAGGAGAGCAAAATGCCACGCTCTCTTCGTTGATAAAAGGCCGCTATGCGGCCTTTTTCCTTTCTTTACAATGTATCAACATCTTAACCAAGATGCGAATTACAGGTATTCTACCTTCGTCACTTCATATTCCACTTCGCCGCCCGGCGTTTTGATAACCACGACGTCATCCTGCTCTTTACCGATAAGGCCACGAGCGATAGGCGAGTTCACTGAAATCAGGTTCTGTTTAAAATCGGCTTCATCATCGCCGACAATACGCCATGTCTGCTCTTCATCGTTATCGAGATTCAGAACGGTAACCGTCGCACCGAAAACAACGCGGCCATTGTTCGGCATTTTAGTAACGTCGATTACCTGCGCGTTGGACAGTTTAGCTTCGATATCTTTAATGCGTCCTTCGCAGAAACCCTGCTGTTCGCGCGCCGCGTGATACTCCGCGTTCTCTTTCAGGTCACCGTGCTCACGCGCTTCAGCGATAGCGGCAATAATTTCAGGACGGCGCACAGATTTCAGAAAATCCAGCTCTTCGCGCAGTTTTTCAGCACCACGTAAGGTCATCGGGATAGCTTGCATTTGTTATACCTCTTGAACATTCCTGTAGGGGGTAGTTGCTCTCACCCCGGCTGCTAAGCCCACTCTGGCGTGTGTCATGCCAGAGTCAGAAGCAAAAAAATACCGACCCGGGGCTCAAGGTCCCAGGTCAGCTACAATTCTCTATTTGATGATCATTTTACCCTGGAGTTCCTTATGGGTCATCGTTTACTTTTTGGGGCGTTGCGCCGTAGTATGACGGCCTGTTTCCAGGTTGTTAGCGCGAGATTATGCGATTTTCCAGATTTACCATCGGATTGACTGCCAGTATAGCGTTCAGCGTTCAGGCTGCGAACGTCGACGAGTATATCAATCAGCTCCCTGCCGGGGCCAACCTCGCCCTTATGGTACAGAAGGTTGGCGCACCTGCACCCGCTATTGATTTTCATAGCCAGCAGATGGCGCTGCCCGCCAGCACCCAGAAAGTAATCACCGCGCTGGCGGCATTGATTCAGCTCGGGCCTGACTTTCGTTTTACCACCACGCTTGAGACCAAAGGCAGCGTGGAAGGCGGCGTATTGAAAGGTGACTTAGTGGCACGATTTGGTGCCGATCCGACGCTAAAACGCCAGGATATTCGCAATATGGTGGCAACCCTGAAAAAATCAGGTGTGACGCAAATTGCCGGAAATGTCCTGATCGACACCTCTATTTTTGCCAGTCATGATAAAGCGCCCGGTTGGCCCTGGAACGATATGACGCAGTGTTTTAGCGCACCGCCCGCAGCGGCTATTGTCGATAGAAACTGTTTCTCGGTTTCACTCTACAGCGCGCAAAAACCCAACGATCTCGCCTTTATTCGCGTGGCATCTTATTACCCGGTCACCATGTTCAGTCAGGTGCGTACCCTCGCCCGAGGTTCTGCGGAAGCGCAATATTGTGAACTGGATGTGGTTCCCGGCGATCTCAACCGCTATACGCTGACCGGATGCCTGCCACAACGAGCCGATCCGCTGCCGCTGGCGTTCGCCATTCAGGACGGTGCCAGCTATGCCGGGGCAATTATCAAAGATGAGCTAAAACAAGCAGGTATCACCTACAGAGGTACGCTGCTGCGCCAGACGTTGGTCAACGAACCGGGAACGGTGGTCGCCAGTAAACAGTCTGCGCCGCTACATGACCTGCTTAAGATTATGCTGAAAAAATCGGACAACATGATTGCCGATACCGTTTTCCGTATGATTGGTCATGCCCGGTTTAACGTGCCGGGCACCTGGCGGGCGGGTTCTGATGCCGTGCGCCAGATTTTACGTCAGCAGGCAGGCGTTGATATCGGCAACACCATTATTGCCGACGGTTCTGGCCTCTCCCGCCATAACCTGATTGCCCCAGCGACCATGATGCAGGTGCTGCAATATATCGCTCAACACGATAACGAGCTGAACTTTATCACTATGCTGCCGCTGGCGGGCCACGACGGCTCCTTGCAATACCGTGCGGGTCTGCATCAGGCTGGTGTGGATGGCAAAGTATCGGCGAAGACTGGCTCGCTGCAGGGGGTTTATAACCTCGCAGGTTTCATCACCACGGCAAGTGGCCAACGCATGGCATTCGTGCAGTATTTATCTGGTTATGCGGTAGAGCCAGCTGACCAGCGTAATCGCCGTATTCCGTTGGTGCGCTTCGAGAGCCGGTTGTACAAGGATATTTATCAGAACAACTAAATGGGTAATTTGATTGTCGGATGGCGGCATTAACGTGCCTTATCCGGCCTACAGAGAGGCCTGGAAACAAAAACCCCGGCAACATGGCCGGGGTTTTTAATGCGATTAACGCTTGTAGATGAACTCAACGCCTTCTTCGTCGTCTTCGTCCCAATCGTCATCCCAGTCATCTTCCGCTTCGTCTTCGACTTCAGCGAGCTGCTGGCGGTGATAATCATCCCACATGAACTCAACTTTCTCTGGCTGTTTCGCTTCTTCAGCCTGAACAATCGGGTTCTCAATGATAAAGGTCATCACATCCCAGCAGAGATCTTTCACGCCCAGCTGGCTGGCGGCAGAGATCAGGTAATATTTACCTTCCCAACCCAACGCTTCGGCGATCGCTTTCGCTTTCTCTTCCGCTTCAGCCTTGTCCATCAAATCAATTTTGTTGAACACTAACCAGCGCGGTTTAGATGCCAAATCCTGACTGTATTTTTCCAGTTCGCCAATAATGATACGGGCGTTTTCAACTGGATCAGAGCCATCAATCGGATCGATATCGATGAGGTGAAGCAGTACACGGCAACGTTCCAGGTGTTTCAGGAAGCGGATACCCAGGCCTGCGCCTTCAGCCGCGCCTTCAATCAGTCCCGGAATGTCGGCAACCACGAAGCTCTTTTCGTTGTCCATACGAACCACGCCCAGGCTCGGCACCAGGGTGGTAAACGGATAATCAGCGACTTTCGGCTTCGCCGCGGACACCGCACGGATAAACGTCGATTTCCCGGCGTTTGGCATGCCCAGCATACCCACGTCCGCCAGCAGCATCAGCTCCAGCATCAGATCGCGCTTATCACCCGGCGTACCCATTGTTTTCTGACGCGGAGTACGGTTAACCGAGGATTTGAAACGGGTGTTGCCCAGACCGTGCCAGCCACCTTTAGCGACCATCAGACGCTGACCGTGTTTGGTCATGTCGCCCATGGTTTCGCCCGTGCCCTGATCGATAACACGCGTACCAACAGGTACTTTAATCGTAACGTCTTTGCCACGCTTACCGGTGCAATCACGGCTCGCGCCATTCTGACCACGTTCCGCACGGAATGATTTTTCAAAACGGTAATCGATCAGCGTGTTCAGGTTTTCGTCGGCTTCCAGCCAAACGTCACCACCGTCACCACCATCACCACCGTCCGGACCGCCTTTTGGGATGTACTTTTCGCGGCGGAAGCTGACGCAACCATTACCGCCATCACCTGCAACGACCAGAATCGATGCTTCATCAACAAACTTCATTTTACTCTCCGTAAATCATTCGCCTGATCGGGGTTGCGAAACCACCGTTTCATGCTTACGTAAACCGCCCCAAATTCGATGACCAATGGCGGAATACATCGCGCCCGCAACCACGATAAACGCACCGAGATAACCTAATAGGTTTAGCATCGGTCTGGCGAAGAAATCGGGCCAGGCCAGTGATAATAAATCTGAAAATAACAACGTAAACAGCGGTGTGAGCGTGATAATAGCGCTCACCTGAGCCGCCTGCCAACGCGCCATCGCTTCCGCGAGAGCGCCGTATCCTACCAGCGTATTCAGGCCGCAGAATACCAGGCATGCCAGCTGCCAGTCGCTGAGTTGCGTGATGACACCGGGTTTAGCCAGCGGCAACAACGCCATCGTACATAAAGTGTACAGTAAAAACAGGATCTGCGGTGATGCCAGGCGGCGCAATAACACCTTTTGCGCGACCCCATAGCTCACCCAGACCATCGCCGCACCGACACCAAAGATAACGCCCCAGGTGTAATCGGTGAGTCGGGTAAAAATTTCGATCAGACTGGTATTAAAAAACAGAACCAGGCCGCTCAGAAGCATAATGGCGCCAATAACCTGCGTGCCGCGCATCTTTTCTTTCAGGATAAAGACGCTGGCGATCATCATACCAACCGGTGACAGCTGGCCGATAACCTGCGAAGCCGTTGGGCTCAAATACTGCAAGGATGAACTAAACAGAATGAAGTTACCGAACAGCCCACCGGTTGCGATAGCCAGCAACACCAGCCAGCGCGCTTTGCGAAAAATACGCAGCGGAGGGAGCTTTTTTTTAACCGCAAGAATAGCGCCAAGGCCAACGCTTGCCATTAAAAAACGGTAGAACACCACGGTAGGAGGCTCCATCACCTCCAGCACTTGCTTCATTGCTATTGGCAAAGCGCCCCAACATACTGCCGTTGTGAGTGCTAACAGAATACCAATGCCTGCCTGCTGCTTCATGCCGTATTCCCTGCAAGGGCTCGTTTCCGGGTTGTCGGCGCGACGAGCGTATTTACCGGCCGTCGAATGTAAAAAGCCCCGCAACGTGTTGCGGGGCTTTTATCCGTTACCGGGACGCGAAAAACTTATTCAGCAACGATGCTGATGAATTTACGGTTTTTCGGGCCTTTCACTTCAAATTTCACTTTACCGTCTGCTTTAGCAAACAGAGTGTGGTCTTTGCCGCAACCAACGTTGGAGCCAGCGTGGAATTTAGTACCACGTTGACGAACGATGATGCTACCAGCCAGAACTGTTTCACCGCCGAAGCGTTTTACGCCCAGACGTTTAGCTTCTGAATCGCGACCGTTACGAGTCGAGCCGCCAGCCTTTTTATGTGCCATTTAATCTGCTCCCCTTAACTTAAGCGCTGATGCCAGTGATTTTCACATCAGTGAACCACTGACGATGGCCCTGCTGCTTACGGTAGTGTTTACGACGACGAAACTTAACAATTTTAACTTTCTCGCCACGACCGTGAGCAACGACTTCAGCTTTGATAACGCCGCCATCAACGAAAGGAACGCCGATTTTGACTTCTTCACCGTTTGCGATCATCAGAACTTCTGCGAATTCAACAGATTCGCCAGTTGCGATGTCCAGCTTTTCCAGGCGAACGGTCTGACCTTCGCTTACTCGGTGTTGTTTACCACCACTTTGGAAAACCGCGTACATAAAAAACTCCGCTTCCGCGCACACCTTTTTGATGATTCAGAGTGCGCTATAAATATTCACAATAGGGCGCGAATATTACGCAAAACGCGAGCCTTTGACAAGTGCTACCGTCAATACATGAAGAAAAAAAACACAACACGTACGGTAACGTTTATCTACGGCGTTTTTTCAGTACAATCAGCATATATTTATAACCCTAAACCCGACGTTACCTTCCCACACAGTAAGGTAATCGGGGCGAGAAGCCCGGCTTTTGCGATGAATTTAGAAAAAATCAATGAGTTAACCGCGCAAGATATGGCGGGGGTCAATGCGACAATCCTTGAACAGCTCAATTCCGACGTTCAGTTGATCAATCAACTGGGGTACTACATCGTTAGCGGCGGCGGAAAACGCATTCGCCCAATGATCGCCGTCCTCGCAGCGCGGGCCGTTGGTTACCAGGAAAATGCGCACGTTACGATCGCGGCCCTCATCGAGTTTATCCACACCGCGACCCTGCTGCACGACGATGTTGTGGATGAGTCAGACATGCGCCGTGGGAAAGCTACGGCAAATGCGGCGTTTGGTAATGCGGCCAGCGTGCTGGTTGGCGATTTTATCTATACCCGCGCATTTCAGATGATGACCAGCCTTGGCTCGTTGAAAGTGCTGGAAGTCATGTCGAAAGCAGTCAACGTCATCGCCGAAGGTGAAGTCTTGCAGTTGATGAACGTCAACGACCCGGACATCACCGAAGAAAACTATATGCGCGTCATCTACAGTAAGACCGCGCGTTTGTTTGAAGCGGCAGCCCAATGTTCAGGTATTCTGGCTGGCTGTAGCGAAGAACAAGAAAAAGGGTTGCAGGATTATGGCCGTTATCTCGGTACCGCTTTCCAGTTAATTGACGATTTGCTGGATTACAGCGCAGATGGCGAGCAACTGGGTAAAAACGTCGGCGATGACCTCAACGAGGGTAAACCAACGCTGCCGCTGCTGCATGCCATGCGCCATGGTACCCCAGAACAAGCGCAAATGATCCGCCAGGCCATTGAGCAAGGTAATGGTCGTCACCTTCTGGAGCCGGTTCTGGAAGCGATGAACGCCTGTGGCTCCCTGGAATGGACTCGCCAACGTGCAGAAGAAGAGGCTGATAAGGCCATCGCTGCGCTGCAGGTGCTGCCTGATACACCGTGGAGAGAAGCGCTGATTGGTCTGGCACATATTGCCGTACAGCGCGACCGTTAATTCCCTACTGCATCCTCTCTCATCCCGTGCCCTGCACGGGATTTTCTTATAAGCTCCAGTAAGCATTTCCTCCTCTCCAGAAAATCACGCAGAATCTTGGCATATTCTGAATATACACACACTTTACATGAACATTTTAGAACATTCACTCTTCGGGCGTTATAGTGTCGGCACAACCGATCGTGGAACCGTAAGTCGTTAACCAAAGGAGAGATGAATTTATGGAAAGCAAGCTGATTGACTGGCATCCGGCCGACATCATCGCCGGACTGCGCAAGAAAGGGACCTCAATGGCCGCTGAATCACGTAAAAATGGATTGAGTTCATCAACGCTGGCAAATGCGTTAACGAGACCATGGCCAAAAGGTGAGTTGATAATCGCCCAGGCGCTGGGAACTGACCCCTGGGTAATTTGGCCGTCACGCTATCACGATGCCAAAACGCATGAGTTCATCGACAGAACGCGGATGATGAGGAGTCGCAAAGAGAAAAAGAATCCGGAATGAACATTGAGCTGTAACCCCCGGTTCGCAGAACCAGGGGTTAAAAGAGACGTTGACGATTACTCGCCTTTCACGCGCTCAATGTTTGCGCCCAGCGCACGCAGTTTATCTTCGATGCGCTCATAGCCGCGATCGATGTGATAAATACGATCGACTACCGTCGTACCTTCAGCAATACAACCTGCCAGCACCAGGCTTGCAGATGCGCGCAGATCAGTCGCCATAACCTGTGCGCCAGAGAGCGTTTCCACGCCGTGGCAAATCACGGTATTGCTTTCGATTTCTGCGTGAGCACCCATACGGCTCAGCTCAGGCACGTGCATAAAGCGGTTCTCAAACACGGTCTCCGTGATGAAGCCGGTTCCTTCAGCTACCAGGTTCAGCAGCGTGAACTGGGCCTGCATATCAGTTGGGAATGCCGGATGCGGTGCAGTACGCACATTGACCGCTTTCGGACGTTTACCGTGCATATCGAGGCTTATCCAGTCGTCGCCAACTTCAATATCCGCACCCGCATCACGCAGCTTCGCCAGAACGGCATCCAGCGTGTCCGGCTGTGCATTACGGCAGATAATTTTGCCGCGAGAAATTGCCGCCGCCACCAGGAAGGTACCGGTTTCGATACGATCTGGCAGAACGCGATAAACACCACCGCCGAGACGCTCAACGCCTTCGATGGTAATACGGTCGGTGCCCTGACCCGTGATCTTCGCGCCCAGCGCAATCAGGAAGTTCGCGGTATCCACAATCTCCGGCTCGCGCGCGGCGTTTTCGATGACGGTGGTGCCTTCGGCAAGCGTTGCTGCGCACATAATGGTGACCGTCGCACCGACGCTCACTTTGTCCATGACGATATGCGCGCCTTTCAGACGGCCATCAACGGACGCCTTCACATAGCCTTCTTCCAGCTTAATAGTCGCGCCTAACTGCTCCAGGCCGGTAATGTGCAGGTCAACCGGACGTGCACCGATGGTGCAGCCGCCCGGCAGTGATACCTGGCCCTGACCAAAGCGGGCAACCAGCGGCCCGAGCGCCCAGATGGATGCACGCATGGTTTTCACCAGATCGTACGGCGCACAGAAGACGTTCACATCACGCGCATCAATGTGCACGGAACCATTACGCTCAACTTTCGCACCCAGCTGGCTCAGCAGCTTCATCGAGGTGTCAACGTCCTTCAGTTTCGGGACGTTTTGGATCTCTACAGGTTCTTCAGCCAGCAGCGCCGCAAACAGGATCGGCAGTGCGGCATTTTTAGCGCCTGAAATTGTGACTTCGCCCTGGAGCTTGGTTGGCCCCTGAACACGAAATTTATCCATTATTCTGTTCTCTGTTAAGAATTTATCTTCGCTACCGGTACATCACCCGTAGCTCAAAAACCGTTAAGTTTGCGATCGCGCGCCCATTCCGCTGGGGTAAACGCCTTAATCGACACGGCATGAATGCGGTTGTCCGCAATGTACTCCATCAACGGGCCATAGACCGATTGCTGCTTCTTGACCCGGCTCATGCCTTCAAACATCTCACCCACGGCAATAACCTGAAAGTGACTGCCGTCGCCAGAAACGTGGACTTCCTGGAGGGAGAGTGCATTCATCAGCACGCTCTGAATTTCATTATTTTCCATGGGCTCTTCATTCGTCAGATAGTGAAAACAGCCCAACATCTTAGAGCAAAGTGGCGCTGTCATAAATAAGCAAAAAGCCTCGCTGATAAATCAGACAAGGCTTTAGTGGCAGATCCCCCTCAGGGGTTTTGCCGGATAGCGGCACAAGACCTTATCCGGCCTGGAAAAATTAACGCGGAAGGACGTCGTCAGGCAGATTGTAAAGCTGCGCCAGCGTGTACACTTTATCGTTAACGCCAGTGAGCGAAACGCTATTTCCCTGCTGCTTGCCTTGATTAATCAGATGCAACAGTAACGCCAAACCGCCGGTATCTACCCGGGATACCTGGTTCAGGTCGATGCAGGATACCCCTTTCATCGCCTCAATTCGCGCATCCCATAAGGGATTTAACACGTCCTGATCCAGCTCTCCCACCAGCACCAGCTTGTCGCCTTCGCGCGTCCAGGTGAGTGACTGCGTCATTATTTTTTCTCTTCCAGAGTGATTTTCTGCTGAGAAATAGATTTCAGCTGCGCCGTCAGGCCATCAATACCTTTGGTACGCAGCAGGTCGCTCCACTCATTTTGTTTGGTGGTGATCATACTTACGCCTTCGGCGATCATGTCATACGCCTGCCAGTTACCGGTCTGGGAGTTTTTACGCCACTGGAAATCCAGACGTACCGGAGGACGACCGTTTGGATCGATGATGGTTACGCGGATAGGTACGATAGTCGCATCACCCAGCGGTTGTTCAGGGGCAATCTGATAGGTTTGGCCGTGGTACATCGCCAGTGCCTGGCCGTAAGCCTGCTTCAGATATTCACGGAATGCGGCAAAATAGGCTTCACGTTGGGCAGGAGTCGCATCTTTGTAGTAACGGCCCAGCACCAGCGCACCGGCATACTTAACCTGCACATAAGGCAGCAGTTCCTGATCGACGACCTGACGCAGGTAATCGGGGTTGGAACGGATTTTTGGTTGCTCGTTTTTCAGACGGTCAAAGGTCTTCTGCGCCGCCTCATCCATCAGTTTGTACGGGTTAGTCTGGTCTGCTGCGGTTGCCGCGCTAAGTGGAGCAATCACCAGCATAGCCACCATCATCAATCGTTTAAACATACGTCGATTCTCCTGAGATTATTTCGTTGCGCCCGCAGGCGTAGTGGCTTCATTATTGCCGTCAGTTGCGGCTGGCGCATCGCCAGAATTCTTATTGTCATCACCTTTACTGTTGCTGTTGTAAAGGAACTGACCAATCATATCTTCCAGCACCATCGCGGATTTCGTGTCCTGAATCGTACCGCCATCTTTGAGGATAGACGTTCCCAGCTCAGGATCTTCAAAACCCACGTTCAATGCCAGATACTGTTCGCCCAGCAGACCGGAAGTACGGATGCTCAGAGAACTGGTGTCAGGAATATGGTTAAAACGCGATTCGATTTCCAGCGTCACGCGCGGCAGGTACGTTTTCGGATCTAACGAGATGTCCGATACGCGTCCAACTACCACCCCGCCAATCCGCACCGGAGAACGCTCTCTCAGGCCGCCGATATTATCAAAGGTCGCATAAATCGTGTAAGTCGGCTCAGTACGCATTGAGGTGACGTTCGCTGCCTTCAGGCACACAAACAGCGCTGCCAGCAGCGCAACCAGCAAGAATAACCCGACCCAAATTTCATTTTTTTTCGTTTGCATGAACTCAATTCCCAAACATCAGTGCGGTCAGCACAAAATCCAGCCCCAGAACGGCAAGAGAGGCGTGCACAACGGTGCGTGTCGTTGCCCGGCTAATCCCGGCAGAGGTCGGGATCGCATCATAACCATTGAACAATGCAATCCATGTGACCGTAATGGCGAACACCACGCTCTTAATCAGACAGTTGACCAGGTCCAGACGCCAGTCGACGGCATTTTGCATAGCCGACCAGAAAAAGCCCGCATCAATCCCCTTCCAGCTTACGCCAACCAGTGAACCACCCCAGATCCCGACTGCGACAAAAATAATCGTCAGCAGCGGCAATGAAATAACACCGGCCCAAAAACGTGGGGAAATCACCCGGCGCAGTGGATCGACGGCCATCATTTCCAGACTGGAAAGCTGTTCGGTCGCCCGCATCAGGCCAATTTCTGCGGTTAAGGCCGACCCGGCCCGCCCGGCAAACAGCAGCGCCGCAACAACCGGTCCCAGCTCACGTAACAATGACAGTGCCACCAGCATACCGAGGCTGGTTTCCGCGCTGTAAGTCGTCAGCACCAGGTATCCCTGCAACCCCAGCACCATACCGATGAACACGCCAGAAACAATAATGATCAGCATCGATAAGACACCGACATTATAGAGCTGGCGTATCAGCAGCGGCGCATGTTTGCGAAACTCCGGCTTGCCGACAACCGCATTGAACAACATTAATCCGGCTCGCCCGAACGTCCTGAGGGTTTTTATTCCCCGATGTCCGAGTGATGCCAGCGCATTTAACAACATGGGTGGCTTAACTCCCTGTTTTGAGTAAATCGATGTGGTAGTCGCCCGCCGGGTAACGGAACGGAACCGGTCCATCGGCAATGCCGTCAAGGAACTGGCGTACGCGCGGATCGGCATTTTCTTGTAGCGCCTGAGCACTACCGTAGGCCACTATTTTTTTGTCCGCCATTATATAGGCGTAATCCGCAATACTCAGTACCTCAGGCACATCATGGGATACCACCACACAGGTGACGCCCAGCGCGCTGTTCAGTTCTGAAATTAGCTTCACCAGAACGCCCATGGTGATGGGATCCTGGCCGACGAACGGCTCATCAAACATGATGAGGTCTGGCTCCAGCGCGATAGCACGTGCTAACGCGGCGCGACGCGCCATCCCACCGGATAATTCAGAAGGCATTAATTTGGCCGCACCCCGCAGGCCGACGGCCTCGAGCTTCATCATCACCGTGCTCTTCAGCAACGGCGCTGGCAACGTCGTATGCTCGCGCAGAGGGTACGCGACGTTGTCAAAAACATTCATGTCGGTAAATAGCGCACCAGACTGAAACAGCATACTCATGCGCTTACGCACGGTAAATAAACGCGAACGGGACATGGCCGGGACGTTCTCTCCGTCAAACAGGATCTCGCCCTTATCCGGGGGGATCTGTCCGCCAATCAGACGCAACAGCGTCGTTTTGCCGATGCCTGATGGCCCCATGATCGCCGTCACCTTACCGCGCGGTACCGTCAGGGAAATATTATCAAAGATGCAGCGGTCACCCCGGGAAAAGCTGACATCGCGCATATCGACTAGATTCGCCACAGACTGACCCATTGATTCATCCTTTACTATTGCCTCGTTGATCGAAGAGTTTGGCGCTCAATTTAGCCCTGAACCCAACATATTTACAGATTATTGCCTGTCCTGGTTAGCGAAAGCTGGCATTTGTTTTACTTTTTAGCCGCATAAAGTCAAAATTAAGACTTCGTTACGGCTTCCAGAAGATCCTTCAAGTGGACCGGCGAGTATACCTGAAGAAAGGACTTTAGATGCTTTTAGCGACGGCGCTGTTAATAATTGGTTTACTTCTGGTGGTCTACGGTGCCGACCGTCTGGTATTTGCCGCATCCATTTTATGTCGAAATTTCGGTATTCCTCCCATTATCATCGGAATGACCGTGGTCAGCATGGGTACGTCGTTACCCGAAATAATTGTCTCCGTTGCCGCATCGATGAATGGGCAACTCGATCTGGCTGTCGGGACCGCCATAGGTTCTAACATCACCAACATTCTGCTTATTTTAGGCCTGTCGGCGCTGATTCATCCTTTTACCGTGCATTCTGATGTTCTGCGTCGTGAATTACCGCTAATGTTGCTGGTAAGTATTTTAGCTGCATCCGTCCTGTATGACGGACAGTTAAGCCGCAGCGACGGTTTCTTTCTTCTGCTTCTGGCCGTGCTATGGCTGCTATTCATTGTTAAAATCGCCCGTCTGGCCGAGCGACAAGGCAATGACAGCCTGACACGTGAGCAGATAGCTGAGCTACCGCGTGAAGGCGGGTTACCTGTCGCGTTTTTGTGGCTGGGCATTGCGCTGATTATTATGCCAATGGCAACACGTATGGTGGTGGATAACGCTACCGTGCTGGCGAACTATTTCGCCATGAGCGAACTTACTATCGGGCTAACTGTGGTCGCCATTGGTACCAGCCTGCCGGAGCTGGCAACAGCGATTGCGGGTCTGCGTAAAGGTGAAAACGATATTGCCGTCGGTAACATTATCGGCGCAAACATTTTTAATATCGTTATCGTCCTCGGGCTACCGGCGCTGATTACGCCGGGTGAAGTCAATCCAATGGCCTTCACCCGTGACTATAGCGTCATGCTGCTGGTGAGCGTGATTTTTGCACTACTCTGCTGGCGACGTCCGCGCCAGATTGGTCGCGGCGCAGGTGCGCTGCTGACCGGCGGTTTTATCATATGGCTGGCGATGCTGTATTGGTTATCGCCACTTCTCGTTGGATAACTGGAAACGCATTATGTCGCACTTAGAGTTGCAACCGGGTTTTGACTTTCAGAAAGCAGGCAAGGAAGTCCTGGCAATTGAACGTGAAGGCCTGGCGGAGCTTGATCAGTACATCAACCAAAATTTTACCCTCGCATGCGAGAAAATATTCAGCTGCCCGGGCAAAGTGGTGGTGATGGGAATGGGGAAATCTGGCCATATCGGGCGGAAAATGGCAGCCACATTTGCCAGCACCGGCACCCCCTCATTTTTTGTACATCCAGGCGAAGCCGCACATGGCGATCTGGGTATGGTCTCGCCGCAGGATGTGGTCATCGCCATCTCTAACTCCGGTGAATCCAATGAGATAGCGGCGCTGATCCCGGTATTAAAACGTCTTCATGTACCGCTTATCTGCATGACCGGTCGTCCTGAAAGCAGTATGGCGCGTGCGGCTGATGTGCATCTGTGTGTTAAAGTGCCCAAGGAAGCTTGTCCGTTAGGCCTGGCGCCGACCAGCAGTACGACAGCAACATTGGTGATGGGCGATGCCCTGGCGGTGGCGTTATTAAAAGCGCGCGGCTTTACCGCGGAAGATTTTGCGTTGTCTCATCCCGGTGGCGCACTGGGCCGTAAGCTTTTACTGCGCGTTAACGATATTATGCATACGGGCGACGAGATCCCGCATGTGACCAAAAACGCCAGCCTGCGTGACGCCTTACTTGAGATCACGCGTAAAAATCTCGGCATGACCGTCATTTGCGATGATGCCATGAAGATTGACGGTATTTTCACCGATGGCGATTTACGTCGTGTCTTCGATATGGGCGTTGATGTACGCCAGTTAGGCATTGCCGATGTGATGACCCCTGGAGGCATTCGCGTGCGTCCGGGCATTCTTGCCGTCGATGCCCTGAACTTAATGCAGTCCCGCCATATCACCTCGGTAATGGTTGCTGATGGCGACCAGTTACTCGGTGTGTTACATATGCATGATCTGCTGCGTGCAGGTGTAGTGTAAGAAACTCAAGGATAACAAAAATGAGTAAAGCAGGTGCGTCGCTTGCGACCTGTTATGGACCCGTCAGCGCAGACGTTATCACCCGGGCAGAAAACATCCGTTTGCTGATCCTGGATGTGGATGGCGTACTGTCTGATGGTCTGATTTATATGGGCAACAACGGTGAAGAGCTGAAGGCTTTTAACGTCCGTGATGGTTACGGAATTCGCTGTGCGCTCACTTCCGGTATTGAGGTTGCCATTATTACCGGACGAAAGGCTAAACTTGTAGAAGATCGCTGTACCACTTTGGGGATCACCCACCTGTATCAGGGGCAGTCAGACAAACTGGTTGCCTTTGGCGATCTCCTTAGCAAACTGGCGATCGCACCGGAGAATGTCGCCTATGTTGGCGATGACCTGATCGACTGGCCGGTGATGGCTAAAGTGGGATTAAGCGTCGCGGTGGCAGATGCCCACCCTTTGCTGATCCCGCGAGCTGATTATGTCACCCGCATTGATGGGGGACGTGGCGCTGTGCGTGAAGTCTGCGATTTATTACTCCTGGCGCAGGGCAAACTGGACGAGGCCAAAGGGCAATCGATATGAGCAAAACCAGACGTTGGGTTATCATTCTACTGTCGCTGGCTGTCCTTGTGATGATTGGTATTAATCTGGCAGACAAAGATGACACCGCTCAGGTCGTCGTCAATAACAACGAGCCAACCTATAAGAGCGAACATACTGATACCGTCGTGTATAGTCCGGAAGGCGCGCTGAGCTATCACTTGATCGCACAACACGTTGAATATTATTCGGAACAAGCGGTTTCGTGGTTTACTCAACCGGTATTAACCACGTTTGATAAGGATAAAGTACCGACCTGGACGATCAAGGCCGATAAAGCCAAATTGACCAACGATCGGATGCTGTATCTGTACGGCCATGTTGAGGTTAACGCCCTGGTGCCTGACTCTCAACTACGCAGAATTACGACCGATAACGCGCAGATTAACCTGGTGACACAAGACGTCACTTCCGATGATCTGGTGACGTTGTATGGCACAACATTTAACTCCAGCGGACTGAAGATGCGCGGCAACTTACGCAGCAAGAACGCCGAGCTGATTGAAAAGGTTAGAACCTCATATGAAATCCAAAACAAACAAACTCAGCCTTAATCTTGTACTTGCCAGCTCACTTCTGGCCGCCAGCATTCCGGCATTTGCCGTCACCGGCGATACCGAGCAGCCGATTCACATTGAATCGGACCAGCAGTCCCTGGATATGCAGGGCAACGTGGTGACGTTTACTGGCAACGTGATTGTGACTCAGGGCACCATCAAAATTAACGCCGATAAAGTCGTCGTGACCCGTCCTGGCGGTGAAGACGGCAAAGAAGTGATTGATGGCTATGGCAATCCAGCAACGTTTTACCAGATGCAGGACAACGGTAAACCGGTTAAAGGCCACGCCTCTCAGATGCACTATGAACTGGCGAAAGACTTTGTCGTTCTCACCGGCAAGGCGTATCTGGAACAGCTCGATAGCAACATCACGGGCGATAAGATCACTTATCTGGTAAAAGAGCAGAAAATGCAGGCCTTCAGCGATAAAGGCAAACGCGTCACCACCGTTCTGGTTCCGTCGCAGTTGCAGGACAAAAACAAGGCTCCGGCAGAGAAAAAAGGTAACTGATTCGTTATGGCAACATTAACTGCAAAGAACCTTGCAAAAGCCTATAAAGGCCGTCGTGTGGTTGAAGATGTCAGTCTGACCGTCAACTCCGGGGAGATCGTCGGTCTGCTCGGTCCTAACGGTGCAGGCAAGACAACAACCTTTTACATGGTAGTCGGCATTGTCCCGCGCGATGCGGGTAACATTATCATTGATGACGAAGACATCAGTCTGCTGCCTCTGCATGCGCGCGCGCGTCGCGGCATCGGCTACTTACCGCAGGAAGCATCGATTTTCCGTCGCCTGAGCGTGTTTGATAACCTGATGGCGGTGCTGCAAATTCGTGACGATCTGACCAGCGAGCAGCGGGAAGATCGCGCTAACGAGCTGATGGAAGAATTCCACATCGAGCACCTGCGCGACAGCTTAGGTCAGTCGCTCTCCGGTGGTGAACGACGCCGCGTGGAGATCGCTCGCGCACTGGCCGCCAATCCGAAATTTATCCTGCTGGATGAACCGTTTGCCGGTGTTGACCCGATTTCTGTTATTGATATTAAACGGATCATCGAACACCTGCGCGACAGCGGCCTTGGTGTGCTGATTACCGACCACAACGTCCGCGAAACGCTGGCAGTGTGTGAGCGCGCCTATATCGTAAGTCAGGGGCACCTGATCGCGCACGGCACGCCAACAGAAATACTGCAGGATGAGCACGTTAAGCGCGTATACCTTGGGGAAGACTTCAGACTCTGATAGGGTAGAAGACTTCACGTCACTGCAGGAGAAAACAACTCTGAACATGAAGCAAGGTTTGCAACTCAGGCTTAGCCAACAACTGGCGATGACGCCTCAGCTACAACAGGCTATCCGTCTGTTGCAGTTGTCCACGCTGGAACTTCAGCAAGAACTTCAGCAAGCGCTGGAAAGTAACCCACTGCTCGAGCAAACCGATCTTCACGACGAAATTGATACCCAGGAAAAACAGGACAGCGAAACCCTCGACACCGCAGATGCACTCGAACAAAAAGAGATGCCTGAGGAGTTGCCGCTTGACGCCAGTTGGGATGAAATTTACACCGCCGGGACGCCTTCGGGCACCAGCGGAGATTACATCGACGACGAACTGCCTGTCTATCAGGGTGAGACCACGCAATCACTACAGGATTACCTGATGTGGCAAGTGGAACTGACCCCGTTTTCTGATACCGATCGCGCCATTGCGACATCCATTGTGGATGCGGTAGACGAAACCGGTTATCTCACCGTGACCCTGGACGATATTCTCGAAAGCATGGGCGATGACGACGTCGGTATGGACGAAATCGAAGCCGTGCTTAAACGCGTTCAGCGCTTTGATCCCGTTGGCGTGGCCGCCAAAGATCTCCGTGACTGCTTACTGATCCAACTTTCGCAGTTTGATAAAGCCACACCGTGGCTGGATGAAGCGCGCCTGATCATCAGCGATCATCTCGATCTGTTAGCCAACCATGACTTCCGCACGCTGATGCGCGTGACCCGACTGAAAGAAGACGTGCTGAAAGAAGCCGTCAACCTCATCCAGTCGCTTGATCCCCGCCCAGGGCAGTCGATCCAGACTGGCGAGCCGGAGTACGTCATTCCGGATGTGCTGGTGCGTAAGCATAACGATCGCTGGGTGGTCGAACTCAACGGCGACAGCATTCCGCGCTTACAGATTAACCAGCACTACGCCGCGATGTGCAATAGCGCACGTAACGATGCCGACAGCCAGTTTATTCGTAGCAATCTGCAAGATGCGAAGTGGCTGATTAAAAGCCTGGAAAGCCGCAATGATACGTTGCTGCGCGTCAGCCGCTGCATCGTTGAGCAGCAGCAAGCTTTCTTTGAACAAGGCGAAGAGTATATGAAACCGATGGTACTGGCGGATATCGCCCAGGCCGTCGAGATGCACGAATCGACCATTTCCCGTGTGACCACGCAAAAGTATCTGCACAGTCCGCGCGGCATTTTTGAATTGAAGTATTTCTTTTCCAGTCACGTTAACACTGAAGGCGGAGGTGAAGCCTCATCCACAGCTATCCGTGCGCTGGTGAAGAAATTAATTGCTGCGGAAAACCCCGCGAAACCGCTGAGTGACAGCAAGTTAACCTCTATGCTGTCAGAACAGGGTATCATGGTGGCACGCCGCACCGTTGCGAAGTACCGAGAGTCTTTATCCATTCCGCCGTCTAACCAGCGCAAACAGCTGGTGTGACCCAACCGATAAGGAAGACACTATGCAGCTCAACATCACTGGAAACAACGTCGAAATCACCGAAGCCCTGCGCGATTTTGTGAATACAAAATTTGCCAAGCTCGAACAATATTTCGACCGGATTAATCAGGTCTATATTGTGTTGAAAGTGGAGAAGGTTACACATATCTCGGATGCAACACTGCATGTGAACGGTGGCGAAATTCATGCCAGCGCGGAAGGTCAGGATATGTACGCCGCCATTGACGGTTTAATTGATAAACTGGCTCGGCAGTTAACAAAACATAAAGATAAACTGAAACAGCACTAACTTGTCCGGGCAGTTAGCGGGTGCAGGACGGCCTGTTGTGTAGCACAACGGGCCATTTGTACAGTTAGCGCTTAGGTGAAATTATGACAAATAACGATACGACTCTACAACTGAGCACTGTTCTTAACCAGGAATGTACACGCGCAGGCGTTCACTGCCAAAGCAAGAAACGCGCACTGGAAATCATCAGCGAACTTGCGGCAAAACAGCTTAGCTTGCCTTCTCAGGTGGTATTTGAAGCCATTCTGACGCGTGAAAAAATGGGCAGTACCGGCATCGGTAATGGTATTGCTATCCCGCACGGAAAGCTGGAAGAAGACACGATGCGCGCGGTTGGTGTGTTTGTTCAACTCGAAACACCCATCGCCTTCGACGCCATTGATAATCAACCTGTCGATCTGCTTTTCGCCCTGCTGGTCCCGGCAGACCAAACCAAGACGCATTTGCATACGTTGTCACTGGTCGCAAAACGTCTGGCAGATAAAACCATCTGTCGTCGTCTGCGCGCCGCGCAGAGTGACCAGGAGTTGTATCAAATCATCACGGACACCGAAGGTGGACAGGATGAAGCATAACAACCCAATGGCATCCTTTTTTGTCGTTGTGAGGAGAAACAGTACATGGTACTGATGATCGTCAGCGGCCGTTCAGGGTCAGGTAAATCTGTCGCCCTGCGTGCGCTGGAAGATATGGGTTTTTACTGCGTGGATAACCTTCCCGTAGTGCTGTTGCCCGATCTGGCTCGTACACTGGCCGATCGCCAGATTTCTGCGGCCGTCAGCATTGATGTGCGCAACATGCCTGAGTCCCCGGAAATTTTCGAGCAGGCAATGAATAATCTGCCCGAGGGTTTCTCACCACAGCTGCTGTTCCTTGATGCAGACCGTAACACGCTGATTCGTCGCTACAGCGACACGCGCCGTTTACACCCGCTCTCCAGCAAGAACTTGTCTCTGGAAAGCGCTATCGATAAGGAAAGCGATTTGCTGGAGCCTCTGCGCTCTCGCGCTGACCTGATCGTTGATACCTCCGAAATGTCCGTACACGAACTGGCGGAAATGTTACGTACCCGACTGCTGGGTAAACGTGAACGTGAATTGACGATGGTATTCGAATCCTTTGGTTTCAAACACGGTATCCCGATTGATGCGGATTACGTCTTTGACGTGCGCTTCCTGCCTAACCCACACTGGGATCCGAAGCTGCGCCCAATGACCGGTCTTGACCGCCCCGTCGCCGCATTCCTCGACAGGCACACAGAAGTACACAATTTTATCTACCAGACTCGCAGCTATCTTGAGCTATGGTTACCCATGCTGGAGACCAACAACCGTAGCTACCTTACCGTAGCCATCGGCTGTACCGGCGGGAAACACCGTTCGGTGTATATTGCAGAGCAGCTGGCAGACTACTTCCGCTCACGCGGTAAAAACGTGCAGTCACGCCATCGTACGCTGGAAAAACGTAAATCATGACCGTGAAGCAAACCGTTGAAATCACCAATAAGCTGGGCATGCATGCCCGCCCAGCGATGAAACTGTTTGAATTGATGCAGGGTTTCGAAGCAGAAGTTTTGCTGCGTAATGATGAAGGAACGGAGGCCGAGGCCAACAGCGTTATCGCTCTGCTGATGCTGGATTCAGCCAAAGGGCGTCAGATAGAAGTCGAAGCCACGGGACCACAGGAAGTAGAAGCCCTGGCCGCAGTGATTGCCCTGTTTAATTCAGGGTTTGATGAAGATTAATCGAGTACACAGAACGTAGCCAGTAGGCCGGATAAGGCGTTTACGCCGCATCCGGCAATAACTACGCTAATACAGCTTATTTTCCCGCATAAACGACTCACCACCTAACTGACGCATTTGGCGCATAATCCAAGCCTGGCGGTTACGCACATAACCAGAAGGCGCATTCGCCTTAAAACGCAAAGGATTGGGCAATACTGCCGCCAGCAAGGCCGCTTCAGACAGGCTCAACCGACTGGCCGGTTTATGAAAATACCGTTGCGCCGCCGCCTCCACACCAAATATCCCATCGCCAAACTCGGCGATATTCAAATAGACGGTCAGAATACGTTTCTTACTCCAGACGGTTTCCATACCCAGCGTTAGCCCGGCTTCGAGACCTTTACGCACCCAGCTGCGTCCATCCCATAAAAACAGGTTTTTCGCCGTCTGTTGCGATAACGTCGACGCCCCGCGAATGCGGTTTTCATTGCGTTCATTGTGCGCCAGCGCTTTCTCTATGGCGGTGACATCAAACCCCCAGTGGTCTGGAAACTTCTGATCCTCCGCAGCAATCACCGCCAGTCCCATCCACGGTGAGATCTCATCCATACTCACCCAGTCCGAGTGCGCCACATAGCCGAAATCACCGGACAGCCATGCGCCCAGCTGTCGCTCGACCATCACCGCCGAGAAAGGCACAGGCATCACGCTGAAAAGTGCGATACCCCCGCCCCAGAATACGGCGAGGACAACCACCACCCGCAGAAAAATACGTCGCAGAAAGGCGGTTACTCCTTTTCTCATTCAGTCAGCACCAACACACGCGATACCAGTTTATCGATGCCACTCGCAGCCTGAGCGATGTCCTGCGCCAGCATATAGGCAGGCGTGGTGACGATTTTGTTGTCTTCATCGACGACAATGTCATCAACCGGACAAGGCACATGCTCAGCGCCCATCTCTTCCAGCACCTCTGCCGTGTCGATATCAGTGCCGATGGTCAGACGCAGCGGGAAGTCAAAAATTTTAGGTAACATGGCAGGCGCAATGCACATAAATCCCAACGGCTTACCCACCTGATGCATGGCCACCGCCAGCGCGGCTAAATCGCTGTCAACCCGGCATTCGCTGCCCTGACTGGCAAAATTGCTCAGATTTTTGGCCGCACCAAACCCACCCGGCACGATCAACGCATCCAGTTCCGATGAGACTGCCTGCGCAAGTGGGCGAATATCGCCACGTGTGATGCGCGCGGCTTCAATCAGCACATTGCGAGTTTCCAGCATCGGCTCGCCGGTCAGATGATTAATCACATCCGCTTGTTGTTTATCCGGTGCAAAACAGACGGCCTGAGCGCCGTTGCGGGCAATGGCCAGAAGCGTGAGAACAGTTTCATGGATCTCTGCACCGTCATACACGCCGCATCCGCTGAGCACTACACCCACTTTTTTCATCGTGATACTCCTTTCTCAACTGGCTGAAACATATTAGTTATTATGATTTAAATGCTACGCTTCACACATTTAACTGATTCATGTAACAAATTATTTAAGATTTGCTATCTTAACTGCGTGCGGCCTGAAAATTAGGGCTGCGCCCTTGTAAACAATGATAATAATTTACGGCGCAGCCACGATTTCCCTGGTGTTGGCGCAGTATTCGCGCACCCCGGTCAAGCCGGGGTCATTTTTTTTCCACGCTCGCCACCCAGGCTTTTAATACTACCACGTCGTGCTGCCACTCCTGCTTCATCTCTTCAATCCATTCAGCAACGTTATCTTCCCAGGCAGGAAGATCCGGCGACTGGATTTGCTGACCTAGCTGTTGCAGGTGACGCAGCCCCACTGAACCTGCTGCGCCTTTAATTTTATGGCCTTCCTCAACAACACCTTTTTTATCCCGTGCCGTCAGATTGGACTCCAGCACGCTCAAATATCCCGGCATCATCTTCTCAAACACCGCCAGCCCGTCGGTAATTAACTTCGGTCCCACCAGCTCGAGGTATTGTTCCAACATAGGAATATCTAACAGCGCTTGCGATTTACTGCTTTCTTCAGATGTCACAGTGCTCTCCTCTTCGTTTCGGGTATCCCAGTATTTTTTGATCATGGCGGTTAGTGCCGGAACCGACAGCGGCTTACTCAGCACGTCGTCCATGCCTGCGTCCAGATACTCTTTTTTATCTTTCAGTACGTTGGCGGTGAGTGCGACCAGCGGTGGCAGATCTTCACGGGCGTATTTTTGCGTGAGCTCCCGCGAGATATCCAGACCGGTCATATCCGGTAGCTGAATATCCAACAACACCAGGTCATATTCACCCGGCGTAAACATTTCCAGCGCGGCTTTCCCGGTCATCGCGACATCCACGCTGTTGCCTAATTTTTCCAGCACGGAGCGCGCAACAATAACGTTCAGCTCAATGTCTTCCACCAGCAGCACATTCAGGGCTGGCAGCGGCAGTTCATCGTCTTCAAAAGCATCTTCAATCTCTTCCGCTACCGCAGGGGCATGCACGGTCAGCGTAAAGATAGACCCTTTTCCTGCCTGGCTGGAAACCGTAATATCACCGCCCATGTTTTTCGCCAGACGCTTCGACACGGCCAAACCAATCCCTGTCCCCGTTGCCGGTTTACCGCCGTTACTGTCCTTCACCTGATAATACATAGCGAAGATTTTATCCTGCTCATCCTGCGGAATGCCGATGCCGGAATCTTCAACTTCGAAATGCAGCATATTCCCCTGGTCATAGCGCGCCCGCACGGTCACCTGCCCCTGCTGGGTAAACTTCACGGCGTTGCTGATCAGATTCCACAGGATCTGACGCAGACGCGTTCCGTCGGTAATGACCTTATGCGGCAGGGGTAACGTCGGCTCAAGCACAAAACGCAGACCCTTTTGCTGCGCCTGTAGGCCAGAGAGGTTTTCCAGATCCGCCATAAAACTGGTGAAATCGATCGGCTGGTTATCGAGCTGGACTTTACGTCGCTCCATCTTATCCATGTCGATAATATCGTTGAATATATTCCCCAGCGTCACAGCAGAGACGTGGATTGTTTTCAGGTATTTTTCCTGCTCCGCTGTTAGATCCGTATCCAGCAGGATCCGGCTTAAGCCGACAATGCCGTTAAGCGGGGTGCGCAGCTCGTGGCTGATGGTAGAAATAAAGGTGGTCTTATCGCGGCTGGCGCGCTCAAGCGCATCCTGATAACGCTTACGCTCGGTAATATCGCGTCCAAAGCCCATCAGACCATGTCGCTTACCTACGCGGTCATAGTAAGGCACTTTGCGAATTTCAAAGCAGGCTTTGCGCCCATCCGGGTAGTCCAGCCACTGTTCGTAGGTGAGCGAAACATTATGACGGAACACCTTCTCGTCGGTCTCAATCACCTTTTCAGCCGCTTCAGGAGAGTAAACGTCAGCCGGTTTTAAGTTCACCAGCTGCTTTTCGCTTTTGCCAGTCAGCAGCTCCATGGCACGGTTACAGCCGGAAAACTCCTTATCTTCATTGCGATAAAAAACCAGATCCGGCGAGGCATCAAGGAAAGAGCGTAAAAAGGAAGACTGTTGCTCAAGCTGGATCTGCGCCTCTTCGCGCTCTTTGATTTCAACCTTCAGTTGCTCGAATGTTTCCTGGCGCTCTGCTTCGGCTTTTTCACGCTCAACAATTTCCTGATTGAGCTGGGCAATATTATCTTTCAGCTGCACATTGAGCTTGAGATCGCGCTCGCGCATCTCTTCCAGCTTTTGTACCAGTCGTGACAGGCGCTGCCGGGACTCCTCAAGTTGCTCCACCACCACGGACAAGAAATAGACGGCCCAGGGGGTAATTAACAGACCAAAAAAGATAGAGCGGATGACATCAATGCTTTCTACCTGGCCATGCAGCACCATGGTGACAGCCATCTGCACCACAATTGCCAACACGACCAGAGCCAGCGCCAACAGCAGCGAAAAGCGCACCAGACCTAACTTCATCATCAGGTCGACGTAATATTGCGCCAGCATACGGATTTGCTTCATAGAGGGTTCCTTCACGACAACTTGGCACAATAATACTCAATTCTCAGCGTGACGTTGAAGATTGTGCAAGAAATGCGGAGGTTATCGGTGAAATGACCGCGGAGAGGCCATCGTAGGCCTGATAAGCAAAGCGCCATCAGGCAAGCAGGCGCAGATTTCCGGATGTCGGCTTTGCCTTATCCGGCCTACGGAGAGTTAGTTCTCAGGCAGCACCCATGGCGTACCGAGCGCCGAGCCTTGCACACCGTACTTGTTAAGGTACTTATCCAGTTCGACCATGCCGGTCCAGCGGTTTTCACACCATAGAGGTGCCAACAGCGTTGGGCGGCGCGCGCTGGCGGAAATTCGATGATAAATCACCTCTGGCGGCGTATGACGGATCATCTCCCCGGCAGTAACCGTATAGTCGTCCAGTTCAATTCCGTTCAGCCGCCCGGCTTCCCAGGCTTTCGCCATCGTACTGCCTTTCACAATATGCAGCGGGTGCAGCTTAATACCGTCAACACCCGTCTCCACCACACGTTCCATGGTTTGCAGGCATTCTGCCTGCCCTTCTCCCGGCAGACCGACAATCAGGTGTGAGCACACTTTCAGCCCGCGCTCGCGTGCCAGTCGCGTAGTGCGTTGGTAACAGGCAAAATCATGGCCGCGGTTAATACGGTGCAAGGTTTTGTCATGCGCAGTTTGCAAACCGAGTTCCAGCCATACCTCATAGCCGAGGTCTTTATACTCGCAAAGCAGATCGAGTACCGCATCCGGCACGCAGTCGGGGCGCGTCCCAACGCATAACCCGACGATACTGGCCTGGCTGACTGCCTGCTGATACATCGAACGCAGCACCTGCACTTCAGCAAAGGTGCTGGTATAGGCCTGGAAATAGGCCAGATAGCGTTTCGCGCGATTGACCAGATGCGCCTGATGCTCAAGCTGCTCGGCAATAGAATGGTGCTGCTGTGCTTCATCGGCAAACGAGGCGACATTGCAGAAAGTACATCCACCACGTCCGATGGTGCCATCACGATTTGGACAGCTAAAGCCGCCGTGAAGCGTGAGTTTATGAACCTTTTGCCCGTAACGGCGAGAAAGATCCCCACCAAACATATTGACTAATTTCTGTAACTGCATAATCTGGTAGACCGCGCCTTGAAAAGAGGCCAAAGCCTGCCATTTTTTGCCCCAGTCGGCGATGACCTGGATCAATCGCCCTGGCGTGCCTTTATTTATTGCATAACAAATCAAAATAATCGAAATTTCATTCATTCAAAATGAAATTACTTTTCCTTATATCCGACTGTTTTTTTTATCTTCTTATACTCTCAGCATAAAAACAGTATCTTTAAGACGCTAAAACTCTAAAAACCAGCATAAAATGCCAAGCATAGCGATAAACAAAGGGAGGACGGGGGATATACAGCCTTTCTGACAGTGAGACAGATCACACTTCGCACTCCATTCCCCTTGCGTTAAATCAATGTAAAAAAGCCTTAAATTTCAATATATTCATAAAGTTAATCGCCATATAGCACATTTTTGCATAAATAAGATTGCCATTTGACCTGTGTGTGGATTCCCGATAACGTGGAAATCCGCTGGAAGCTTTCTGGATGAGCAGTCTGCTCATCATATTTATGCAGTAATTGAGATTCCCTCTGAAGCAAGTCCTCAAACTTGTTTGACCTATGCGAAAAGGATAAAGAGGGCGAATGCGAGGTAAGCGTATGACACGCAAACCCCGTCGCCATGCTCTTGGTGTGCCCGTGCGCAACGGTCCAGATGGGAATCCCGCAGAGCCTGGGGAGGTTCACTGATATGTTGTACGATAAATCCCTTGAGAGGGATAACTGTGGTTTCGGCCTGATCGCCCACATAGAAGGCGAACCTAGCCACAAGGTAGTGCGTACCGCCATACACGCACTGGCCCGCATGCAGCACCGTGGCGCAATTCTTGCCGATGGTAAAACCGGCGATGGTTGCGGTTTGCTGTTACAAAAACCTGACCGCTTTTTCCGCATCGTGGCGCAAGAGCGCGGCTGGCGTTTAGCTAAAAACTACGCCGTCGGCATGATCTTTTTAAATAAAGACGCTGAACTGGCTGCGGCTTCTCGTCGCATTGTCGAAGAAGAATTACAGCAGGAGACCCTGTCGATTGTCGGCTGGCGCGACGTGCCGACCAACGAAGGTGTTCTCGGTGAAATCGCCCTCTCCTCCCTGCCTCGAATCGAGCAAATTTTTGTCAACGCCCCTGCGGGCTGGCGTCCGCGTGATATGGAGCGTCGCCTGTTCATCGCGCGCCGTCGTATCGAAAAACGCCTCCAGGACGATAAAGACTTCTACGTCTGTAGCTTGTCGAACCTGGTCAATATCTATAAAGGTCTGTGTATGCCGGCGGATCTGCCGCGCTTTTACCTGGACCTGGCGGATCTGCGTCTGGAATCGGCCATCTGCCTGTTCCACCAGCGCTTCTCCACTAATACCGTACCGCGCTGGCCGCTGGCGCAACCGTTCCGCTACCTGGCGCATAACGGTGAAATTAACACCATCACCGGCAACCGCCAGTGGGCACGCGCACGTACCTATAAATTCCAGACACCGCTGATCCCTGACCTGCACGACGCCGCACCGTTCGTTAACGAAACCGGCTCCGACTCCAGCTCAATGGATAACATGCTGGAACTGCTGCTGGCTGGCGGGATGGACATTATCCGCGCCATGCGTTTATTGGTGCCGCCGGCCTGGCAGAACAACCCGGATATGGACCCGGAGCTGCGCGCGTTCTTTGACTTTAACTCCATGCACATGGAGCCGTGGGATGGCCCGGCGGGCATTGTTATGTCCGACGGCCGCTTTGCCGCCTGTAACCTTGACCGTAACGGCCTGCGTCCGGCGCGCTACGTCATCACCAAAGACAAGCTGATTACCTGCGCCTCTGAAGTCGGGATCTGGGATTATCAGCCGGATGAAGTCGTCGAGAAAGGTCGCGTCGGCCCAGGCGAGCTGATGGTTATCGATACCCGCAGCGGGCGCATTCTGCACTCCGCCGAAACCGATGACGATCTGAAAAGCCGCCATCCGTACAAAGAGTGGATGGAGAAGAACGTCCGCCGTCTGGTGCCGTTCGAAGACCTCGCAGACGATCAGGTCGGCAACCGCGAACTGGACGATGACACGCTCGCCAGCTATCAGAAACAGTTTAACTACAGCGCCGAAGAGCTGGATTCCGTGATCCGCGTGCTCGGTGAAAACGGTCAGGAAGCGGTCGGCTCAATGGGTGATGATACCCCGTTTGCGGTGCTCTCAAGCCAGCCACGCATCATTTATGACTACTTCCGCCAGCAGTTCGCGCAGGTGACTAACCCGCCGATCGACCCGCTGCGTGAAGCGCACGTTATGTCGCTGGCCACCAGCATCGGTCGTGAGATGAACGTCTTCTGCGAAGCCGAAGGTCAGGCACACCGCCTGAGCTTTAAATCGCCGATCCTGCTGTACTCCGATTTCACCCAGCTCACCACCATGAAAGAGGAACATTACCGCGCCGATCGCCTGGATATCACCTTCGACGTGACCGAAACCACGCTCGAAGAGACCGTCAAAGCATTGTGCGATAAAGCCGAACAGATGGTGCGTAACAGTACGGTGCTGCTGGTGCTCTCTGACCGTAACATCGCGAAAAACCGTTTGCCGGTTCCGGCACCGATGGCCGTGGGCGCAGTGCAAACGCGTCTGGTAGAACAAAGTCTGCGTTGCGACGCCAACATCATCGTTGAAACCGCCAGCGCCCGTGACCCGCACCATTTTGCTGTCCTGCTCGGCTTTGGCGCGACGGCCATTTATCCGTATCTTGCGTATGAAACGCTGGGACGATTGATCGACACTCAGGCGATTGCCAAAGATTACCGGACCGTGATGCTGAACTACCGTAACGGCATCAACAAAGGTCTGTACAAAATCATGTCCAAAATGGGCATCTCGACCATCGCCTCTTACCGCTGCTCGAAGCTGTTTGAAGCGGTTGGTCTGCATGATGATGTCGTGGCGCTGTGCTTCCAGGGCGTAGTCAGCCGCATCAGCGGCGCAGGATTTACCGACTTCCAGCAGGATCTGCTGAACCTCTCCAAACATGCCTGGCTGGCACGTAAGCCTATCAGCCAGGGCGGTTTGCTCAAATACGTCCACGGCGGCGAATACCATGCCTACAACCCGGACGTGGTGCGCACGCTGCAACAGGCGGTACAAAGCGGCGAGTACAGCGACTATCAGGAATATGCCAAGCTGGTCAATGAGCGTCCGGCGGCCACGCTGCGCGATCTGCTGGCGATTACGCCTGGCGATGAAGCCGTAAGCATTAGCGAAGTAGAACCCGCAACCGAACTGTTTAAACGCTTTGATACCGCGGCGATGTCCATCGGTGCATTAAGCCCCGAAGCACACGAAGCGCTGGCCGAAGCCATGAACAGCATCGGTGGCAACTCGAACTCCGGTGAAGGCGGCGAAGACCCGGCGCGCTACGGCACTAACAAGGTGTCGCGCATTAAGCAGGTTGCCTCCGGTCGCTTTGGCGTAACCCCGGCGTATCTGGTCAATGCCGATGTCATTCAGATTAAAGTCGCTCAGGGCGCGAAGCCTGGCGAAGGCGGTCAGTTACCGGGTGATAAAGTCACCCCGTACATCGCTAAACTGCGCTATTCGGTACCGGGCGTGACGTTGATCTCCCCGCCGCCGCACCACGATATTTACTCTATCGAAGACTTAGCACAGCTGATTTTCGACCTCAAACAGGTCAACCCGAAAGCGATGATCTCCGTGAAGCTGGTTTCCGAACCGGGTGTCGGCACTATCGCCACAGGCGTGGCAAAAGCCTATGCGGATCTGATCACCATTGCTGGCTACGATGGCGGTACCGGCGCAAGCCCGCTCTCCTCGGTGAAATATGCGGGCTGCCCGTGGGAACTCGGTCTGGTGGAAACCCAGCAGGCGCTGGTCGCTAACGGTCTGCGTCACAAGATTCGTCTGCAGGTTGATGGCGGTCTGAAAACCGGTGTCGATATCATTAAAGCGGCGATTCTGGGTGCGGAAAGCTTCGGCTTCGGTACCGGTCCAATGGTGGCGCTGGGCTGTAAATACCTGCGTATTTGCCACCTGAACAACTGCGCAACCGGCGTGGCGACTCAGGATGACAAACTGCGTAAGAACCACTATCACGGCCTGCCGTTCAAAGTGACTAACTACTTTGAATTTATCGCCCGCGAAGTCCGTGAGCTGATGGCGCAACTGGGTGTGAAGCGTCTGGTGGATCTGATTGGTCGTACCGACCTGCTCAAAGAGCTGGAAGGGTTTACCGCTAAGCAACAGAAACTGGAACTGTCTCGTCTGCTGGAAACCGCCGAACCGCATCCGGGTAAAGCGCTGCATTGCACCGAGAACAACCCGCCGTTTGATAACGGCGTGCTGAACGCTCAGTTGTTACAGCAAGCGAAACCGTTTGTCGACGAGCGCCAAAGCAAAACCTTCTGGTTCGATATCCGCAACACCGACCGTTCTGTTGGCGCGTCGCTGTCGGGCTATATCGCGCAAACACATGGCGATCAGGGGCTGGCGTCTGACCCAATCAAAGCGCACTTCAGCGGTACCGCAGGCCAGAGCTTCGGCGTGTGGAACGCGGGCGGCGTGGAGTTGTATCTGACCGGTGATGCCAACGACTATGTCGGTAAAGGTATGGCGGGCGGTCTGCTGGCAGTGCGTCCTCCGGTTGGCTCTGCTTTCCGTAGCCATGAGGCGAGCATCATTGGTAACACCTGTCTGTATGGCGCCACCGGTGGCCGCCTGTTTGCCGCGGGTCGTGCGGGTGAGCGCTTTGCAGTACGTAACTCCGGTGCAATCACCGTGGTTGAAGGTATTGGCGACAACGGCTGCGAATATATGACCGGCGGCATCGTCTGTATTCTCGGAAAAACGGGCGTCAACTTCGGAGCGGGTATGACGGGCGGATTTGCCTACGTGCTCGACGAAGACGGTGAGTTCCGCAAACGCGTGAACCCGGAACTGGTAGAAGTGCTGAGCGTGGACTCGCTGGCTATCCACGAGGAACACCTGCGCGGTTTGATTACCGAGCACGTACAGCATACCGGCTCTTCACACGGCGAAGAGATCCTGGCTAACTGGCCAGCATTCTCGGCGAAATTCGCGCTGGTAAAACCAAAATCCAG
This sequence comes from Citrobacter sp. Cpo037, assembly GCF_030332945.1. Lineage (NCBI taxonomy): Bacteria > Pseudomonadati > Pseudomonadota > Gammaproteobacteria > Enterobacterales > Enterobacteriaceae > Citrobacter > Citrobacter sp. Cpo037. Next base: position 168,273 of record NZ_JAOWGW010000063.1, read on the forward strand.
TGATGTGAAAGCACTGTTGGGTCACCGTAGTCGTAGCGCAGCAGAGCTGCGTGTGCAGGCGCAGTAAGGGGTAGCAGCAATGAGTCAGAACGTATACCAATTTATCGACCTGCAGCGCGTTGATCCGCCTAAGAAGCCGCTGAAGATCCGTAAGATCGAGTTTATCGAGATCTACGAGCCGTTTTCCGAAGGCCAGGCCAAAGCACAGGCAGACCGCTGCCTGTCCTGCGGTAACCCGTACTGCGAGTGGAAGTGCCCGGTGCATAACTACATCCCGAACTGGCTGAAACTGGCGAACGAGGGGCGTATTTTTGAAGCAGCAGAACTGTCGCACCAGACCAACACTCTGCCGGAAGTCTGTGGCCGTGTGTGCCCGCAGGATCGTCTGTGTGAAGGATCCTGTACGCTGAACGATGAGTTCGGCGCGGTAACTATCGGCAACATCGAGCGCTATATCAACGATAAAGCATTCGAAATGGGCTGGCGCCCGGATATGACCGGCGTGCGTCAAACCGACAAGCGCGTGGCGATCATCGGTGCCGGTCCGGCAGGCCTGGCCTGTGCTGATGTGCTGACCCGCAACGGCGTGAAGGCGGTGGTATTTGACCGCCACCCTGAAATCGGCGGTCTGCTGACCTTCGGTATCCCGGCCTTCAAACTGGAAAAAGAGGTGATGACCCGCCGTCGTGAAATCTTCACCGGTATGGGCATTGAGTTCAAATTGAACGTGGAAGTGGGCCGCGATGTACAGCTTGACGATCTGCTGAAAGATTATGACGCCGTGTTCCTTGGCGTAGGTACCTATCAGTCTATGCGCGGTGGGCTGGAAAACGAAGACGCTTCCGGCGTATTTGATGCCCTGCCGTTCCTGATCGCCAATACCAAACAGTTGATGGGCTTTGGCGAAAACAGCGACGAGCCGTACATCAGCATGGAAGGCAAACGCGTCGTCGTTCTCGGCGGCGGCGATACCGCGATGGACTGCGTGCGGACCTCGGTTCGCCAGAACGCAGCACATGTCATCTGCGCTTATCGTCGTGACGAAGAGAACATGCCGGGTTCCAAACGCGAAGTGAAAAATGCGCGTGAAGAAGGCGTCGAATTCCAGTTCAACGTCCAGCCTTTAGGCGTGGAAGTGAACGCCAACGGTAAGGTATGCGGTGTGAAAATGGCGCGTACTGAAATGGGTGAACCGGATGCAAAGGGCCGTCGTCGTGCGGAGATCGTCGTCGGTTCCGAACACGTTGTTCCGGCAGATGCGGTGGTACTGGCGTTTGGCTTCCGTCCGCACAGTATGGAGTGGCTGGCAAAACACAGCGTCGAACTGGATTCTCAGGGCCGCATTATTGCTCCAGAGCGCAGCGACAACGCCTTCCAGACTAGCAACCCGAAAATCTTCGCCGGTGGTGACATCGTGCGCGGTTCGGATCTGGTAGTCACCGCGATTGCCGAAGGTCGTAAAGCGGCGGACGGCATCCTGAACTACCTGGAAGTGTAAAAAAACCTTCTCTGGCCCCTGTCCACGTTTGCGGACAGGGGCTTTTTTTCTCCGAATTTCTCCGTCATTCTTTGAAAGCTACTCGCAATTAAGACTGCAAGTCTGTGTAATTATTGGAACACGGATTGACCACTTCATCACCCGGGCGTATTGATCGCGGCATATTTTTACACCGTAACTTTCACGAAAGGGATGGAGTATGACCATGCAGACGTCACTTCAGGATGCAGATGACTATCAGCAAATCCATAACGGAATTGTTCAACTGCTGGACACCGTGCGGACACAAACCGTTCGCAACATCAACGCCATCATGATAGCAACCTATTGGGAAATGGGTCGACGCATTGTTGAATTTGAACAAGGCGGTGAAGCCAGAGCTGCAATATGGTGAACAGCTAATTAATCGTTTATCGCAGGATTTAAGCCAAAGATATAAACGCGGTTTTTCTACCAGTAATCTATGGCAGTTTAAAAAGTTTTATCTTTATTTTCATAGAAATGAGATTCTCCAGACAGTGTCTGGAGAATCTCACCACTTGGCGCAACTGGCTAATTCCTTCCTACTACCATGGTCAGCTTACGTACGTTTACTCTCGGTAAAAAATCCCGATGCCTGCACTTTTTATGAGAAAGAGACGCTACGTAACGGCTGGTCTGTACGGCAACTTGATAGACAAATCGCTACTCTATTTTATGAACGAACGCTCCTGTCCCATGACAAATCTGCCATGTTGCAGCAGCCTGCGCCCGCCGAGCCAAAAGTTTTGCCGGAACAAGCCATACGCGATCCGTTCATTCTGGAATTTCTTAATCTGAAGGACGAGTATTCCGAGTCGGATCTCGAAGAGGCGCTGCTCAGTCACCTGATGGACTTTATGCTGGAGCTCGGTGACGATTTTGCTTTTGTCGGTCGCCAGCGTCGTTTACGAATAGACGATAGCTGGTTCCGCGTCGACCTGTTGTTCTTCCATCGCCGCTTGCGCTGCCTGTTGCTCGTTGACCTGAAGGTAGGCAAATTCAGTTATACGGATGCCGGACAAATGAACATGTACCTGAACTATGCCAAAGAGCACTGGACAATGTCTGGAGAAAACCCGCCAGTTGGGTTGGTTTTGTGCGCAGGAAAAGGCGCGGGTGAAGCACATTACGCACTGAACGGTCTGCCAAATACCATCATGGCGAGCGAGTACAAAGTGCAGTTGCCTGACGAAAAATTACTCGCAGACGAACTGATTCGTTCACAAACCATGCTCGAAACTCAACGCACGGGTGTGGAGTTACTGGCGTCAGGGGAAAACTAGTACAGCCATCAACACCAGAAATAATAGCCCAGAAAAAGCCAACGAAAACGTTTGCTTTATTCTGAGAACTGTATATTATGCGGCGGATTTTTTGGGCAAAATTCATGGAGGCGTTGTGTCGCAAGACAACAATTATAGCCAGGGCCCCGTCCCTCTGGCGGCGCGAAAAGGCGTAGTTCCACTAACATTTGTGATGTTGGGGCTCACATTTTTTTCCGCCAGTATGTGGACCGGTGGCACACTCGGTACCGGTCTTTCTTATAATGATTTCTTCCTGGCAGTTCTCTTCGGTAATCTTCTCCTCGGTATTTACACTGCATTTCTCGGTTTTATCGGCGCAAAAACAGGGCTCTCAACCCACCTTCTGGCGCGTTACTCATTTGGTGTGAAAGGTTCATGGCTTCCCTCTCTGCTGTTAGGCGGCACACAGGTAGGCTGGTTTGGCGTTGGTGTGGCCATGTTTGCTATCCCGGTTGGCAAAGCGACGGGAATTGACGTCAATATCCTGATTGCGGTTTCCGGTCTGCTGATGACCCTGACCATCTTTTTTGGCATCTCAGCGCTGACCATTTTATCTATCATCGCCGTACCTGCCATCGTCATTCTTGGCAGCTACTCTGTCTGGCTGGCAGTGAGCGATGTCGGCGGTTTGGAGCATTTAAAAGCGATAGTGCCGCAAACGCCGCTGGATTTCTCCACCGCACTGGCGCTGGTAGTCGGCTCGTTTGTCAGCGCAGGGACGTTAACCGCTGACTTCGTCCGTTTTGGTCGCAACGCCAAAGGTGCGGTGCTGATCGCCATGGTGGCATTTTTCCTCGGCAATTCGCTTATGTTTATCTTCGGCGCTGCGGGCGCGGCTGCGGTTGGGCAGGCGGATATCTCTGACGTGATGATTGCCCAGGGACTGCTGCTGCCCGCAATCATCGTTCTCGGCCTGAATATCTGGACCACCAACGATAATGCGTTGTATGCATCGGGCCTGGGATTTGCCAATATTACCGGCCTTTCCAGCCGTACGCTGTCAGTGGCTAACGGTATTATCGGCACACTGTGCGCGCTATGGCTTTACAATAACTTTGTCGGCTGGCTGACATTTCTGTCGGCAGCGATTCCCCCGATTGGCGGGGTGATCATCGCCGACTATCTGCTGAACCATCGCCGATATGCCGACTTCAGCAAAGCGCAATTTATTTCCGTAAACTGGATAGCGCTCCTGTCCGTTGCACTGGGCATTGCCGCAGGTCACTATATTCCAGGCATCGTGCCCGTCAATGCCGTACTCGGCGGCGTATTCAGCTATATCCTGCTGAATCCACTTTTCAATCGCAGCCTTGCTAAATCCCCGGAGGTCAGCCATGCAGAATAATAACATCACCATTCATCAGGCGCGTTTACAGGGACGTGAAGGGTTATGGCAAATCACGATTGAAAACGGGCGCTTTAGCCGTATTGAGCCTCAAGACGCAGCGACGATACCACAGGGTGAAGTGCTTGATGCTGAAGGCGGTCTGGCTATCCCACCGTTCGTTGAGCCACATATCCATCTGGACACTACGCAAACCGCGGGCGAGCCGAGCTGGAATCAGTCTGGTACGCTGTTTGAGGGCATTGAGCGCTGGGCTGAACGTAAGGCAATGCTCACTCACGAAGACGTCAAAGCGCGCGCCATGCAGACCCTGAAGTGGCAGATGGCCAACGGCATCCAGTATGTCCGTACTCACGTTGACGTTTCCGACCCTACGTTGACGGCGCTAAAAGCCATGCTGGAGGTGAAGCAAGAAGTCGCTCCATGGGTAGAGCTACAGATTGTCGCGTTCCCGCAAGAAGGCATTCTTTCTTATCCCAACGGTGAAGCGCTCCTGGAGGAAGCCGTGCGTCTGGGCGCCGACGTCATTGGCGCGATCCCGCACTTTGAATTCACGCGTGAATATGGCGTAGAGTCGCTGCATAAGATTTTCGCTCTGGCGCAAAAATACGACAGACTTATCGACGTGCACTGTGACGAAATCGATGATGAGCAATCCCGCTTTGTTGAAACCGTTGCGGCCCTGGCGCATCGCTACAATATGGGCGAACGCGTGACCGCCAGCCATACCACGGCAATGCATTCCTATAACGGCGCGTATGCTTCCCGTCTTTTCCGTCTGTTGAAAATGTCCGGTATTAACTTTGTCGCAAATCCACTGGTGAATATTCACCTGCAAGGGCGCTTCGACACGTATCCTAAGCGTCGTGGTGTTACGCGCGTCAAAGAGATGCTGGAGGCGGAGATCAACGTCTGCTTCGGTCATGATGACGTCTTCGATCCGTGGTACCCGCTGGGCACTGCGAATATGCTGCAGGTGCTGCATATGGGATTACACGTGTGCCAGTTGATGGGATACGGACAAATTAACGATGGGTTGAACCTGGTCACCACCCACAGCGCGAAAACCCTGTACCTGCAGGACTACGGTCTGAACGTGGGGAATTCTGCGAATCTGGTGATTTTGCCTGCAGAAAATGGGTTTGACGCGGTTCGTCGCCAGACGCCTGCCCGTTATTCCATTCGTCATGGTCGAGTCATTGCCGAGACGGTCCCAAGCCAAACCACACTGCATCTGACGCAGCCAGAAACGGTGACGTTTAAGCGCTAGGTCGTTACATTCCATGTCGGATGGCGTAAGCCTTGCCATCCGACACAGTCTCTCATTCTCAAGCTTGTAATAAACTGGCGCGGACTTTGATCACCACCTTTTTGATGTCCATCGGGGCCTGCACCACACAACCCGGTTTATGCGGCTCGCCCGGCATAAAAATCACAAATTTTCCCGGCTTCAGTACCATAGCCTGCTCATCGGCAATCTGACTGCACAGCTGATAATCATCCTCAACGTGCATCTCTTCGCAGTGACGAGCAGAATCGGTCATCCCAAACAGAATACGTTCTTCGCCGGACAACAGCATCTGAATATCAATGTACTGCTGATGCAGCTCCGCTTTCTTTTGCTCTGGGCTCTGCGTTGTAAATTGCATGACATTCATAAAAATATTCTCGCCCTGCAACGTGTAGCGCCCAGGCGTCTTCTCCTGCGGATTCGCCGCAATGGCAAGCGTTAACGCCTGCTGCAAGACCGGATGTAATCCGGCAGAAGGCAGTGAATTCAACGCATCTGATATCATCATCATTCTCCCTGGGCCAACAGCGCGGCCCCCAGTAATCCAGCGTCATGACGGTAATGCGCCGCCAGCAATTCCACGTGATAGGCCAAAGGCACTTGTGCCAGATAATGTTCCACCAGCGCCAGATACCCTTCAGCCAGCCCAACGCTGCCGCCAATCACCACAATCTGGCAATCGGTCGTGGCCTTCACATCGGCAACAAGCCTTGCCAATGTTCGCGCTGAGCGATGGATCAACCGACTTGCCTGCTCATCCCCCTGCCCGGCACAGCTAAAAATAGTTTTGGCGTCGCATCCGGCAAGCGCGCCTTCGGCTGCCGCAGCTATTCCACGACCGGATGCGATCGCCTCAACGCAGCCCACACGCCCGCAGCAGCACATGGGCCCATGTGGGTCAGCCAGCGTATGTCCCAGATGCCCAGCCAGACCGCCAGTCCCGGTCAGCAGTTTCCCACCGCTGACGACTCCCCCGCCCACGCCTGTGGAGACGGTAATAAACACCAGATCGCGGTACTCACCGCCAAGCGCATGGTACTCAGCCCACGCCGCTGCCTGCGCGTCATTGATTGTCAGCGTCGGCAGGCCGGTGATTTGTTCCAGCGTTTGTGTCAGCGGAAAATGCATCAACCCGCCGAGGTTATGCGGATTCAGCGCCAGTAAAGCCCCCTCACGGATAATCCCCGTCGAGGCGATCGCCACCCGATTAGCACGCCCCTGTAGCGGTGCAACCAGTGTTTGTAACGCGGCGCGCAGCGCTTGCGGCGTTTTACTGGCAGGCGTCGGCAGTTCACGCCGCTCGCGGACTTGCAGATTGTTCTCTACCAGCGCGGCAGCCAATTTGGTGCCGCCAATATCAATCGCCAGTGTGGTCATGGCGCAGCCTCATGCATCGTGGTGGCGCTCTGTAGCTCGAAGAACGACATATTTCTTCCCTTACGGCTATTGCCCGGTTCAGCACCGGGCAATTGGATTAACTTTTGGATTTCACCATGGTGCTTTTGTCACCGCCGAACGGCACGGCACCGCTAAACGGTCGACCATCAATGGCATCATGCGTACGCAACGCTTCAGGACGCAGCCAGCGCTGTACACGGGACGGCATATCAAGACCAATCAGCAGGATCACTACAAATGTCAGGCCGAAAGAGAGCGATCCCAGCGCGGTACCCAGATCAAGACGTTGGGCAATCAGCGCGCCGATGATCGGTGCCAAAGCCCCGCCCAGTGCGCCCACGTTATAGGTGAAGCCCAATCCCGCCGCACGCTGATCGGTATCGAAATAGCCGCCAATCAGTTTTGGTAAGATCCCGGAGATCCCCTGGCCGAGCATTTGTTGGAAAAACAGCAGCAAACCCAGTACCCAAACGTTTGAACCGCCTATCGCAAATACCGGAATAATCAGCAACTGCGAGGCCAGCAGACTGCAGACATAGGCTTTACGCGTGCCCAGCCAGTCACCAAGAAAACCGCCGACGCAACAACCAACCGCCGCACCAAAGCCGCTAAAGAAGAGCACTCTGGCCACCGTGGAAGGATCGTACAGCAGTTCCGTTTTCAGATAGGTTGGCAACAGCGCCTGAATCGGCCACGAGTACAGGAAGGCAAATAGCACGACCACCATCAGCATCACGCCCGTCGGCCAGCGTTTCCCGCTGCTTTGCACCATAAAGCTAATGAAGATAAAGGCGCATATCAGTCCCAGGACCGCCACGATAGCCGCATTTTGCAGGTTGCCAGCAAAGCAGAACCACAGCGCGGTTGCAGCGGCGAGCGTCATCAGAATATTAATTACCCGATGCTCGCCCCGGTAGAGAATGTCCACCATCGTGCGTACCGGCGCTTTGCCTTCGTGTTTCTCTTTCCAGTCTTCCGCTTCCGGAATATTTTTACGCAGCCAGAGGGCGAAGATAATTGGCAGGATGCCGATGAAAAACAGCGCACGCCATCCCCAGACCGGGACCACCAGGCTGTAAACCTGGGCGGCGATCACGGCACCAACGGAAAAGCCGGAAATCAGGAAACCACTGGCTTTGTTTCGCAGGTGTTTAGGCCAACTTTCAATAACATAGGTTGCGCTGGAGCCATACTCACCGGCCATTCCCATACCGATAACCAGGCGGGCGATAAACATGGTGGTGTAGCCCGGCGCGAAACCGCAGGCCAGCGTTCCCACAGAGAACAGAATGATGCTGGTGACCATTGCCAGACGGCGTCCGTAGCGGTCGCCCATTGCCCCCAGCATTAACCCGCCAAACCAACGGGAGATAAAGGCGGCCGAGATCAGGCTGGCGGCCTGCACCGTCGTCAGTCCGAATTCGCCCTGCACTTCTGTCAGCACCAGGGCGATTAACACAAAATCGAAACCATCAAGCAAATATCCCAGCCAGGCGGCGGAAAATGCCCGCCATTGAGCCCGATTGAGATGGCGATACCACGGGATGTTCTGGGTAGAAGTACTCATTTTACTCTCCCGACGATTTTTGTTGTTGTGCCGGGTGGTGACTTTGCCTTACCCGGCCTACGGTCGAAAATCCAGGCCGGGCAAGCGAAGCGCCCCCGGCGACCCGCGATTACGCCTTTTCCGCCAGCAGTTGGTTTGCCAGCGCTTTCAGTTCCGGCAGATAGTGTTCATCTACCGGGGCAAAGGGTTTACGGCACAGTGGGACAGAAACCACATCCATATAGTGCAGTACTGTTTTCAGGCCGCGGAACACGCCAACCTTAATAAGCAGATCGATAACCTTATTGCACTCGGTTTGCAGCTTTTGCGCCGTGCGAATGTCACCTTCTTTGAGCGCTTTCACAATTCCCTGATAGCGCCACCCCATGATGTTGTAAGTGCTACCGATACCGCCATCTGCGCCCGCGAGCAGTCCGGAAGCGAAGATTTCGTCATAGCCGTTATAAAGCACCAGATCGGGATGAGCGCGGCGGATCTGTTCCATCTGATAGAGATCGCCTGAAGTTTGCTTCAGAGCACCAACGCCCGGCAGCGTCACCAGCGTGTTGATCTGATCCAGCGTCAGTTTTACGCCGCTCAGCGCCGGAATGTTATAGACCACCATCGGTAAACCATCAGCGGAATCAATAATTGCGCGGTAGTGATCGCAATGTTCTTCAAAGCTGAACGGATAGTAAAACGGTGTAACGGCCGAAACGGCATCAAAGCCGTAACGATGTGCCGCGCTCGCCAGCTGTTGGCTCTCTTCAGTACTCACCGTGCCAACGTGGGCGATCAGCGTCACCTTACCTTTCGCCTCTTCGGCAACAATTTCCAGTACCTGCTCTCTTTCAACGCGGTTTTGGACAAAGGCCTCACCCGTTGAGCCACCGACATAGAGCCCGTCTACACCCTGACCAATGTTGAAACGCACCAGGCGGCGCAAACTCTCGATGTCCAGTCTCTGTTGGTTATCGAATGGGGTTAACAACGCTGGCATTACGCCTTTTAAATCTCTTGCCATAACGACCTCTGACGATGATTAGTGTTATCTGACTACATACCTTTATACCTGTTATACCAGATCAAATAAGCAGCAATACAATAGGGAACGCTTATAGTGCGATCTACTTCACTAAACACGTCATCCTTCGAGCCGCCTCTGCGTTAGCTGCGTTCGCTCACCCCTGTCACATAGTTATCTATGCTCCAGGGAACTCGCTCTCCTGCCGCCTTGATGCAACTTGAATGATTTTGTGTTTAAACGATCGTCAGGATCGCGATCACTTACGCAATTTTTTACTTTTGCTGAAGGCGTGCCAGGTCGCGGAAACGCTGTTGAGGTGTTCTTGCAGTGCGCGGTCAGCTTCCTCAGGATCGCGCTGACGAATAGCTTCTACAATCGCGATATGCTGCTGATAACTCACGTTGTTGTGCTCATACAACTCTTGATCGGCAACGGTCGGACGGGCGGCAATCAGCCAGTCTAACAGCGCAACATGGATAGCCATAAAGATAGGATTACCCGGGATCTCAGCCAGTACACGGTGAAAATCAACGTCCGAGCGGATGAACAACGTATTGTCATCGAGCGACTGGCTGTTGATCTCCAGTGCTTTAGCCAGTCTGTCGATTTGCTCATCTGTCGCATGTTCGGCGGCGTATCGTACCAGGCTGGATTCAAAGAACAGTCGCAACTGCTCGAAGTGGGCAATGCCGCCGGGATGTGCGAGGAAATCTTTCGCCATACCAGACAGCTCGCTAATGATGGTATCAGCTGAAGGACGCGAAACGCGGGCGCGCTCGCCGTTGTTGATTTGTACCAGACCTTTGCGTTTTAACGCGGCCAGCGCTTCTCGTACAGAAGGACGGCCCACGTTAAAGAAGGCCATCAGCTCCCGCTCAGACGGCAACTGTTCGCCCTCGCCAAATTCCCGACGACGAATCATCTGCTCCAGTTCTTCTTCAACCATTTCAGACAGTTTTTTACGCGCCAACGGGCGATTGCGTAAGCTACGGCCAATGGTGGATGGAGAGTCTTCAGCTTGCGAATCAAATGCGTTCATAGGGTCCATTCAGCTAAGTCGTGGTGACAAACAACAGCGGGTTTATCCTAACACAGGATCGAAAGCAGGGTGAAATGATGGACGATCTGCTCCGGCTGGCTTATTGATAATATACGTAACAGCAATATTATTTTAAGCGAGTATCTTCTGCCTCATTTTAATTGAATGGAGTTAAATAGCTTCATGAAAATTATGAACATGAACGTGATAATTTATCATAACATTCTATTTTATAACGATAAATAATTACATCATTGAATTAAAAATAAGATATTCACTCCATAAAAAATGCCCAGAAAAATATAACATCCGTTTTGACAACAGCGTTATTACCGGATTTATCTTCTTCTCTGGCATGGAGTGAAACAATGTTCGGCATCATTATCTCTGTCATCGTTTTATTAACGATGGGTTACCTGATCCTCAAAAACTACAAACCGCAGGTCGTGCTGGCCGCCGCCGGGATCTTTCTGATGATCTGCGGCGTCTGGCTGGGCTACGGCGCGTTGGTCGCTGACGACAAAAGCAGTGGCTATCTACTGGTCGATATTTACAACGAAATTTTGCGTATGCTCTCCAACCGTGCGGCCGGACTGGGGTTATCAATCATGGCGGTGGGCGGTTATGCCCGTTATATGGACAGAATGGGGGCCAGCAGAGCGATGGTTAGCCTGTTAAGTCGCCCGCTCAAGCTAATCCGTTCCCCCTATGTAGTTCTTGCCGCCACCTATGTGATTGGTCAGATCATGGCGCAGTTCATTACCAGCGCATCCGGGTTAGGTATGTTGCTGATGGTGACGCTGTTCCCAACACTGGTTAGTCTTGGCGTGAGCCGTTTATCCGCTGTTGCGGTCATTGCCACTTCGATGTCGATTGAATGGGGCATTCTGGAAACCAACTCTATTTTTGCCGCGCAGGTCGCGGGCATGAAAATCGCCACCTATTTCTTTCAATACCAGTTGCCCGTCGCGTCGTGTGTCATTGTCGCCGTCGCCATTGCGCATTTTTTCGTTCAGCGTCAATTTGATAAAAAAGCCGCACCGGAAAGTAACGGATTTGCGGAACAAAAGACGCTGGAAAACGTACCTCCGCTCTATTACGCCATTCTACCTGTCATGCCGCTGATCCTGATGCTGGGCTCGCTTGCCCTTGCACAAATGGGACTAATGAAAGCAGAGTTGAATCTGGTGGTGGTGATGTTGATGAGCATGACGCTGACTATGTTTGTTGAATTCCTGCATAAACATAATCTGCGCGAAACGATGGATGATGTGCAGGCTTTTTTTGACGGCATGGGGACGCAGTTTGCCAACGTTGTCACGCTGGTGTTCGCCGGTGAAATCTTTGCGAAAGGGTTGACGACTATCGGGACTGTCGACGCCGTCATAAAAGGCGCAGAGCATTCCGGTCTTGGCGGCATCGGCGTGATGATCATCATGGCTGTAGTCATTGCCGCCTGTGCGATCGTCATGGGGTCAGGCAACGCGCCGTTTATGTCTTTTGCCAGCCTCATTCCAGATATTGCCGCCGGGCTGCATATTCCTGCCGTAGTAATGATTATGCCGATGCATTTTGCCACTACGCTGGCCCGGGCGGTGTCACCCATTACCGCGGTCATTGTCGTGACATCGGGTATTGCCGGCGTATCGCCCTTTGAAGTGGTAAAACGTACAGCAATCCCGATGGCAGTAGGATTTGTGGTGAATATGGTAGCCACCATCGCGCTGTTTTATTGATGCCAAAGCCAGAAAACAGAACAGGCCCCAAAGGGCCTGTTTTTTATTTCACTATTTATTTCACTACGCGCAGCGCTGGACGCCCACCGCGAGGCGGTGGCGGAGTATCATCCGGATCGTTGTCGTCGCCATTATCAGGCTTATCGCCATCAATGACCGACATGACCGTTTCACTCTCAAAACCAGACGCGTCGTTGTCGTCATCATTTAAGCTGGCAACATCTTCGTCGTAGGCGGCTTCCGGTTCGAACATCGTACCGGCGCCATTTTCACGTGCATAAATTGCCAGAACGGCAGCCAACGGCACAGACACCTGACGCGGCACACCACCGAAGCGCGCGTTAAAGCGCACTTCATCGTTAGCCAGTTCCAGGTTGCCCACCGCACGCGGTGCAATATTCAGAACAATTTGCCCGTCACGCGCATATTCCATTGGAACCTGCACATCCTGGAGCGTCACATCCACCACCAGATGCGGCGTGAGCTGGTTGTCCAGCAACCACTCATAGAACGCGCGCAGCAGATACGGACGGCGTGGTGTTAGCTGTGGCAAATCCATACAGATTAACCCCGGCCCAGACGCATTTCACGTTCAGGCTCAGTCAGAGAAGCCAGGAAAGAGTCACGTTCAAAGACGCGAGTCATGTACCCTTTCAGTTCTTTCGAACCTGCACCGTTGAATTCAATACCCAGCTGCGGTAAACGCCACAGCAGCGGCGCCAGGTAGCAGTCTACCAGGCTGAACTCATCGCTCAGGAAGTAAGGTTTCTGGCCAAATACTGGCGCGATTGCCAGCAGTTCTTCGCGCAGACGCTTACGCGCGACTTCGGCTTCAGATGCAGAACCGTTCACGATGACATTCATCAGCGTGTACCAGTCTTTTTCAATACGCTGCATGTACAGGCGGCTTTCACCACGCGCAACCGGGTAAACCGGCATCAGCGGCGGATGCGGGAAGCGCTCATCCAGGTATTCCATAATGATGCGAGATTCCCACAGGGTCAGCTCACGATCCACCAGTGTCGGTACGCTCTGATTCGGGTTGAGGTCGATCAGATCCTGAGGTGGATTGTCCTTCTCCACATGCTCAATCTCGAAACTAACACCTTTCTCAGCCAGCACAATGCGGACCTGATGGCTATAGATGTCAGTAGGACCAGAAAACAGCGTCATTACCGAACGTTTGTTGGCAGCGACAGCCATGAAAACCTCCAGGTATATTCAGAATTTTTACTGCTACCAGCCACTCAGTGGCCAGCCAGAAGTGATGTCACCCAGGCTCGGGAAAGTCATTGCTGTTCAAAATACAAACAAAAAATGAACGATACCGGACATTTGGGCAGAAAATTGGATGATAGTTTACCAGATTTTGTGACCTTTGTGGTGAGTCGATTCTTGAAATGGGGAAAAAGAGGTGGCAATCAGCGGATTAGCGTGGATCTGAGGCGAGAAATAACGATAAAAAAACCCGCCGAAGCGGGTTTTTTCGCAAATTGTCGTCTGCCAAAGCAGAGTACAATTAACGTTTGGAGAACTGAGGACGACGACGTGCTTTACGCAGACCGACTTTCTTACGTTCAACCTGACGAGCATCACGGGTAACGAAGCCAGCTTTACGCAGTTCGCCACGCAGGGATTCGTCGTACTCCATCAGAGCGCGGGTGATACCGTGACGGATCGCACCAGCCTGACCAGAGATACCACCACCTTTAACAGTGATGTACAGATCCAGTTTCTCAACCATGTCGACCAGTTCCAGCGGCTGACGAACTACCATGCGGGCAGTTTCACGACCGAAGTACTGTTCCAGAGAACGTTGGTTGATTACGATTTTACCACTGCCCGGTTTGATGAAAACGCGAGCTGCGGAACTTTTGCGGCGACCAGTGCCGTAGTATTGATTTTCAGCCATTGCCTATAATCCCGATTAGATGTCAAGAACTTGCGGTTGCTGTGCCGCGTGGTTGTGCTCGTTGCCAGCGTAAACTTTCAGTTTACGGAACATAGCACGACCCAGCGGGCCTTTTGGCAGCATGCCTTTAACCGCGATTTCAAGCACACGCTCAGGACGGCGAGCAATCATCTCTTCAAAGGTCGCTTGTTTGATACCACCGATGTGGCCGGTGTGGTGATAGTACACTTTGTCAGTACGCTTGTTGCCGGTTACAGCAACTTTGTCAGCGTTCAGAACGATGATGTAATCACCGGTATCTACGTGCGGAGTGTATTCCGCTTTGTGCTTACCGCGCAGGCGCAGAGCCAGTTCGGAAGCCAGACGGCCCAGAGTTTTACCGGTCGCGTCAACAACATACCAGTCGCGTTTTACGGTTTCTGGTTTAGCTGTAAAAGTTTTCATTAAAAGCTTACCCAAATAAATAAGTTACACGTTGGTGAACACCCAAACGTTTTGTCAGTTGAGGTTCACACGACATTGTCCAGCAAACCTACCCCTTCGAATAGCCTATGCCGGCGCATAGAAAGTTTTGGGAAAAAAACTCTCTCGTAACGTGGGGTCGCAAGATTATAGAGAAGTCAGGGTCAAAGATCGACCCCTTTATGTGATTTGCGGCAGGTTTAACCGGCTAAATGTTCCCGCTTCAGATACTCTTCGCTTTGCATCTCCTGCAAACGCGACAAACAACGCTGAAATTCAAACTTCAGACGCTCGCCCTGATAAATTTCATAGAGGGGTGATGCCGCACTGACCACCAGCTTGACGTGGCGTTCATAGAACTCATCCACCAATGCGATAAAGCGTCGCGCTTCACTCTCCATCAGCGGGGTCATGACCGGCACATCAGACAACAGCACCGTGTGAAACAGACGCGACAACGCAATGTAGTCATGCTGACTCCGGGCATCGACACAGAGCGTGGTAAACGACACCGCCAGCGTCTGATTTTCTACAGCCAGGGTTTGCATAGGACGATGGTTAATCTCCAGCGTTGGCGCATGTTCACCTTTGGTTCCCGCTAATGCCAGCCAGAGCTTATCCATCTGCTGGCGGGTTTCCTCATTCAATGGCGACAACCACAAATGCGCCTGCGTTAAGGTACGCAGACGATAATCGACGCCGGCATCGACATTCATGATGTCACAATGCTGTTTGATGGCATCAATGGCAGGAAGAAAACGCGTACGTTGCAAACCGTTGCGATATAGCTCATCTGGCGGAATATTGGAGGTCGCCACCAGCGTAATGCCACGGGCAAACAGCGCCTTCATCAGGCCGCCAAGCAGCATGGCGTCGGTGATATCAGAAACAAAAAATTCGTCGAAGCACAGCACGTCCGTTTCGGCCTTAAAGCGGTCGGCGATGATTTCCAGCGGATCGCTCTGCCCTTGTAAGGCAGTAAGCTCTTCATGCACGCGCAGCATAAAACGGTGAAAGTGCAAACGCTGTTTACGTTCGCCCGGCAGGCTATGGTAAAACAGATCCATCAGCCAGGTTTTTCCACGCCCAACTCCGCCCCACATATACAAGCCACGCACCGATGCGTTGATCGGCGACTCACGCTTGCCCAGCAATTTACCAAAACGCGCCATCAGTCCGCTCTCCTGCGGTGCAGGACGTGCTGGTGTCGTAAGCGCCTGGAAAATTGTTTCCAGTCGATTCACGGCTTCGAGTTGTACGTTGTCGGGCTGATGACTGCCGTCGCTGAGGGCTTGCTGGTAACGCGATGTCGGGGAAAGGCTTTGCATGATGTTATTGTTATTCCTTGAGAATCGATGTGCCGTCGCTCACGGTTGACGAAAAAAAGGCCGTTCTACATTACGTGATATAAACACGGGATTCCACTTCTACGGGATTAGCGGTTATAGTGGCATAATCAGGCGCAGGCATGGAGCCTAAAGCCAACACCCTACGGAAACACAAGACAACGGGAGATGTTTATGACCTGGGAATATGCGCTAATTGGGTTAGTCGTCGGTATCATTATTGGTGCTGTAGCCATGCGTTTTGGTAATCGTAAATTACGCCAACAGCAGGCATTGCAGTACGAACTGGAAAAAAATAAAGCTGAGCTGGAAGAGTACCGCGAAGAGCTGGTGAGCCACTTTGCCCGCAGCGCTGAATTGCTGGATAACATGGCGGACGATTATCGTCAGATTTACCAACACATGGCGAAAAGCTCCAGCAACCTGCTGCCGGGTATGTCGCCGGAAAACAACCCGTTCCGTAACCGTCTGGCAGAGTCTGAAGCAGGCAACGATCAGGCGCCGGTTCAGATGCCACGTGACTATTCTGAAGGGGCATCCGGCCTGCTGCGTAGCGGCGCAAAGCGCGACTAACCGCACATCGTTAAGAAATTTATTGGGCGCAGCAATTGCGCCCTCCGCTTCTCTTCCTGTCCCAGCTATTATTTAGTCGTTAGCCGCATTGTGACCTAACCGAAAATTCAATAACATCAACCTGTTTTGAATCATCTTCCGTTTACTCAAGGTACGAGAGCAGGATCCATGAAAAAACAAACCCAGCTGTTGAGTGCATTAGCGTTAAGTGTCGGGTTAACTCTCTCGGCGCCATTCCCGGCCATTGCGTCGATTCCCGGCCAGGTTCCCGGTCAGGCAGCGCTTCCCAGCCTCGCTCCGATGCTGGAGAAAGTGTTACCAGCAGTGGTGAGCGTAAGGGTCGAAGGCACCGCCACTCAGGGGCAGAAAGTCCCGGAAGAGTTCAAAAAGTTTTTTGGTGATGAACTTCCCGATCAACCTTCACAACCTTTTGAAGGGCTGGGTTCAGGGGTCATTATTGATGCCGCCAAAGGCTACGTCCTGACCAATAACCACGTCATTAACCAGGCGCAAAAAATCAGCGTTCAGCTTAATGATGGCCGTGAGTTCGACGCTAAGCTTATCGGCAGCGACGATCAGAGCGATATCGCACTGCTACAAATTCAGCACCCCAGCAACCTGACACAAATTGCTATTGCCGACTCAGACAAACTCCGCGTAGGTGATTTCGCGGTGGCTGTGGGTAACCCGTTCGGTTTGGGTCAAACGGCCACCTCCGGCATTGTATCGGCTTTAGGTCGCAGTGGGTTGAACCTGGAAGGTCTGGAAAACTTTATTCAGACTGACGCCTCTATCAACCGCGGTAACTCAGGCGGCGCATTGCTCAACCTGAACGGTGAGCTGATCGGTATTAACACCGCGATTCTGGCCCCCGGCGGCGGCAGCATCGGGATTGGTTTTGCAATCCCGAGCAACATGGCGCGCACGCTGGCACAGCAGCTGATGCAGTTTGGTGAAATCAAACGCGGTCTGTTGGGTATCAAAGGCACCGAAATGACCTCGGATATCGCCAAAGCGTTCAAACTGGACGTACAGCGTGGCGCGTTTGTCAGTGAGGTTCTGCCTAACTCCGGCTCCGCAAAAGCGGGAGTGAAATCTGGTGACGTCATTACCAGCCTCAACGGTAAACCGCTCAACAGCTTCGCCGAACTGCGTTCACGCATTGCGACAACCGAACCTGGGACCAAGGTCAAACTGGGCCTGCTGCGTAACGGTAAACCGCTGGAGGTTGAAGTCACCCTCGATACCAGCACATCTTCGTCCGCCAGCGCAGAGATGATTGCGCCTGCGTTGCAAGGGGCCACGCTCAGCGACGGTCAGTTAAAAGACGGCACCAAAGGCATCAGAATTGATAACGTAGAAAAAAGCAGCCCTGCCGCACAGGCCGGTCTGCATAAAGATGACGTTATCATTGGTGTTAACCGCGATCGCGTAAACTCAATCGCCGAAATGCGCAAAGTGCTGGAAGCGAAACCGTCGATCATTGCTCTGCAGGTGGTGCGCGGTAACGAGAGTATTTACCTGCTCCTGCGTTAACGCATGCAACCGGACATCAGCCCCTCGTGTGATGTCCGGTAAACTCGTGATATGCTGCTGCCGTTCCCTTTATTAATGACGCCGCCATCATGTTTGTGAAGCTTTTACGTTCGGTCGCGATTGGTTTAATCGTCGGCGCCATCCTGCTGGCCGCGATGCCCTCTCTGCGAAAAATTAATACGCTTACCGCACCGCAGTTCGACAGTGCAGATGAAACGCCCGCTAGCTATAACCCGGCGGTTCGCCGCGCAGCGCCTGCCGTCGTGAACGTTTATAACCGCAGTATGAACAGTACCGCGCACAACCAGCTTGAGATCCGCACGCTCGGCTCAGGCGTTATCATGGATCAGCGCGGCTATATCATTACCAATAAGCACGTCATTAACGATGCCGACCAAATCATCGTCGCATTGCAGGACGGTCGCGTATTTGAAGCGCTGCTTGTGGGGTCTGATACGTTAACCGACCTTGCGGTGCTGAAAATCAACGCCACTGGCGGGCTGCCAACAATCCCAATTAATAACAAACGCGTGCCGCACATTGGTGACGTGGTACTCGCCATCGGTAACCCGTACAACCTTGGGCAAACCATCACTCAGGGGATCATCAGCGCCACCGGTCGAATTGGCCTGAACCCAACAGGACGGCAAAACTTCCTGCAAACAGATGCTTCCATCAACCACGGAAACTCCGGCGGTGCGCTGGTCAACTCACTGGGTGAATTGATGGGGATTAACACGCTGTCATTTGATAAGAGCAACGATGGCGAAACCCCGGAAGGGATCGGCTTTGCCATTCCGTTTCAGTTGGCGACTAAAATCATGGATAAGCTGATTCGTGACGGGCGCGTGATTCGTGGCTACATCGGCATCAGCGGTCGCGAAATTGCACCACTGCACGCTCAGGGCGGCGGGATGGATCAAATTCAGGGGATTGTGGTTAACGAAGTAGCCCCGGACGGTCCGGCTGCGCAGGCAGGCATTCAGGTTAACGATCTGATTATCTCGGTCAATAACAAACCGGCAGTGTCTGCACTGGAAACGATGGACCAGGTGGCAGAGATTCGACCAGGTTCAGTTATCTCCGTTGTCGTGATGCGTGATGACAAACAGTTGACGCTGCAGGTAACGATCCAGGAATACCCAGCCACCAATTAACGTCACGTCTGGCGGCCTACTGACCATAAAAAAACCGGAGCATGTTGGCTCCGGTTTTTATTAGGCGATATCGTAGAGAGTTAGTACGTAATGCCTGATGGCGCTACGCTTATCAGGCCTACAAATACACGCAGGCCTTTCTTCGCGTTACTTAACGAACTCTTCGCCCAGAGTAATATCTTTTTTCAGCGTATCCAGCATGCCTTCCAGCGAGCTTTGTTCAAACGCGCTCAGCTTGCCGATAGACTGACGCTCTTCTACGCCGTTTTTACCCAGCAGCAGCGGCTGAGAGAAGAAACGAGCATACTGGCCGTCGCCTTCAACGTAAGCACATTCAACCACACCTTTTTCGCCGCTCAATGCGCGAACCAGGGACAGGCCGAAACGTGCAGCAGCCTGACCCATAGACAGGGTTGCAGAACCGCCACCAGCTTTGGCTTCCACAACTTCAGTACCCGCATTCTGGATACGTTTAGTCAGGTCAGCGGCTTCTTGTTCGGTGAAGCTTACGCCAGGAATTTGTGACAGCAGTGGCAGGATGGTTACGCCAGAGTGGCCGCCAATAACCGGAACTTCAACGTCGCCAGGTTGTTTGCCTTTCAGTTCCGCAACAAAGGTGTTGGAGCGGATGATGTCCAGCGTGGTCACGCCAAACAGTTTGTTCTTATCGTATACGCCTGCTTTTTTCAGCACTTCTGCAGCGATAGCAACGGTAGTATTCACCGGGTTGGTGATGATACCGATACACGCTTTCGGGCAGGTTTTAGCAACTTGCTGGACCAGGTTCTTCACGATACCGGCGTTGACGTTGAACAGGTCGGAACGATCCATACCCGGTTTACGTGCGACGCCCGCAGAGATCAGTACCACATCAGCACCTTCCAGTGCAGGGGTAGCGTCTTCGCCGCTGAAGCCTTTGATTTTCACAGCAGTAGGGATATGGCTCAAATCAACGGCCACACCAGGTGTTACTGGAGCGATGTCGTACAGGGAGAGTTCTGAACCTGAAGGCAGTTGGGTTTTTAACAGTAATGCTAGCGCCTGACCGATACCACCAGCAGCGCCGAGGACTGCAACTTTCATCCTAAACTCCTTATTATATTGATAAGCAAAATGTCTATTGCTCCGCGGCGGCGACCTTAATTCACAAATCCAATGAATACAACAACCACGCGTCAAGAATGCGTAGTCACGCAAATTTGGCTTTTATGCATTTAACTTACGTAAAATAAAACCTAAGTTACGTAATTCAAAACCACCCACACAGTAGAGCAACTTTCCAACAGGTGTTGACAATATACCCTACCCACCTCTCAAAACAACATCAATTTGATAACATTTAATTTACTTTTAACCTTATTTGCGAGCCGTGACACAGGCATGTTTCTTGATAACGAAATTTGATAAAATTCCGCTCTTTCATAACATTATTTCAGCCTTGAACAAGGCAGACTGTTTGCATAAAAATTCATCTGTATGCACAATAATGTTGTTTCTACCGCCATATTACGGGTGACTTATGCGAAGCTCGGCAAAACAAGAAGAATTAGTAAAGGCGTTTAAAGCGCTGCTTAAAGAAGAAAAGTTCAGCTCTCAAGGCGAAATCGTCCTCGCGTTGCAGGATCAGGGCTTTGATAATATCAATCAGTCCAAGGTTTCACGCATGCTGACCAAATTTGGCGCCGTGCGTACCCGCAATGCGAAAATGGAAATGGTGTACTGCCTTCCGGCTGAGCTGGGCGTACCCACGACCTCCAGTCCGCTGAAAAATCTGGTGCTGGATATCGACTATAACGATGCGGTTGTGGTTATTCATACCAGCCCCGGCGCTGCTCAGTTGATTGCACGTCTGCTGGACTCATTGGGGAAAGCGGAAGGTATCCTGGGTACGATTGCCGGTGACGATACCATCTTCACCACCCCAGCTAAGGGTTTTACGGTAAAAGATCTGTACGAAGCCATTCTGGAACTGTTCGAACAAGAACTGTAATACCGCCTCCCCGCCGCCTCGCGGCGGGGGAAAACACTCTCTTTTCATCCCCCTCCTTCTCTTTTCCACTGCTATTGATTTAACAAATGGTGCGTTTAACCATCAAAATACATTCACATGGTGAATATGCAGCCTTAAAAACGCACATTTTGCAAAATCAAATATCTGCATGATTTAATTAAATTTAATTTATACAAGCTGTTTAAAATGCTCTTTTTAATTCCATTGAGTTATAATAAATCATTTTCTTATAACTCAAAACCCAATGAAACAATTAGCGTGGTATTAATTTATCGGGTGATTAGTGTATACTTGATTTTGTGATGAGGGTCACGAAACATAGACCCTAATAAAAGAATTCGACGAGGTAAATATCATGAAAATCAAAACTACTATTGCAACCTTAAGCCTTCTTTCTGTTCTCTCCTTCGGTGCAAGCGCCGCGGTTACTCAGGTGAACTCACAAGAAGCACAGAATCTGCAATCCATCGGTAGCGTCTCCGTCTCTCAGATCGGTAGTTCACCAATGGACATGCGCCAGGCCATCGCCGCTAAAGCTGAAAAAGCAGGCGCCAGCAGCTATCGCGTCACCGAACTCCGTGAAGGTGCTCACTGGCACGCTACTGCAGAACTCTACAAATAAACCCTCGTCGTCTAAGTTCGACGACTTGCCCCCGCCTGCCGGGGGCTTTTTTATGTCTTACATTGAGTGACGAACGTTAAAACGCAACTGCCCTTCCAGCTCTTCTTCCGCTTCATCGAACAGTAAAATCAATGCGCCGTATCGCCTGCGTAGTTTGTCAGGCAAATGGACAAATTCAATTTCCAGCGGCAGCGGCAAGACTTCCCCGATCACCACCTCCCACAGAGAATCCAAATCAACCACCTTTTCCCGCGCCAGACCGAACGTGCGCGTGAACTCGCGATAGAAATCGCCCTGATCTTCTATCTCGTCAAAATCAAATGTATAGATGTTCATCTATAGCCACCATCCCGACGCCAGCTACTCTACAGACCGCCAATATTCAGGGGTCTCTCGCATTTTCAGGTAAGTATAGCCATAAAAAAACCGACGCTTTTAGCGTCGGTTTTCAACTCTTAATTACTGACCAGCGCATGCTGGTATTTGTGCAGCATCCCGCTGAGTCGTTTTACTGGCTCGGTAACCTGCGGTGGTGCTTGCCAGATAATTAATTTTTCCTGGTAGATATCAAGCTCCTCCAGTAACTGGCTAAAGTAGCGTCGGCGCTTGTCGTCATTTCCTGCTGAAATTACGTGATCGGCAGTTCGACGAAGCTGGCGATGGAATGCGGATAGATCCTCGTTTACCGGTACCGGCGCATCACGCAGGCGCTGGTGCGCGATGATCATCGTCAGCGCCAGGCGAAACTTAGCCAGATCGCCGGGAAACTTGTTCATCAGCAAAAAAAGCTGCTGATAAAGTGCCGGAAGATGATTTTCTTTACGACGGACTACGTTGGTGGTCATCGCTGAAACCGCCGCCGAGACAAACTGGTTGAGCAACACGCGGCCCGTTCTGTCACGAGAGTTATCACGCACCAGCAGAATGACGATAAACGCCAACACGCAGCCAACAATTTGCCCCAATGCACTGTCAAGGAACTGGCTAAAGTGAAAGGTCATCGGGTTATCCAGCACAATGATATTAATAGTGCTGGCCAGCGCCCCCATCGATCCCAGCCGTCGTTTCTGTACCTCAATCCCCAGAAAGAATCCCAGCACCGCCAGGCTCAGGCACAGTAGGAACATACTTTGTTGCGTATTGGGGATAATCACCAGGAAATAGAGCGCTCCGAGCGGTAACGCTGCCAACGTCCCATAGATAAAGTCTATCGCCACCATGCGAGGATTTGGCAAACGCATTGCCAGCGAGGTGACGACCGCAATCATCACCATTGCGCCGCTGCCGGAGGTCCATCCGGTCCACAACCAGAATAAGGTTCCCAGCACACAAGAAAGCGTGGTACGCCAGAAGTTAACCATCGCATGATGACGCTCGGCAGACTCCACTTTCACCACCGGTTCACCTTGCAGGATCTCTTCTTCCGTAGCGCTAATCTTGGTATTACTCACCACACCACGTTTGAGCAGCAGGTAGCGCGTCGCAGCCCCCGCCCAGCTGTATATGGTGACCGGCGTTTCGCGCTCGCCAGTCCAGGCAATCACCCGACGCATCCGCTTCAGCTGTTTATGGACATCCTGCGCCGTTTCAACCGACGTATCGAACAACTCGCGGAAAGTATCAGTAATCAGTTCCGGTCGGGTGTTCTGAATAAGATAGGTTTCACAGGACTGCGTGATGAGCGTGAGCGACAGCGTGTTCAATGCTTTAAGCCTGCGGTTAGCACGCCCCCAGCGTGAAGACTCCATATTCAGGTTACTGCGCATACCTTCCAGCGCTGCCGTACGACGGACTAAATCGCCCCAGGCTTTATCCACAACCTCGCTGTCGCCGTGCTTAATGCACAACTGCATCAGTTGATATTGCGCCACCAGCAGGCTGTCCAGCTCAACATCAATCTCTTGTTTTATCGAACGGGGAGAGAAAAGCAGATCGGCCACAATGGCACAGACAATCCCCATCACAATTTCACTGCAACGTTCGAGCGCAAATTGTGGCGTCAGCAGCGGTTCAGCCTGAATGGTAATGACGATGATCAGCGCTGTATAGCCCGAAAGCCCCCAGGCATAGGAGTTCTCGATCTTCACCAGTGACGAGATCCAGGTACAAAAACCGGCCCAGATACAGCACACCAGTATCATCAATAACGGAGCGCGGATCATACTGATGATAATGATCAGTCCGGCAATACAACCGATAAATGTCCCGACAATACGCAGCATGCCGCGATAGCGAATAGCCCCTGAATAGGGTTCCCCACCCGCAGCAAAGGCCGGGCCTGCCGCCACAATAGCTGCAGTCAGCACCGCCCAACGCGGAGTCTCAAGTTGGAAGTGAAAACCAACGAACAGCGCCAGTACAATCGCGCATGCCAGTTTTACCGCAAAGCGGATATGCTGGTTGGCAATGGAGAAAATACCCATCGCGATTAACCAAACTCACGCAGGCGGTGCGCCATTTTACGGAAGAAGGACTCCTGGCTTGCATCACGGTCCTGCTTACCGGTAATGACAACGGTAGCCGTCGTCCCGGCAGGCCACAGAGTTCCCTGCTGCTCATCAAGGCGGATTCGCACCGGTACACGCTGCGCCAGGCGCACCCATTCCAGATTTGAATCAATGGTCGCCATACCTTTTGCATCCTGCGTACTGCTGGCATTTGTTACCCCCGCCGCCACGCTATCAACGGTGCCTTTTAAGACATTATTACTGCCAAGCGGGGTGATCTCAGCACGATATCCAGGGCGAACGCCTTCTAGTTTGGTTTCTTCCATATAAGCCAGCACATAGAAAGAATGCTGTTTGACCAGTGCCACCGCTGTGGAACCACGCGTAATAAATTCGCCGCTATAAACGTTCAGGTTAGTGACCCAACCGTCTGCTGGTGCGCGAATGACGGTACGTTCCAGATCTAATTTTGCCAGGTCGCGGGTCGCTTGTGCTTTCGCAAGCTGGTGTAATACGGTTTGCAGGACGTTGTTTGACTGGTCAATCTCTTCACGAGACATGGCCTGCACGCCCAGGCGGTTACGACGACCAGCTTCCTGGCGTTTTTCCTGGGCCAGAACCTGATAATAAGAAACATCAGCTTCGGCCTGCTCAAGGGCTTTCTTATAGCGTGGCTGATCGATGGTGAACAGAATCTGATCCTTTTTCACCAGTTGGTTATCATGGACGTTAACGTTGGAAATAAGACCCGCAACATCCGGCGCAATAGCGACAACTTCCGCGCTGAAACGCGCATCACGTGTCCATGGCGACTCGGTGTAATACACCCATGCGCGAAAAATAGCGATGAAGGCCAGAATGACCAGTACGAGAGTCGTGGCCGTACGGGAGAGTTTTTTTGTTAGTGTTTTCACTTCAACCTCAAACGAACAGGCGCGTTATTAAATAGAACAGGCAGCAATACAGCGCGGTGTTAAACAGAGCCGGATGCCAGACAAAATCATAGATGCCGGTTGGAACCAGCATCCGGCGCACCAGCCAGAAAATCGCCAGTGACAAAAGTAATTCGAAAAAAATCGGTGGGAAGGACAAACCAAACACCACGATAACGGGAAACAGACTCATGTTGACCTTGGTAACTTAAGAGAGTGCAGGTGATAGATTTTCTAGCGTATGTCACCGCAGAGAAGGGCAAGGATGAGCCAGGCGAGAGCGACATAGCTGTTATTTGAATAATAATATATTAACGTAACTGTTATGCTGTTATCTATATTATGTGATCTAAATCACTTTTAAGCCAGAGTGAACAATGGAACGATTAAAACGTATGTCGGTGTTCGCCAAAGTCGTCGAACTGGGCTCCTTCACCGCCGCCGCAAGACAGCTACAAATGAGCGTTTCATCGATAAGCCAGACGGTCTCCAAACTGGAAGATGAGCTACAGGTTAAGCTGCTAAACCGCAGTACACGCAGCATTGGGCTGACCGAAGCCGGTAAAATTTACTACCAGGGCTGCCGGAGAATGCTGCACGAAGCGCAGGATGTTCACGAGCAGCTTTATGCCTTTAACAACACGCCCATCGGCACGCTGCGCATTGGTTGTTCTTCAACCATGGCACAAAATGTCCTCGCCGGATTGACCGCGACAATGCTGAAGGAATACCCCGGTCTGACGGTAAATCTGGTAACAGGCATCCCGGCACCGGATTTAATCGCCGATGGTCTGGACGTGGTTATCCGCGTCGGTGCGTTGCAGGACTCCAGTCTGTTCTCGCGTCGCCTGGGCGCCATGCCGATGGTAGTCTGCGCGGCTAAAAGCTATCTCGCACAGTTTGGTGCCCCGGAGAAACCCGCCGATCTCAGCAACCACTCGTGGCTGGAATACAGCGTGCGCCCGGATAATGAATTCGAGCTTATCGCTCCGGAAGGAATTTCCACCCGTCTGATACCAGAGGGGCGTTTTGTGACTAACGATCCGATGACATTGGTGCGCTGGCTGGCTGCGGGTGCGGGCATTGCCTATGTGCCGCTGATGTGGGTGATCAATGAGATCAATCGTGGCGAAGTGGAGATCCTCCTTCCCCGCTACCAGTCGGATCCGCGTCCGGTCTATGCGCTGTATACCGAAAAAGACAAATTGCCGCTCAAGGTCCAGGTAGTGATTAACTATCTGACGGATTATTTTGTCGATGTGGCGCAGCTTTTTCAGGGGATGTACGGCCGGGGAAAAGAGAAATAAAAAGAGTATTGGCCGGATAAGGCGTTGACACCGCGTCCGGAAAGATGCCCGATAGCACTGGTGCTTATCGGGCATACATCATGATGTTATGCAGTACCACCTACCGTCAGGTTATCCACCTTCAGCGTCGGCTGGCCCACGCCCACCGGCAAACTCTGCCCTTCTTTACCGCACACACCAACCCCGTTATCCAGCTTCAGGTCGTTACCTACCATTGAAATCTGCTGCATCGCTTCGATACCAGACCCAATCAGCGTCGCGCCTTTCACCGGTTTGGTTACTTTACCGTTTTCAATCAGATACGCTTCAGACGTCGAGAACACGAATTTCCCGGAGGTGATATCCACCTGGCCGCCGCCGAAGTTAGGCGCATAAATACCGTATTCAACGGATTCGATGATTTCCTGCGGCGTGGATTTCCCAGGCAGCATGTAGGTGTTGGTCATACGTGGCATCGGCAGGTGCGCGTAAGATTCACGGCGACCGTTACCCGTTGGCGCAACGCCCATCAGGCGCGCGTTCAGTTTGTCCTGCATGTAGCCTTTCAGAATACCGTTTTCGATCAGCACGTTGTACTGACCCGGAGTGCCTTCATCATCAATAGCCACAGAGCCACGACGGTCCGCCATTGTGCCATCATCCACAACGGTACACAGTTCCGACGCCACCAGCTCACCCATGTGACCGCTGAATACCGAGGTACCACGGCGGTTAAAGTCACCTTCCAGACCATGACCGACCGCTTCATGCAGCAGAACGCCAGGCCAGCCAGCGCCGAGTACTACCGGCAGCGTACCAGCAGGCGCTGCTACCGCGGACAAATTAACTAACGCCATGCGTACGGCTTCTTTCGCCCACGCGTCAGCACGAACTTCACCATCGAGGTCGCCAAGGAAATAGTCGTAGCCAAAACGACCGCCACCACCGCTGGCGCCGCGCTCGCGCTTACCATCTTCTTCCACCTGTACGCTTACGGACAGGCGTACCAGCGGACGAACGTCAGCGGCCAACGTACCGTCGGTCGCGGCTACCAGGATCAGTTCATAAACACCGGTCAGGCTGGCGGTTACTTCCTGGACGCGTTTGTCGGCGGCACGGGCCACGCTATCAACGCGACGCAGAATATCCAGTTTCTCTTCGCGGCTCATGCTCTGTAACGGATCAACCGAGGTGTAAAGCGCCTGATGCTCAACCGCTCCCAGCGTTTTTACTTTGCCGTCACCGTTGTCACGCACGATAGTACGGGCAGCATGAGCACTTTGCTCCAGCGCCAGCAGGCTAATCTGGTCTGCATAGGCAAACCCTGTTTTTTCGCCGCTGATGGCGCGCACGCCAACACCCTGATCGATATTGTAAGAACCGTCTTTAATGATGCGGTCTTCTAAAACCCAGGATTCGTGATAGCTCGACTGAAAATAGAGATCGCCGTAGTCAAGACGGCGTTCGGCCAGTTGGCCCAGAATGGCAAACAGATCCTGATGTTTCAGGCCATTCGCCGCTAGCAATTGTTCACTTACCAGGTTCAGACTCATCGTTTTGGTACTCATTAGTTTCTGTTGTAGGCCTGATAAGACGCGCCAGCGTCGCCATCAGGCACTTCAATGCCGGATGGCGGCGTGAACGCCTTTTCCGGCCTACGGACTGCGGTAGAAGATCACTGTACTGAGATTGGGGCAATTACTCGCCCCCGTCAAATCATTGCTGGCTTTCTTTGCGCGGCTGGCGCAGAACTTCGTTAATCTGCGGCTTATCGACCGGACCGGTGATGCGATAGCGCAGAATCGAAACTTTGCTCCACAATGGTCCCAGAACCTTACTGGCAGCAAACACCGCCGCGCCGACAATCGGATTGACAGCAAACGCAGCGGCAACCCCTACGGTGGCAGAAATTTCAGGCGCGACAATGGCTTCCATATCCAGCTCCCGACGGACCAGGTTCACTGAGCCTTTCATCGCAATGTCTGCCTCCAGACCGTCCACCAGCGTGTCGTCGGTATGCATCACGCCATCTTTGATCCACGCCGTACTGCGAATCGAGTCGAAATAGAAACCTTCACTGAAGGTATCGCTAAAATCAAAACGCAGTTTACGTAGCAACGCATCAAAGCTCAGCAGTCGCAATAGTTGCCCCGCATGTCCGGTGCTGAGTTCAGTAAGCTCACCTTTGCCCAACCGGGTACGCAAAATCCCATTCAGCGAAGCTTCATCCGGATCCCATGGCGGGTTACGCCAGTGCAGGTCATACTCCACGTTGAACGAAGAGTTACGAATCGGGGTCGATACGCCAAAGAAACTGGCAGCGGAGTCAATTTTATTACCGCTCAGTTTACCCTTCAGTGACGTTCGTTCTTTGCCCGGCGCATTCACCCACACGCCATCGGTGGTCAGTCTGGCAAATCCCGTATCCAACAGACCGTTGCTCAGCGTTAGCGTGTCGCCTTTAATTGCTACATCGGCGTCAATACGCCCATATTTCTGTCCCCACATCCAGCACTCGGCACAGCGTAACTGAAGGTCCGGCCAGCCGCGGAAGCTGAAGTTGTCCACGGCGGAAAACGGCGAGGCTGGTGTGTTGCCCGGTGACGCTTTCGCCGCGCTGGGGTTGTAATAAAGATACTTAATATTGGCCAACCATGGCGCATTATTGCGCATCGCCAGCGTGGCGTTAATTTCACGACCCTGCGCCTGTACGATAGAGCCATTGCTCGCAGGCTCAGACACAATACTCAAATTATTCCACTGCTGACCGCCCAGGGATAACGATGGCGTACGCACGGTGATGCGTTGTGGGAAGTTGGCATTAGTGCCAACGTTATCCGCTGCGCCTTTTTGGAACAATGCCAGCCATTGCGCGCCATCCATAGGGGGAAGATTAAGCTCAATGCCTTGCTGATCGGGTAACCCGGGCACAGTGCGGCTTTCCGACGTCCAGATAGCGCGGTCAAGCGTCAGTTTCTGATTCAGCAACCAGCGGCTGTTAAAGTGGTTCTTACTGCCAGCATTACCGGTCAGTTCAAAGCTGCGCAGATTGCCGTTAGCCTTAACGTTTACCGGCAACGCCTCACCGGCCGCTTTATTCAGCGGAGCAGGTAAGTGACTACTTACATTCTTCAGGTCACCCTTTAGCTCAATGTCGTAGGTCGGCCCAGCATGATACGGAAGATCGATACCCACCTTGCCATTCCACGCCATGCTGCCGCTTAAGGCATCGTTGACCTGCACCGGTAAAATCCCCATGCGGGTTGGCTGCCAGTCGCCTTGCAGGTTCACGGCTACCTGATAGGCTTTCGCCCCTTCGGTGGTGGAGAAGTCGACGTTCAGCGGCTGATTAAACCAGTTCGCCGTCATCGGCTCGCTCTTCAGATCGCCGTTGATAAAGCTGAATTTACCATTCAAATTCTTCAGCGTGCTGTCGAGCGGTTTAATAAACAGGCTGTTATTACGCAGGTTGACGTCGCCTTTGGCGGTAACCAACGAGCCGTCTAGCGGAATATCAAGATGTAAGCGAGCATTCACATCACCGTCAATTTGCAACTGTTCCAGCGTGGCGCCGAGAGAATCCTTCAACGGAGTCTCATCAAAATAAGGTCCAACCGCCTTGCCTGGCCCGTTGATATCGGCATCAATCAGCAGCTTTTCTTTTGCATAGTCGGGAATATTAGCCGTCAGGTTACTGGCCTTCACGCCGCCCAGATTGACGCTATCCGTCTTCATCCACAGGCCATCGTTAATGAAGTTTAGTTCGATATTAAGATCGGTTAGCGCAGGCCAGTCGGGCTGGAAAGCAAATTTCGCATTGCGTAGCGGCACCAGGACCTGAAACTGCCCTTCGTTGTGCAGATACGGGAACAGATTCGGGTTACCGCCATACACCAGTGTGGCGTTATCCGCCTCGCCGCCCTGAATAGCGCCGCTGAGGTAGTCAACCAGCTCTTTGCCCATCAGGTTTTCCGGGAAGTAGCGCCAGGCCTGAGAGCCATCGTCGGTGCTGATGCCTGCCAGAATGCCCAACCATGGCTCATCATCAGCCGGTTGCAGATAGCGAAAACCACCGTGCGCATGTACCGCTTTCGCTTTAACATCAATGTTGCGCCCGTCTAACTGGAAGCCTTTATCATTCTTCAGCCAGCTTAGCGTCGCCACGCCGTTCTCTATTTCCAGCGGCGCGCGGAAGACGGTTTCATACGGCATTTTTGCTTGTTTCATGGAGGCGGTGAGCGCCCCATTTTCAACGCTTCCCGCAAGCGTACCGGAGAAATGTTCTGCCCCCGGCAGCAGCTTCCACTGTTTCCAGGCCAAATCGGTCCACGAGGACAGGAAGCGGGTTTTTTCTGTCGCCTGTAACGGGATATCCAGCGCAAGCACATCTATTTTGCCGCTGGGTTGCGTGGCCCGCCAGATATCACCCAGCGCAGGCGATAACCTGGACGCCATCGGACGCAGTCCTTCTAACCCGGCCAGTTCCAGATTACTGGCGCGAATGCGTAGCTCATCACTGCGTTTGTTATTCTCGCCACCGACTTCCTGCTCAGGGATCCAGGCCAGCGTTAATGCCCCGCTCGGCCAGGGTTTATCATCCATGGTGATACGGGTATCGGGAATAGAGAATTGCCAGCCCGCTTCTTCACGGCTGATGTGCGCCGTCAGATAATCGACGGAGAGCGTGTGCGTACGATTTTCACCCAGCCAACTTGCCCCGCCTTTTTTTAGCCAGACATCGCCACCAGAAACGACGCCTTTGCTGATCGTCATCCATGCTTCCAGGCTAAAACGCGCGGTTTGCAGCGCGACATTATCCTGCATCCATTTGCCCAACCACGGTTTGACGTCGATGTCGTCTGCCTGCAGCCAGACCCGACCGTTATTCAACAGCCCTTCGTCATCACGCAGATCCATACGCACCTGCATAACGCCGTGCTGTCCGGTCAGGCTGGAGAGGCTGACCTGACCCTCGGCGCGATGCCGATTTTTACCGTTCAGCCAGGTAAGCTGGGGGATAGCCAGTTCAGCACGTTGACCTGAGAGGGTTATAAAGCTGATATGGCTGTCGCGTAGATCGAAATGATCAAACTGACGCAGGAAGAGATCGCTGAGATGGCCGGTTTCAATCCCATCTCCGCCTTTGCTGCGCTGGATAGGAGTATTGGTGCGCAACTGAAGTTGCCAGAAGGTGAGATCGCGAAACTGCCAGCGCATGTGCAGCAAACTTTGCCAGACATCCAGCGCCAGCGTGACGCGTTTTACCGAAAATTCTCCCCCATCTTTCAGCTGCGCATGGATGTTACGCGCTTCAAGCGTAGGACCGAAATTTTGCCAGCTGGCAGAAAGTTGGCTGGCGGAAACAGGCAGACCTGTGGCGGATTCAATCTTGCCAAGAATGGCCGGGCGCCAGCTATCAAGATGAGGTAACGCAAGGCGCAGTCCACTGACCAACAGCGCTGCGATGACAACGAATGCGGCTCCAGTGAGCAGTAAAATCCCCGGCAATCGCCTCACGCGCCTCTCCTTGTCTACCAAAAAATATGACTCACACCCCTTGAGTGAATATTGCCGGATAATGGCGCTTGCGCCTTATCCGGCTTACATACGCGGGTGCCACTACACGATTTACATCATGACGACGTCGAACTGCTCCTGGTTATACAGCGGTTCGATTTGTACTTTGACCTGTTTGCCGACAAAGATCTCAACTTCCGCCAGCGCATGTGACTCTTCACCTTTCAGGGTTTCAGCCACTGCCGGAGAGGCATAAACCAGGAAACGGTCAGAGTCATATGCATGGTGTACGCGCACGATTTCGCGCATGATTTCATAGCATACGGTTTCCACCGTTTTCACCGTACCACGCCCATGGCAGGTCGGACACTCGTTGCACAGTACATGCTCCACGCTTTCACGTGTGCGCTTGCGTGTCATCTCCACCAGGCCCAGCTGTGAAAAACCGTTAATGCTGGTTTTTACGCGATCCTTGCTCAGAGCCTGCTCCAGGGAGTGCAGCACCCGGCGACGGTGATCTTCATTATTCATGTCGATAAAATCGATAATGATAATACCGCCGAGGTTACGCAGACGCAGCTGACGAGCAATGGCCTGCGTTGCTTCAATATTAGTATTAAAGATAGTGTCGTCGAGATTACGATGCCCAACAAACGCGCCGGTATTGATATCGACCGTGGTCATCGCTTCGGTTTGATCGATGATCAGATAACCGCCGGACTTCAGCTCAACTTTGCGTTCCAGCGCGCGCTGGATTTCATTCTCTACGTCAAAGAGATCAAAAATAGGCTGGCGCCCGCTGTAATGTTCCAGCTTGCTGGTCATCTCGGGGATATATTCCGCCGTAAATTCCAGTAACGCCTCATAGGTCAGACGGGAGTCGACGCGGATGCGGTCAAGCTGCGCATCGGCAAAGTCACGCAACACGCGCTGTGCCAGTGCCAGTTCACCGTACATCTGGTAGCGCGTTTGTGGGCGCTTTTTACGCTCCATGACTTTCGTCCAGACGCGCTTCAGGTAGGCAGCATCCGAGGCAAGATCCTCTTCACATACGCCTTCCGCCGCCGTGCGAATGATGAATCCACCCTGCTCATCGCAGTAATCCGCCACCACTTTTTTCAGGCGTTCGCGTTCGGTTTCGCTTTCAATACGTTGGGATACGCCAACGTGCGACGCCCCCGGCATAAAGACGAGATAACGGGAAGGAAGCGTGATGTCCGTCGTCAGGCGTGCGCCTTTAGTTCCCAACGGATCTTTTACCACCTGCACCATCAGATCCTGACCCTGGCGCACCAGTTCAGAAATGTCGCGTACGGTGAACTGTTTTTGTTCTTCACCCGCCACGCATTCGGTGTGCGGCATGATGTCAGAAGCGTGAAGAAATGCGGCTTTATCCAGTCCAATATCTACAAAAGCCGCCTGCATACCCGGAAGTACACGACTTACACGACCTTTGTAGATATTGCCTACGATTCCGCGTCGCGCCTCACGTTCAATATGAATTTCCTGCAGAATACCGCCATCAATGTAAGCCACCCGAGTTTCCGATGGCGTTACGTTTACCAACAATTCAGCCGTCATGTTTATCCCTTTTCTCACGCAGTGCGTTAAAATTGGTCAGCAACTCATACGTTTCTACCAGCGGTAAGCCGACTACGGCGTGATAGCTGCCATTTATCTTCCTGACAAAACAGCCACCCAACCCTTGAATACCGTATGCACCTGCTTTATCCATTGGTTCACCGCTGGCAACATAGCCCGCGATGTCCTCATCGGTTAGTGCTCTGAATGTCACTTCCGTCGCTACCAGGCAGTCCAGACTGTGCTGGCGATCGGCCAGTGCCACGGCCGTCATAACTTGATGCGTTTTGCCCGACAGTTTGCGCAGCATTGCTGCGGCATGGTCGGCGTCGTGCGGTTTTTCCAACACTTCGCCATTAAGGATAACGATGGTATCCGCACCCAATACCGGCAAATCGCGCTGTGCCATTACTACGCCAGCCTGCGCTTTTTCGCGCGCCAGACGGGAAACGTACTGCTGCGCGCTTTCCTGCGGGTGCCGCTGTTCTTCAATCCCAGGGACCAGTCGTTCAAACGTAACACCAAGCTGAGCGAGCAACTCCTGACGACGTGGAGAACCTGAAGCAAGATACAGAGTATTCATATCAACCTTATTGCACCGCAAACTGCTGACGGACTTTACGCATCAGTAAGAATAGCCATGGCCAAAGCACACCATTCACTACACTACTCCAGAACACTTCAGGTCTGAAAGAGACGTTGATCACTAAAAACTCGGCCCAGAAAACAATAATATCCACGACCAGTGATAACAACATGACCACCAGCGCCTGTTGCCAGAGCGCGAGGTTTCGGAATAGCTGGAATTTCAGCGCGACCAGATAAGCAATGATACTCATCGACAATGCGCGCACGCCAAGCGTGGAGCCGCTGATGAGATCCAGTATGGCACCCACCACAAATCCCGTGCCCACATTTACGCGATGCGGCAGCGCCAGGATCCAATACAACAAGATGAGCAGCACCCAGTTTGGCCGGAAAACCAGAATGTCATCCGGCCAGGGCATGACTTGCAGCAACAGTGCAATAAGGAACGAGAGCCAAATCACCCAACGTCCCTGGCTACGATAGCTTGCCACTTACTGTCCTCCCGGCTTACGCGGAGCAGGTTGTGGCGGCGTGGTATCTGCGGGCGCTGGAGCCACGCCTGTTGCAGGTGCTGGCATCGGCGCAGGCGGTCCCATGGTATCTGGTGCAGGCAGAACTTGCGGCATCATTTGCATCAGACGTTCATTAGCAACGCGGTGTACTTCTTCCGGCGTCATCGGGTTTGCGCCATTACGATCGGCACCCCACAACAGCAGCAGATAGCGCAGACGCTGCAGACCCGCAGTCGGGCGAGCCTGAATCACAGTATAAGCGCGCTGAGTGTCCAGCTTAACGGAAGAAACAACAGCAACCGGATAACCTTCAGGGAAACGTCCACCCAGGCCCGAGGTGACCAGCACATCGCCAACGCGAATGTCGGTGTTGGCCGGCAGGTGTTCGAGCTGAAGATCGTCGGTGCAGCCGTTACCCGCAGCGATTACGCGGATATCATTACGCAGTACCTGAATAGGCAGCGCATGCGTCGCATCGCAAATCAGCAGCACGCGGCTGGTTAATTTAGCCACCGCCACGACCTGACCTACTACGCCTTTGTCGCTAATAACCGGCTGGCCTTCGTAGACGCCGTTAACGCTCCCTTTGTCGATCACGACCTGATCGCTGTAAGGGTCATTAACCGTTGAGATGACCTGCGTCACCATCTTTTGTTCGTCCTGACGCAATGGCGATCCCAGCAGCTCACGCAAACGCGCGTTCTCCTGTTTGTATTGCCCCAACATCAGTAGTTCGCTGTTTTTCAGCAGCAGTTCCTGACGCAACGCACGGTTTTCAAGTTCGAGTTGGTCACGCGAAGCCAGCGTTTGCGACACGCCGTCGAGTAATTCACGAGGACCATTTGAGATAAAGTAGAAAGGACTGACGGCGGTATCCATGTACGTTCGGATTTGACTAAACGTACCCAGGCGGCTGTCGGCAATAATAACGCCGAGCGCCACCAGCACCGCCAGAATAAGGCGAATCTGTAGCGACGGGCCACGGCTAAAAATTGGCTTCATAGTCTATGCGTATTCTCGTATCAGAGCGGAAGGGCAACCCGCGGGGGCTACCCAACCTGCATCCGATTACTCTTCGCTGAACAGGTCGCCGCCGTGCATGTCGATCATTTCCAGCGCCTTGCCGCCGCCGCGCGCCACGCAGGTCAGCGGATCTTCAGCAACAACAACTGGAATACCGGTTTCTTCCATTAACAGACGGTCAAGGTTACGCAGCAGCGCACCACCACCGGTCAGCACCATACCGCGTTCGGAGATGTCAGACGCCAGTTCCGGCGGGCACTGTTCCAGTGCAACCATTACTGCGCTCACGATACCGGTCAGCGGTTCCTGCAGGGCTTCCAGAATCTCGTTGGAGTTCAGGGTAAAGCCGCGCGGAACGCCTTCAGCCAGGTTACGACCGCGAACTTCGATTTCGCGCACTTCGTCACCCGGATAAGCGGAACCGATCTCGTGTTTAATACGTTCTGCGGTCGCTTCACCGATCAGGGAACCGTAGTTACGACGAACATAATTAATGATGGCTTCATCGAAGCGGTCGCCGCCAATACGGACAGAAGAGGAGTAAACCACACCATTCAGGGAGATAACGGCAACTTCAGTGGTACCGCCACCGATATCCACAACCATTGAACCGGTTGCTTCAGAAACTGGCAGACCCGCACCGATCGCGGCCGCCATCGGCTCTTCGATCAGGAAGACTTCACGAGCACCTGCGCCCTGAGCTGATTCACGGATCGCACGGCGTTCAACCTGAGTTGCTCCAACCGGTACACACACCAGTACGCGCGGGCTTGGGCGCATGAAGCTATTGCTGTGCACTTGCTTGATAAAGTGCTGGAGCATTTTTTCAGTCACGAAGAAGTCAGCGATAACGCCGTCTTTCATTGGGCGAATTGCAGCGATATTGCCCGGCGTACGACCCAGCATCTGCTTCGCATCATGACCTACTGCAGCCACGCTTTTCGGCGAACCGGCACGATCCTGACGAATGGCCACAACAGAAGGCTCATTCAATACGATGCCTTGTCCTTTTACATAAATAAGGGTATTCGCGGTACCCAGGTCAATGGACAGGTCATTGGAAAACATGCCACGAAATTTTTTCAACATACTAAGGGATAATCCTGAAAGCTGGGGCGGAAAACAAAATCCGCTTACTTTACCAACCACACGCAGCAGCGACAAGGCGCAAAAATCATCTGCTACGGTGAAAATTAGTGCAGTTCGTTTCCTTTGTTACAAAACCGGCCTGAGTCCATCAGGGCTGAATAAATCAGCAGCACTCCTCGCTTTTGTTTGCAACCTGTCAAAGGTCATTCACCTGCATGTTTGCTGTTACAACCTGGCGAGCAGGCAAGCACACCCCCAGAAGGCACAGCGCGCGTTATTCTACGTGAAAACAAATTAAACGGCAGGTTAAACCGAGTATCTTTGCGAATATTTTTTCACGTTAGTGTCAAGTGGTTGTGATGCGGCAAAAAAATCCCCTTGCCCACCTGCAACTCCGCGTTCTGTCAGCGTATGCCACTCACTACGCGAACGTACGCCCGTGGCGTAAACCTGTGTGGGTGTTCCCGAACAGGCCTCCACCAGGCTTTGAACCAGAAGCTGATTTTCCGTTCGCTTATCAATGTTCCTCACCAGACTTGGATGCAGCTTCAATAACTCAACGTTAAGCTCTTTGATCCAACTGGTGCTCACCAGCGTTAACCCCGCCTGCGTAACGGCAATACGCACGCCCAGCGCATTCATCAATCTGATGACGGGCTGTAACCGGCTGATATGTTGACAGACATCTGCCTCAGCAAGTTCAATAATTATGCGTTTGCGTAATGATTTTTCGCACTGCATCAGCGTATCACGCAGCCAGCGCTGAAAACGTGGACGAATAAGCGATTCAACCGTTGTCTGCATCGCCAGATTTTCCTGCGGCCAGTAGCCCAAAAGCAGGATCAGACGGCTTATCTGCAAACGGTCATATTCTTCTGCCAGACCAAATTGCAGGACCATCGGCATATATTCCGCCGAAATGACCTCTTCGTTGCCATCAAAAATACGGCACATCAACTCCCGATGGTGCACCCGGCCTTCACGCGTTACGGCAGGCTTTTGATAAATTCTCGGCCCGCCCCGGCTAAGCATCTGTTCGATAAGCGTTCGCCAGCGTACGTTGCCCCGACCTTTTTCCGGCAGCGAGTCATCATAGACCGACCAGCTATTTCCGCCCTGCAATACCGAATTCCGGGTGGCGGCTTCAGCATGATCCATCACTTGCTCCGGCGACTGACCGCTGCGGCAAACGCAAATGCCAATATGAACCATATCGGCACGATCGATCATTTTATTAGCCGGAAGTGCATCTACCGCTTTTAATAATTGCCCGGCAATGCTTTCCGCCTCTTTCAACGTGCGGTGTGGCAGCAGGATAGCAAAATCGCTACGGTGGTAGCGCGCCAGCAACGCGCCCGGATATCGCGTCATAAAAGTCGACAACAAATTGATCAGCGTCGAGATTTGTTCTTCTGCGAGGGTGATTCCCCAGCTATCGCGCAGCAGCGTAAAATCCGGCAGGCGCACCATCATCACGACGCCATGCGAGCCTACTTTTTCCTGATCTTCCAGCAGCGTGGCCAGTTGGTTATCAAAGAACAAGCGGTTGCTTAGCCCGGTTTTTGTATCCTGCGCGACATAGGAACGAATCAGCGTATCCAGGCGGCTGCGTTGCTCGCGGGCATTTTGAATTTCAGTCAGCAGCATATCGAGCGCACTGCTGGTACGCGCAGGCCATTCATAGACCGTTCCCCGCACGTTCGGTCCACGCTCGCCGTTCAGAATACGCGTGGAACGAATCTCCAGCAGTTCCTGACCTGAAAGCTGGCGCTGAAGCCAGCGCACAGACAAAAAGAGCATCAGAATAATGAAAGCAATGGCTATCGTGAGCGGTGCGGTGGTCAGTAGCGAATGGAAATAGTTACCCATTGGATCCTGATAAACCAGACGCAATGACATACCCGGATGCTTGACCAACGGTACGGTAATCTCGCGGTAGAGATTGTTCGTCCCTGCCGGTCGGTAGCTGCTGGTGCGTGAGTGGTCATACACCACATTTCCGCCCTGCAACAGTTCGATGCGCACGATATCAACAGAAACCATCAGCTCATCGATTTGCGGGGTTAACGCAACGACATCTCTGGAGACCAGATGCGTATCAATCGCCGTCGCGACCGCATGAACGCGCGTGGTGAACTTATATTGAATAGCGTTGTAGAAACTCAGCGAACAGCCGATCAGAGTCACGAAGATCGTTAACCCAGTAAGCAGCGTGACAAAAGCTGAAAATTTCGTCGTTAATCGCATCCTTGTGTTAACTCCGACAGTTATGAAACAGGCCTGAAAGTAATAAATCGACTCTAAAATGCAAAACTGAAGGCAAAATCCGTCAATTTATACAAACTGTGAGGGCATACTACCAAATCAGGTATATCTGGCAATTTATTGCGCAGAATCGGCATCATGTTTTGATTAGCGAGTATAGTCTTCATTATTAATTTTCCAATCCACTATACGAATTGAGGACAGGTTATGCAGGCTTTGATCTTAGAACAGCAGGACGGAAAAACCCTCGCATCCGTTCAACCCCTCGACGAAAATCAGCTACCGGAAGGCGATGTGACGGTGGATGTCCACTGGTCAAGCCTGAACTATAAAGACGCCCTGGCTATCACCGGCAAGGGAAAAATCATTCGTAATTTTCCGATGATTCCTGGTATCGATTTCGCCGGTACCGTGCGCGCAAGCGAAGATCCCCGTTTTCATGCGGGTCAGGAGGTTTTACTGACCGGTTGGGGCGTGGGTGAAAATCATTGGGGTGGACTGGCAGAACGCGCACGCGTGAAAGGCGACTGGCTGGTTGCGCTGCCAAAAGGGCTGGATGGACGTAAAGCCATGGTCATCGGTACCGCTGGCTTTACCGCCATGCTTTGCGTCATGGCGCTTGAAGATGCAGGAATTCGTCCGCAAGACGGTGAGATTGTCGTCACAGGCGCCAGCGGAGGCGTGGGCAGCACGGCCGTTGCGTTACTGCATAAGCTGGGTTATCAGGTTGCGGCGGTTTCGGGCCGTGAAAGCACCCACGACTACCTGAAAAGCCTGGGCGCAAACCGTATTCTTGGTCGCGATGAGTTTGCCGAGTCTCGTCCGCTGGAAAAACAGCTGTGGGCTGGCGCGGTGGATACCGTTGGCGACAAAGTTCTGGCGAAAGTCCTCGCGCAGATGAACTACGGCGGCTGTGTTGCTGCCTGCGGTCTGGCGGGCGGTTTCGCTCTGCCAACCACGGTGATGCCATTCATTCTGCGTAACGTTCGTTTGCAAGGAGTGGACTCGGTGATGACCCCGCCGGCACGCCGTGCAGAAGCCTGGGCGCGTCTGGTTAAGGATCTGCCGGAATCTTTCTATGCTCAGGCGGCAACGGAAATTACGCTGGCGGATGCGCCGAAGTTCGCCGATGCCATCATCAATAACCAGGTGCAAGGCCGTACGCTGGTGAAGGTGAAGTAACAGACTCTGGCGCAGAAATTTACACTTAATTAACGAAATTTCGCGGCACATCTACAGACTCCCTGCCATATTAACTACGCGTCCCCTGTCAGTTATGACGCATAAGCCGGGAGTCTGTTATGAAGAAATTACGTCCATTTACAGAAGCCGACGTCACTGACGAGTCGGCTTTTTTTATGCAGCGTCGCCAGGTGCTGAAAGCATTAGGGATCAGCGCAGCCGCGTTGTCTTTACCCCACTCTGCGCAAGCTGACCTTCTGAGTTGGTTTAAGGGTAATGACCGCCCGCCCGCGCCCGCGGGAAAGCCGCTTAATTTCAGCAAGCCCGCCGCCTGGCAAAATTCGCTTCCTTTAACCCCAGCGGATAAAGTTTCTGGCTACAACAACTTCTATGAATTCGGTCTCGACAAAGCGGATCCGGCAGCCAACGCGGGTAGCCTGAAAACCGATCCATGGACATTAAAAATCAGTGGTGAGGTCGCCAAACCACTCACTCTCGATCA
Source organism: Citrobacter sp. Cpo037 (assembly GCF_030332945.1). Classification (NCBI taxonomy): domain Bacteria; kingdom Pseudomonadati; phylum Pseudomonadota; class Gammaproteobacteria; order Enterobacterales; family Enterobacteriaceae; genus Citrobacter; species Citrobacter sp. Cpo037. The sequence continues at coordinate 209,021 of NZ_JAOWGW010000063.1, forward strand.
CGACACCTTGACCACCCGTTTCCCGCTGGAGCAACGGATTTACCGGATGCGCTGTGTGGAAGCCTGGTCAATGGTCGTGCCATGGATTGGCTTTCCGTTACATAAACTGTTGGCGCAGGTGGAACCCACCAGCAATGCGAAGTATGTCGCGTTCGAAACGCTGTACGCACCAGAGGAAATGCCGGGACAAAAAGATCGCTTTATTGGCGGCGGGTTGAAGTATCCCTATGTTGAAGGACTGCGTCTGGATGAAGCGATGCACCCACTCACGTTGCTTACAGTGGGGGTTTATGGAAAAGCCCTTCCGCCACAAAATGGCGCGCCCATTCGCTTAATTGTGCCGTGGAAATATGGATTTAAAGGCATTAAGTCGATCGTGAGTATCAAACTCACGCGCGAACGCCCTCCGACAACCTGGAATCTGGCCGCGCCCAATGAATACGGGTTTTATGCCAACGTGAATCCGCATGTCGATCATCCCCGCTGGTCCCAGGCCACCGAGCGTTTTATTGGCGCTGGCGGTATTCTGGACGTACAGCGTCAGCCCACGCTGATGTTTAACGGCTATGCCGAAGAGGTTGCGTCACTGTATCGCGGACTCAATTTGCAGGAGAATTTTTAAGTGCGTCTGACTGCAAAGCACATTACCGGGCTGAAAGTTTGCCTGCATCTTGCCGGTTTTTTGCCGTTTATCTGGCTATTTTGGGCGGTAAATCACGGCGGCCTGAGCGCCGATCCGGTCAAAGATATCCAGCACTTTACCGGTAGGACAGCTCTGAAATTCTTGCTGGCGACCTTGCTGGTCTCTCCACTCGCGCGCTACGCTAAACAGCCATTATTGATACGCACACGTCGCCTGTTAGGGCTATGGTGTTTTGCCTGGGCAACGCTGCATTTAACCAGCTACGCATTACTGGAACTGGGCATTAATAATCTGGCGTTGTTAGGGCGGGAATTAATTACGCGGCCTTATTTAACCTTGGGCATTGCCAGTTGGGTCATATTATTCGCCCTCACCTTAACGTCCACGCAGGCTGCACAGCGAAAGCTGGGTAAAAAATGGCAGTATTTGCATAACTTCGTCTATCTTGTGGCGATCCTGACACCCATACATTATCTGTGGTCGGTTAAAATTATCTCCCCTCAACCGATTATTTATGCAGCGATCGCTGCGGTGCTGTTAGCGTGCCGTTACAAGAAGTTTCGCCAGTGGTGGCGGTAGTTTCACGATATGTGCAGTGCGTTGCAAAACACTGACGATCCGATTTTCTTTACATGTTAACGGTTGATTATCTTCCCTGATAAGACCAGTATTTAGCTGCCAATTGCTACGAAATAGTTATAATGTGCGACTTTGCTATCCCCGGTAGCGTTTTTAAGGCGCTGAAAGGGTGACAATCGCATATTGAAGGTATATTTTGTCTTTTACCCGAAAATGGCAGAAGATAGCCGCACAATGACTAACAAGTCTGGCAATCTCACTTAATGGCAGCAGCGCCCTGTGCAGCGCCTGAGATGCGTGGCATCTTGTCACTCACTGTTATAAAAATGCTATACAGACGGCGGTAAAACGCCTGTCACAATCTCACTAAACAAAGAGTACGGAACCCACTCATGGATATTCGTAAGATTAAAAAACTGATCGAGCTGGTTGAAGAATCAGGCATCTCCGAACTGGAAATTTCTGAAGGCGAAGAATCTGTACGCATCAGCCGTGCAGCGCCAGCTGCAAGTTTTCCGATGATGCAACAGGCTTATGCTGCACCAGTGATGCAGCAACCAGCTCTGTCTAACGCTGTCGCACAAACTGCCTCTCCAAGTATGGAAGCTCCGGCAGCAGCGGAAATCAGTGGTCACATCGTACGCTCCCCAATGGTTGGTACGTTCTACCGCACCCCGAGCCCGGATGCTAAAGCGTTCATCGAAATCGGACAGAAAGTGAATGCGGGCGATACCCTGTGCATCGTTGAAGCCATGAAAATGATGAACCAGATCGAAGCCGACAAATCCGGCGTAGTTAAAGCGATTCTGGTAGAAAGTGGTCAACCGGTAGAATTTGACGAGCCGCTGGTCGTCATCGAATAACGAGGCGAACATGTTGGATAAAATTGTTATCGCCAACCGCGGCGAGATTGCCCTGCGTATTCTTCGTGCCTGTAAAGAACTGGGCATCAAGACTGTCGCTGTGCATTCAAGTGCGGATCGCGATTTAAAACACGTATTGCTGGCGGATGAGACGGTCTGTATCGGCCCGGCTCCGTCCGTAAAAAGCTATCTGAACATCCCGGCTATCATCAGCGCCGCTGAAATCACCGGCGCGGTGGCAATTCACCCGGGCTATGGCTTCCTCTCTGAGAACGCCAACTTTGCTGAGCAGGTAGAGCGTTCTGGCTTTATCTTCATCGGCCCGAAAGCCGACACCATCCGCCTGATGGGCGACAAAGTGTCTGCAATCACCGCGATGAAGAAAGCGGGCGTACCGACAGTCCCAGGCTCTGACGGCCCGCTGGGCGATGACATGGACGCTAACCGCGCTCATGCTAAACGCATCGGCTACCCGGTTATCATCAAAGCCTCCGGCGGCGGCGGCGGTCGCGGTATGCGCGTCGTGCGCAGCGATGCCGAACTGGCACAATCCATCTCCATGACCAAAGCGGAAGCGAAAGCCGCTTTCAATAACGATATGGTCTACATGGAGAAATACCTGGAAAACCCACGCCACATTGAAATTCAGGTGCTGGCTGACGGTCAGGGTAACGCGATTTATCTGGCAGAACGTGACTGCTCCATGCAGCGTCGTCACCAGAAAGTTGTCGAAGAAGCACCAGCGCCGGGCATTACCCCGGAACTGCGTCGCTACATCGGCGAGCGTTGCGCCAAAGCCTGTGTTGATATCGGCTATCGCGGGGCGGGTACTTTCGAGTTCCTGTTCGAAAACGGCGAGTTCTACTTCATTGAGATGAACACCCGTATTCAGGTTGAACACCCGGTAACCGAAATGATCACCGGCGTTGACCTGATCAAAGAGCAGCTGCGCATCGCAGCGGGCCAACCGCTGTCCATCAAGCAGGACGAAGTTGTGGTTAAAGGCCATGCGGTTGAATGCCGTATCAACGCCGAAGACCCGAACACCTTCCTGCCAAGCCCGGGTAAAATCACGCGTTTCCACGCGCCGGGTGGCTTTGGTGTGCGTTGGGAGTCTCATATTTACGCAGGCTACACCGTACCTCCGTACTATGACTCAATGATCGGTAAGCTGATCTGCTATGGCGAAAACCGCGACGTCGCTATCGCCCGTATGAAAAACGCATTGCAGGAACTGATCATCGACGGTATCAAAACCAACGTTGACCTGCAGATCCGTATCATGAATGATGAGCACTTCCAGCACGGTGGAACCAATATCCACTACCTGGAGAAAAAACTCGGACTTCAGGAAAAGTAAGCGTGCATTAACCGAAAAGGCCGGAAATTCCGGCCTTTTGTTTTTCTCCCCTCCCGCACGTGCCATAAGGTACAATCCCCGCTTTCTTTATCCACAAGGGACAAAAAATGGACGCTCGTTTTGTTCAGGCCCATAAAGAGGCGCGCTGGGCGCTGTGGCTAACCCTTTTATATCTGGTCACATGGTTAGTGGCCGCTTACTTACCTGATTCAACGCTGGGTTTTACCGGCTTACCGCACTGGTTCGAAATGGCCTGTCTGTTAACGCCGCTGGTTTTTATCGTGCTGTGCTGGGCGATGGTAAAGTTTATCTATCGCGACATTCCGTTGGAGGATGACGATGCAGCTTGAAGTTATTTTACCGCTGGTCGCCTATCTTCTGGTGGTATTCGGTCTCTCAGTTTATGCCATGCGTAAGAGAGTTACCGGTACCTTCCTGAATGAATATTTCCTTGGCAGCCGCTCCATGGGCGGGGTCGTGTTAGCGATGACGCTAACGGCAACCTACATTAGCGCCAGCTCGTTTATTGGCGGTCCTGGTGCCGCTTACAAATACGGACTGGGATGGGTGCTGCTGGCGATGATCCAGTTGCCTGCCGTCTGGCTGTCGCTGGGTATTCTCGGCAAGAAGTTCGCGATTCTGGCACGCCGTTATAATGCTGTTACCCTCAACGATATGCTATTTGCGCGCTACCAGAGCCGCCTGCTGGTATGGCTGGCAAGCCTCAGCCTGTTGGTCGCGTTTGTCGGGGCAATGACCGTACAGTTTATTGGCGGCGCACGTTTGCTGGAAACCGCAGCGGGTATCCCCTACGAAACCGGTCTGCTGATTTTTGGCGTCAGCATCGCGTTATACACGGCGTTCGGCGGCTTTCGCGCCAGTGTACTGAACGACACCATGCAGGGCATGGTGATGCTGATTGGTACTATCGTTTTGCTGGTCGGCGTCGTTCATGCTGCCGGTGGCCTTAGCAATGCGGTGGTAACCCTGCAGACTATCGACCCTAAACTGGTCTCGCCGCAGGGCGCTGATGACATTTTGTCACCCACATTTATGACCTCATTCTGGGTGTTAGTATGCTTTGGCGTGATTGGCCTACCGCATACCGCGGTACGCTGCATCTCTTATAAAGACAGTAAAGCGGTGCACCGCGGCATTATCATCGGCACCATCGTAGTGGCGATCCTGATGTTTGGTATGCATCTGGCGGGTGCCCTGGGACGGGCGGTCATCCCTGACCTGACGGTACCGGATCTGGTTATCCCTACGCTGATGGTCAAAGTCCTGCCGCCGGTCGCTGCCGGGATTTTCCTCGCCGCACCTATGGCTGCGATTATGTCGACGATCAATGCCCAATTGCTGCAAAGTTCCGCTACGATCATTAAGGATCTGTACCTGAACCTTCGCCCGGAACAGCTGGAAAACGAAACCCGGCTGAAACGCATGTCGGCAGTGATTACCCTGCTGTTGGGCGCGTTACTGTTGCTGGCCGCCTGGAAACCGCCAGAGATGATTATCTGGCTGAATCTGCTGGCGTTTGGCGGGCTGGAGGCCGTCTTCCTGTGGCCTCTGGTGCTGGGCCTCTATTGGGAGCGGGCAAACGCGTCAGGCGCATTGAGCGCGATGATTGTCGGCGGCGTGCTTTATGCTCTACTCGCCACCTTTAACGTTCAGTTCCTGGGCTTCCACCCAATCGTGCCCTCGTTACTGATAAGCTTGCTGGCTTTCCTGATAGGCAACCGTTTCGGTTCCGCCGTCCCGCAAGCCGCCATATTGACTACTGATAAATAAAGAGTTTTGCCATGCCATGGATCCAACTGAAACTGAACACGACCGGTGCCAACGCTGAAGAGTTGAGCGATGCGCTGATGGAAGCGGGCTCCGTTTCCATTACTTTCCAGGATACGCATGATACGCCGGTATTTGAACCTCTGCCGGGCGAGACTCGCCTGTGGGGTGATACCGACGTTATCGGCTTGTTCGATGCAGAAACCGACATGAAAGAAGTGGTTGCCATCCTGGAACAGCATCCGCTGCTGGGTGAAGGCTTCGCGCATAAAATCGAACAGCTCGAAGACAAAGACTGGGAACGCGAATGGATGGATAACTTCCACCCGATGCGCTTTGGTGAACGTCTGTGGATTTGCCCAAGCTGGCGCGATGTCCCGGATGAGAATGCTGTCAACGTGATGCTGGACCCGGGTCTGGCATTTGGCACAGGCACGCACCCCACTACCTCTCTGTGCCTGCAATGGCTGGACGGTCTTGATCTTAACGGTAAAACGGTTATCGACTTTGGCTGCGGCTCCGGCATTCTTGCCATTGCGGCACTGAAGCTGGGTGCGGCGAAAGCCATTGGCGTGGATATCGACCCGCAAGCGATTCAGGCCAGCCGTGATAACGCCCAGCGTAATGGTGTTTCTGAGCGTCTGGAGCTTTATCTGCCGAAAGACCAGCCAGAGGCGATGAAAGCCGACGTGGTGGTCGCCAACATCCTTGCTGGCCCATTACGTGAACTGGCTCCGTTAATCAGCGTACTGCCCGTTGAGGGCGGTTTGCTTGGGCTTTCTGGTATTCTTGCCAGCCAGGCGGAAAGCGTCTGTGAAGCCTATGCCGATCTCTTTACGCTCGATCCGGTTATCGAGAAAGAAGAGTGGTGTCGTATTACCGGCCAGAAAAAATAATCCCATCCGGCGTGGTTATCTGACCACGCCATTTTCAGACAATTGACCAGCATACCGACACTTTCCTCAGCGATATAATAATCAATTGATTTTGTTATTTTTTATATTGAGTTTCGTTGAGTAAACGTATGCGTTTCAACTGTTTTACAACAACTTTGCTGGCAGCATGCATGATGCCACTGACCACGCTGGCCGTACCATGGGGATATACCGAAGAAAACGGCCCCGCACGATGGGGAGAAATCAGCAAAGCGTATGCAACGTGCCAGACAGGCATAAACCAATCCCCCATAGACATCCAGACCACCACAACCAGTAAACTCGGTCTCCCCGCGCTAAACATGCAGTACGTCGATGGCCCAACTAGATTTCGGAGCATTAACCATACGTTGCAAGCAACGATGAGTAGTTACGCATCTAATTCTATTGAAATTGATGAAACGCTTTATTATTTAAAACAATTTGATTTTCACGCCCCGAGTGAACATACCCTCAACGGTAAAACCTATCCGCTGGAGATGCAGTTGCTCCACAAAAATCAATCCGGAGACATTGCTATTGTGGCGGTTATGTTTGACGTGGGTGAACAGAACCAGGCGATTCAAAATTTGTGGGAGTCCTTTCCAACCATGGAGGACAGCAGCATGGACATCTTCTCGCCGGTCGATATCCACCAGCTTTTACCCGACAATAAAACCTACTGGCGCTACCGTGGTTCGTTAACAACACCTCCCTGCACCGAAGGCGTCACCTGGTCTGTCCTGAAAACGCCTGTTGCTCTTTCTGCCGAACAGTTGGATAAATTTCACTACATTGTTGGGCCAGCAAACAATCGCCCGCTGCAGCCGTTGAATGAACGCAAGATTACGGACAGCTATTCTGGGGATACCGAGATCCTGTACTAAAATGAGGTAGCGATCACACAATGACGAGGTAATTTGCCGATTAATTCAGCAGAATATCTTGTCAGTACCGTCTGCAGCTGAAGAAAAAATGAGAAGTTACGCAAAATTATATGTGTATATAAAATCGACACATTTTTATAATGCGATGATTTATATGATTAAATATTTTCATGCGTTCACATTTACGGCAATTCATTGATCCACCTCAGTGGATTGGTCAAAGTTTGGCCTTTCATCTCGTGCGAAAAATGCGTAATATACGCCGCCTTGCAGTCACAGTATGGTCATTTCTTAACTCATGCGCATCGGACAATACCAGCTCAGAAATCGCCTGATCGCAGCACCTATGGCTGGCATCACTGACAGACCATTCAGGACGCTGTGCTATGAGATGGGAGCAGGATTGACAGTATCCGAGATGATGTCTTCTAACCCGCAGGTTTGGGAAAGTGACAAGTCTCGTTTACGGATGGTGCACGTTGATGAGCCAGGAATTCGCACGGTGCAAATTGCCGGTAGCGACCCTGTTGAGATGGCCGATGCCGCACGTATTAACGTGGAAAGCGGCGCCCAGATTATTGATATCAATATGGGGTGTCCGGCTAAAAAAGTGAATCGCAAGCTCGCAGGTTCAGCCCTCTTGCAGTACCCGGATTTAGTGAAATCGATACTAACCGAGGTCGTCAATGCAGTGGACGTTCCTGTCACACTCAAGATTCGCACCGGCTGGGCTCCGGAACACCGTAACTGCGTAGAGATTGCCCAACTGGCTGAAGACTGTGGCATTCAGGCTCTGACCATTCATGGACGCACCCGCGCCTGTTTGTTCAATGGAGATGCTGAGTACGATAGTATTCGGGCAGTTAAGCAGAAAGTTTCCATTCCGATTATCGCGAATGGCGACATTACTGACCCGCATAAAGCCAGAGCTGTACTCGACTATACGGGGGCGGATGCCCTGATGATAGGACGTGCAGCTCAGGGAAGACCCTGGATCTTTCGGGAAATCCAGCATTATCTGGACACTGGGGAGCTGCTGCCCCCGCTGCCTCTGGCAGAGGTGAAGCGCTTGCTTTGTGCGCACGTTCGGGAACTGCACGACTTTTATGGTCAGGCAAAAGGGTACCGAATTGCGCGTAAACACGTATCCTGGTATCTCCAGGAACACGCTCCGGATGACCAGTTTCGGCGCACATTCAACGCCATTGAAGATTCCAGCGAACAGCTGGCGGCGTTGGAGGCATACTTCGAAAATTTTGCGTAAACAGAAATAAAGAGCTGACAGAACTATGTTCGAACAACGCGTAAATTCTGACGTACTGACCGTTTCTACCGTTAACTCTCAGGACCAGGTAACTCAAAAGCCCCTGCGTGACTCGGTTAAACAGGCACTGAAGAACTATTTTGCTCAATTGAATGGTCAGGATGTTAACGATCTCTATGAGCTGGTACTGGCTGAAGTAGAACAGCCCCTGTTGGACATGGTGATGCAATACACCCGCGGTAACCAGACCCGTGCTGCCCTGATGATGGGCATCAACCGTGGTACGCTGCGTAAAAAACTGAAAAAATACGGCATGAACTGATACTAATCAGTTAAATGTTTGTTTTAAAAGGCGCTACTCGGCATGGGGAAGCGCCTTTTTTATTAACGTCACACGGGAGGCTTTGGCGGTGAACGCAAGATGTGAACCTGTCTATTTTGGCGATGAATCTAAAAAGATAATCCTGGGTGATGCTCTGACCGAACTGAAAAAGCTGCCGTCTGAAAGCATCGATCTCATTTTTGCCGACCCTCCTTATAATATCGGTAAAGACTTTGATGGGATGGTGGAATCCTGGAATGAAGAGGCTTTTCTGGCTTGGCTGTTTGAGTGCATTGACGAGTGCCATCGCATTCTCAAACCGCACGGCACCATGTACATCATGAACAGTACGGAGAACATGCCGTATATTGACCTCAAATGCCGCCAGCTCTTTACTATCAAGAGCCGTATCGTGTGGTCATACGATAGCTCAGGGGTACAAGCCAAAAATTACTTTGGTTCGATGTATGAACCGATCCTGATGATGGTAAAAGATCAGAAAAACTATACGTTTAATCGTGATGATATTCTGGTTGAAGCCAAAACTGGTGCCAAACGCGCACTGATAGACTACAGAAAGAATCCGCCTCAACCTTACAACCAGAAAAAAGTACCGGGCAATGTCTGGGAGTTTCCACGCGTTCGTTATCTGATGGACGAATACGAAAATCACCCGACTCAAAAGCCCAAAGCCCTCCTGGAGCGTATAATTCTGGCGTCCTCCAGCCCTGATGACAAGGTACTGGACCCCTTTGCCGGTAGCTTCACAACCGGTGCCACCGCCGTGGAATTAGGGCGCAAATTTGTCGGAATTGAAATCAATGCCGAGTACGTAAAAATGGGGCTCAGAAGATTGGATATTGGCTCTCATTTTTCAGAGATGGAGCTTGCAAAGGTGAAAAAGCGTAAGACAAAAAACCTGTCTAAAAAGAGTCGATTGACGGCAAAGAGTGGCGATCTTTCAACAAAGTAAAGGCATTGTAAGTCTGCTTTTCAGCTTAAAGATTTCGTGTATATTCCCTGCACGCTTGGGCATGAATACACAGGGTTTAGGAATGATTCGCAAGTATTGGTGGCTGGTTGTTTTTGCGGTATTCGTTTTTCTTTTTGATGCGCTGCTCATCCAATGGATAGAGATGATGACAACAGAGCACGACAAGTGCCGGAATATGAACTCAGTGAATCCCCTTAAGCTGGTCAACTGCGTCGACCTCGAATAGCACTTTAGGTAACGCTTCGACAGTCGTCAGCATCTGGCAGTTAAAACTATCCAAACTGGTTTTCACTCTGCATTAATTGCATGACGCTGCCGTCTGGGCTTAACATTTTTAATACATTATCAACTAATACTGGAGCTTGCCCATACAGGTCATAACTCACTGGATTCATTAACCAGTTTTTTATAATTCCGCTAAAGCTACCGTGCAGAATAATGATGATGACATCTAAATCAAGAGTGGTGGCAATCAGATTGTCATCTACACACTTTTGTAGGGAATCACGAATGCTTTGATGACTGATACCAATTTTATCGCGAATAGCCTGCTCAGATATCATATCGTTATGAAATTCACACTTATGATATAAAATCTGCATTAATGCCTGCTGACGAGGGTTCTCTGCAATATATTGTAACCCCACCACAAACTTTTCTCGCAATCGCTGTAAAGGGTTATCCCCCCAACGACCAATTAGCTTGTCCTGAATAAGATCGCGTAAAGGTGGTTGTTGTAACCATAGCTCATTAAACAATTGAGTTTTATTTTCGAAATGCCAATAGAGCGCACCACGCGTGACGCTGGCGGCATCCGCAATGTCGTTTAGCGTCGTATTGCTTACGCCACGTGCGGCAAACTGCACAATTGCCGTTTCTATCAGGTGCTGCCGCGTTTTGAGGGCATCAGCTTTCGTTTTTCTGGCCATGGTTCCGACTGTCTGAGGTAGGTAGAGAATGATTAACTTTCTTATCTAATATTTGCGACACGGAACAAATGTATCACTTAGCATTTATTTAAACGAGTTCTAAAAAATATTATTACGGACTTCGCACACGAATAAACAAAACGAATACCAACAACAAATATATTCATAAACCAAATGCTTATTTCAATTTGTGTTTATGCGAATCATAGTATTGCTATTAACACCACAATGAAACAGCTGTCGATTAATCTTTTTTTGCTTTTACGTGCCGTGTATCGCGCCCATAAATAAGTATTGCTTACATCGCAAGCTAATAATTTGTAGGATAGCCAACTATTATTTTTCTTGTGCGCGTTATCGCCCCTGCGTTACCCGGTTAATAACGAGCGTTCGGTTTTTTAAGGAATAGAAATGACGAAAAATGCCAGGTTTTCACTCCTGCCCTCATTCATCATCGTCTCCGCAGCATTACTCGCCGGTTGTAACGATCAGGGAGAAACACAAGCTCATCCCACAGAACCGCAGGTGACTGTCCATGTTGTCGAAAAGGCTCCTTTAGCCGTAACGACCGAATTACCCGGGCGCACAACGGCATTCCGAATTGCAGAAGTTCGTCCCCAGGTCAGCGGGATAGTGCTTAAACGGAATTTCACTGAGGGAAGCGATATTGAATCCGGACAGTCACTTTATCAGATCGATCCCGTGACTTATCAGGCTGACTATGACAGCGCCAAAGGTGAACTGGCGAAGAGTGAAGCGGCTGCTGCAATCGCGCATTTAACGGTAAAACGCTATGTGCCGTTGGTTGGCACCAAGTACATCAGCCAGCAAGAGTACGATCAGGCAATTGCTGATGCCCGTCAGGCCGATGCCTCCGTGATCGCGGCAAAAGCGGCGGTCGAAAGCGCGCGTATCAATCTGGCCTACACCAAAGTAACATCGCCAATTAGCGGACGCATCGGTAAATCTAACGTCACCGAAGGTGCATTAGTCACGAATGGCCAGGCTACAGAGCTTGCTACCGTTCAACAGCTCGATCCCATTTACGTCGACGTGACACAGTCCAGTAACGACTTTATGCGCCTCAAACAGTCCGTTGAACAAGGGAGCCTGCATAAAGACAGCGCCAGCAGTACTGTCGAACTGGTAATGGAAAATGGTCAGTCATACCCGCTAAAAGGCTCTTTGCAGTTTTCCGATGTGACGGTTGATGAAAGCACCGGCTCAATCACCCTCAGAGCCGTGTTCCCTAACCCACAGCACACGCTGTTGCCGGGCATGTTTGTGCGCGCACGCATTGATGAAGGCGTCCAGCCGAATGCCATTCTCGTTCCGCAGCAGGGGGTAACGCGTACGCCTCGCGGCGATGCCACCGTAATGGTCGTTAACGACAAGAGTCAGGTTGAGTCTCGCGCAGTCGTTGCCGCACAAGCTATTGGTGACAAGTGGCTCATTAGCGAAGGCCTGCAACCGGGTGACAAAGTTATCGTGAGCGGCTTACAGAAAGCACGTCCAGGCGTTCAGGTTAAAGCAACCGCCGATACCGAAACCCCTGCCACGAAAGCCCAATAAGGTAACCGGACATGGCTAACTTTTTTATCAGGCGTCCTATCTTTGCCTGGGTATTGGCTATCATTCTGATGATGGCGGGTGCTCTGGCAATCATGCAACTGCCCGTGGCACAGTACCCGACCATTGCGCCTCCTGCGGTCGCTATTTCTGCCACCTACCCTGGTGCGGATGCACAGACGGTTCAGGATACAGTCACACAGGTTATCGAACAGAATATGAATGGTATCGATAACCTGATGTATATGTCCTCCACCAGCGACTCGGCCGGGAGTGTGACTATTACGCTGACTTTCCAGTCCGGTACCGATCCCGATATCGCGCAAGTGCAGGTGCAAAATAAACTGCAGCTCGCCACTCCGCTACTGCCGCAAGAAGTTCAGCAGCAAGGGATCAGCGTCGAGAAATCCAGCAGCAGCTTTTTGATGGTCGCGGGGTTTGTTTCTGACAACCCACAAACCACACAGGATGACATTTCCGATTACGTCGCCTCGAACGTTAAAGACTCAATCAGCCGTCTGAATGGCGTGGGTGACGTGCAGCTGTTTGGTGCACAGTACGCCATGCGCATCTGGCTGGATGCAAACTTATTGAATAAATATCAGCTCACGCCGGTTGATGTGATCAATCAGTTGAAGGTACAGAACGATCAGATTGCCGCAGGTCAGTTAGGGGGGACGCCTGCATTACCTAACCAGCAGCTGAACGCTTCTATCATTGCGCAAACGCGACTGAAAGACCCTGAAGAGTTCGGCAAAGTGACTTTACGCGTGAACAGCGATGGTTCGGTTGTTCACCTGAAAGACGTCGCGCGTATCGAGTTGGGCGGGGAAAACTACAACGTCGTGGCGCGTATTAACGGTAAGCCTGCATCCGGCCTTGGGATCAAGCTGGCAACCGGGGCAAACGCGCTGGATACCGCGAACGCTATTAAAGCCAAGCTGGTTGAACTGCAACCATTCTTCCCGCAGGGAATGAAGGTGGTCTACCCGTACGACACGACGCCATTTGTGACCATCTCCATTCATGAAGTGGTAAAAACGCTGTTTGAAGCGATCGTGCTGGTGTTCCTGGTTATGTATTTGTTCCTGCAAAACATCCGGGCAACGCTCATTCCGACCATCGCCGTACCTGTCGTATTGTTGGGCACATTTGCCGTGCTTGCTGCGTTTGGCTACTCAATAAACACCCTGACGATGTTCGGCATGGTGCTCGCCATCGGTCTATTGGTCGATGATGCGATAGTGGTGGTAGAAAACGTGGAACGCGTGATGATGGAAGATCATCTGCCGCCCAAAGAGGCGACGGAAAAATCCATGTCACAAATACAGGGAGCACTGGTTGGTATTGCTATGGTGCTGTCTGCGGTATTTATCCCGATGGCCTTCTTTGGCGGTTCAACCGGGGCTATCTATCGGCAGTTTTCCATCACCATCGTTTCCGCCATGGCGCTTTCAGTACTGGTCGCGCTGATCCTGACTCCCGCACTTTGTGCAACGCTGCTGAAGCCCGTATCAGCTGAACATCACGAGAAAAGAAGCGGTTTCTTTGGCTGGTTCAATGCCAAATTCGATCACAGCGTCAATCACTACACCAATAGCGTCAGCGGTATTGTGCGTAAAACTGGGCGTTACCTGGTCGTCTACCTGATAATCGTCATCGGGATGGCGGTGCTGTTTATGCGCCTGCCAACATCCTTCCTGCCAGAGGAAGATCAGGGCGTCTTCCTGACGATGATTCAACTTCCTGCAGGCGCCACGCAAGAACGCACCCAGAAGGTGCTGGATCAGGTCACCCACTACTACCTGAACAATGAAAAAGCCAACGTTGAAAGCGTCTTTACGGTTAACGGCTTTAGCTTCAGCGGCCAGGGGCAAAACTCAGGGATGGCGTTCGTCAGCCTCAAGCCCTGGGAAGAACGTAGCGGTAACGAAAATAACGTTGAATCAATTATCGCCCGCGCTACCCGAGCGTTTAGTCAGATTCGTGATGGTCTGGTGTTCCCTTTCAACATGCCAGCCATCGTTGAACTGGGTACCGCAACGGGCTTCGACTTCGAGCTGATTGACCAGGGCGGGTTGGGACATGCTGCGCTAACCCAGGCACGTAACCAACTGCTGGGCATGGTTGCCAAACACCCTGACCTGCTGGTTCGTGTGCGCCCAAACGGGCTCGAGGATACCGCACAGTTCAAGCTGGATGTCGATCAGGAGAAAGCGCAAGCGCTTGGTGTCTCACTGTCTGATATCAACGAAACCATCTCAGCTGCGCTGGGCGGCTATTACGTCAATGACTTCATTGACCGTGGCCGCGTGAAAAAAGTGTACGTACAAGCCGATGCCAAGTTCCGTATGTTACCGGAGGACATCAATAATCTGTATGTTCGTAGCGCCAATGGCGAAATGGTTCCATTCTCCACGTTCAGTTCCGCACACTGGATCTACGGCTCACCGCGCCTGGAGCGCTATAACGGTATGCCTTCTATGGAACTGCTGGGAGAAGCAGCGCCTGGCAGAAGTACCGGTGAAGCAATGGCGCTAATGGAAAGCCTGGCGGAAAAACTGCCAAACGGTATTGGTCATGACTGGACGGGGATGTCCTATCAGGAACGACTGTCGGGTAACCAGGCACCTGCGCTGTATGCCATCTCACTAATCGTTGTCTTCCTTTGCCTTGCCGCATTGTATGAAAGCTGGTCTATTCCTTTCTCGGTGATGCTGGTTGTACCGCTCGGTGTTGTGGGCGCATTGTTAGCAGCATCACTGCGTGGGATGAATAATGATGTGTATTTCCAGGTTGGCTTACTAACCACAATCGGCCTCTCGGCTAAGAACGCCATCCTGATCGTCGAGTTTGCCAAAGACCTGATGGATAAAGAAGGCAAGGGATTGATTGAAGCGACGCTGGAGGCATCGCGCATGCGTCTTCGTCCTATCCTGATGACATCACTGGCCTTTATTCTGGGGGTTATGCCTCTGGTTATCAGTCACGGTGCAGGTAGTGGTGCGCAGAATGCGGTCGGTACAGGTGTTATGGGAGGAATGCTGACCGCAACATTGTTGGCTATCTTCTTCGTCCCCGTCTTCTTTGTTGTCGTAAGACGGCGTTTTAGTCGGCACAACGATTAATTTGTAAAATAAAGGCGTCTACGGACGTCTTTTTCACCTACGATGCTCCTCTTTATTTATTAGTAAGATAGCCATTTATTTCATTTAAACTATCCCTCTAAATTCGCCTGCGACCTTTCTTTTTATCCATTATTTTTACAATCCACATGAATTGAGATTATTCCTCATGTCAGTCCTTTTTTAAGAAGTGGTAAAATAATCACCGAGTTCGCAGATGGCTTAGCGTTTGTCTTTGCTTAATTAGCGAAACGCTTATTTTGAGGTAACACCATGAAAAGATTAATATCCGTTGCATTGCTTACCGCATTCCTGGCTGGCTGTGCACACGATTCTCCTTGCGTACCTGTATACGACGATCAGGGGCGCCTGGTTCATACCAATACCTGTATGAAAGGCACCACCCAGGATAACTGGGAAACAGCCGGAGCCATCGCCGGTGGTGCTGCAGCCGTTGCCGGACTGACGCTTGGGATTGTCGCCCTGACCAAATAAATCATCTTAAAAGCGCGGTTATTACCGCGCTTTTAGCAACAAGCATAAAATCTACATATAAGACAAAACGTTGCTTAATAGAACCTGACATGTAATAAAATTATTATAGATTTCACTCACACATCCGCGATTTGAAATTAGCATTTTTTCTGTTTTTCGTAACACCACATTTTCTTTTCATTATTCTCACGACATTAATATTAACGCCAGAAATCGTTATCACGCGTCCTGTCTGATTTTTAAATTTTTTGCGCCGAAATGTGGCTTACGTTTCAATTTTGCACCACTTCAGGGCGCTGCATTTATTTTTTCCTGTCTACACTCTGCATATTGCGTCGAATAATCAGGCGCAAAAAACTGGCACTACCTTTGCTTAAAAGAGTATGGCCAAAGCCACTGACAGGTAAAAGACGTTTTCAGAACGTTTCCATAACAATAATTCCTCCACACAGGATGCTCTATGAAAAAGATGATAATCGCCAGCCTGGCTGCGGCCGGTGTGCTGCTTGCTGTTGCAAATCAGGCACATGCCGGCGCAACACTTGATGCCGTAAAGAAAAAAGGGTTTGTGCAATGTGGGATCAGCGACGGCTTGCCTGGCTTTTCTTACGCCGATGCAAGCGGCAAGTTCTCGGGTATTGATGTTGATGTATGTCGTGGCGTTGCCTCCGCCGTATTTGGCGATGATAGCAAAGTAAAATATACCCCGCTCACCGCCAAGGAACGCTTTACCGCATTACAGTCTGGTGAAGTCGACTTGCTCTCTCGTAATACCACGTGGACCTCTTCTCGTGATGCCGGTATGGGCATGTCCTTCACTGGTGTAACGTATTACGACGGCATTGGTTTTCTTACCCACAATAAAGCAGGCCTGAAGAGCGCTAAAGAGCTGGATGGTGCAACGGTCTGTATTCAGGCGGGAACCGATACCGAACTAAACGTGGCCGACTACTTTAAAGCCAACAAGATGAAGTACACCCCCGTCACCTTTGACCGTTCGGATGAATCAGCCAAAGCTCTGGAATCTGGACGTTGCGATACGCTGGCTTCCGACCAGTCTCAGCTGTATGCCCTACGCATCAAGCTGAGCAATCCTGCGGAATGGATCGTCCTGCCAGAAGTTATTTCTAAAGAACCTCTGGGACCTGTCGTACGTCGTGGGGACGATGAGTGGTTCTCCATTGTTCGCTGGACGCTGTTCGCCATGCTAAATGCGGAAGAAATGGGTGTTAACTCGAAAAACGTCGATGAAAAAGCGGCTAATCCAGCAACACCGGATATGGCACACCTGTTGGGTAAAGAAGGGGATTATGGCAAGGATCTGAAGCTTGATAACAAATGGGCCTACAACATTATCAAGCAAGTTGGTAACTATTCGGAGATCTTTGAACGTAACGTTGGATCGGAAAGTCCGCTGAAGATCAAACGTGGACAGAACAACCTCTGGAATAACGGTGGCATTCAATATGCGCCACCGGTGCGCTAATGCGTAGTGATGTAACGGGCGCCGCAACTGCGGCGCTCAGCCCAGAGTCATAGTTACTGAGGTTTTCTTATGTTCCATCGCCGCTCAACCGTAAAAGGATCATTATCCTTTTCTAACCCTGCGGTCCGCGCCTGGTTATTTCAAATACTCGCCGTCATTGCGGTTATCAGCATTGCGGTCTATCTCATTCATAACACGATAAATAACCTGAACAATAGCGGTATTACCTCGGGGTTTTCTTTTCTCGATCGCAGCGCCGGATTTGGCATTGTCCAACATCTGATCGATTACGAGCAAGGCGATACGTATGGTCGTGTCTTTGTGGTCGGCCTGCTCAATACGCTGTTAGTTTCAGCACTGTGCATTGTTTTCGCATCAATTCTCGGTTTCTTTCTCGGGCTGGCACGCCTGTCAGATAACTGGTTATTGCGAAAGCTCTCGACGATCTACATCGAAACGTTCCGCAATATACCGCCGCTGCTGCAGATCTTCTTCTGGTATTTCGCCGTATTACGTAACCTGCCCGGCCCACGCCAGGCCGTTAACGCGCTGGATTTGATGTTCCTGAGTAACCGGGGGCTCTATATTCCGTCCCCGCAAATGGGAGAAGGTTTTTTTGCCTTTTGCACCGCTGTTGTTATCGCTATCGTCGTCACCATCGGATTATTTCGCTTCAACAGAATGCATCAGACCAAAACCGGTCAGCTACGTCGGACCTGGCCCACAGCTCTTGCGTTGATCGTACTTTTACCGGTGATTTCACAGTGGATGTTTGGCGCTGCGCTTCACTGGGATATTCCCGCGCTCCGTGGTTTTAACTTCAGTGGCGGTATGGTGCTTATTCCTGAACTGGCGGCACTAACTCTGGCGCTTTCGGTATATACCTCGGCATTTATTGCAGAAATTATTAGGGCAGGCATTCAGGCAGTTCCTTACGGCCAACATGAAGCCGCACGCTCGCTGGGTCTGCCAAATCCGGTGACGCTACGCCAGGTAATCATCCCACAGGCGCTACGCGTCATCATTCCCCCACTGACCAGCCAGTACCTGAATATCGTCAAGAACTCTTCTCTTGCAGCCGCCATTGGCTACCCGGACATGGTTTCACTGTTTGCCGGCACGGTACTCAATCAAACAGGGCAAGCCATTGAAACGATCGCCATCACCATGTCGGTATACCTGATCATCAGTCTGAGTATTTCTTTGCTGATGAATATTTATAACCGCCGTATTGCACTGATTGAGCGCTAAGGAGCCATGATGACAAAAGCACTGCTGTCTCACCCCTCGCGCCAGCGCAGCAATCCGGCAAGCCGCAGTCTACTCTGGGTGCGTAAAAACCTGTTCTCCAGTTGGTCAAATAGCCTGCTCACCCTGCTATGCGTATGGCTGATTTGGTCATTTCTTCCACCACTGTTGAACTGGGTATTTTTTCAGGCCAACTGGGTCGGCTCTACCCGGGCAGACTGCACCAAAGCGGGAGCCTGCTGGGTGTTCATTCATGAACGCTTCGGACAATTCATGTATGGGCTTTATCCCCACGATCAGCGTTGGCGCGTAAATCTGGCCCTGATGATTGGTCTGGTTTCTATTGTTCCGATGTTCTGGAAAACCATTCCTCACCGTGGCCGCTATATCGCCATCTGGGCAGTCATTTATCCGATTGTCGTCTGGTGGCTGATGTACGGTGGTTTTTTCGGGCTTGAACGCGTAGAAACGCGGCAGTGGGGCGGATTAACACTGACGCTTATTATTGCATCCGTGGGGATTGCAGGCGCGCTTCCATGGGGCATTTTACTGGCGTTGGGACGTCGTTCCCATATGCCAGTCGTGCGGGTTTTATCCGTCATTTTCATTGAGTTCTGGCGCGGTGTACCGCTGATTACCGTTCTGTTTATGTCCTCGGTCATGCTTCCTCTGTTTATGTCCGAAGGAACCAGTATCGACAAGCTTATCCGGGCGCTGGTCGGCGTTATTCTTTTCCAGTCGGCCTATGTCGCAGAAGTGGTTCGCGGAGGGTTACAGGCCCTACCAAAAGGTCAGTATGAAGCCGCGGAATCACTGGCGCTAGGTTACTGGAAAACTCAGGGGCTGGTCATTCTTCCGCAAGCCCTCAAGCTGGTTATCCCTGGCCTGGTTAACACAATTATCGCTCTGTTCAAGGATACCAGCCTGGTCATCATCATCGGTCTGTTTGATCTCTTCAGTAGCGTACAGCAGGCAACTGTGGACCCTGCGTGGCTGGGTATGTCGACGGAAGGATATGTTTTTGCCGCACTGATCTACTGGATCTTCTGTTTCAGCATGTCGCGTTACAGCCAGCATCTGGAAAAACGTTTTAACACCGGGCGTACACCGCACTGAGGAATTTATGAGCCAATTATTAATGCCGTCTACCGACTCGATGATTACACTGGAAAACGTCAACAAATGGTACGGACAGTTTCATGTCCTGAAAAACATCAACCTAAAGGTAAAACAGGGAGAGCGCATCGTATTATGCGGGCCTTCCGGTTCGGGTAAATCGACAACTATCCGCTGTATTAACCATCTTGAAGAACATCAGCAAGGACGCATTGTGGTGGATGGGATTGAACTCAATGAAGACATCCGCAATATTGAGCGCGTCCGACAAGAAGTCGGCATGGTCTTTCAGCACTTTAATCTCTTTCCTCATTTAACTGTCTTGCAAAACTGCACACTGGCGCCTATCTGGGTGCAAAAGATGCCGAAAAAAGAGGCTGAAGTACTGGCAATGTACTACCTTGAGCGGGTCCGCATTGCCGAACATGCGCATAAATATCCCGGGCAAATCTCTGGTGGACAACAACAGCGCGTGGCCATTGCACGCTCGCTGTGTATGAAACCCAAAATCATGTTATTTGATGAACCCACATCAGCGTTGGATCCTGAAATGGTAAAAGAAGTGCTGGATACCATGATAGGTCTGGCGCAATCGGGTATGACCATGCTATGTGTAACCCATGAAATGGGCTTTGCCCGCACAGTAGCTGACCGGGTGATCTTTATGGATCTTGGCGAGATTGTGGAACAGGCACCACCGGATGAGTTTTTTGCTCACCCCAAATCGGAACGCACTCGCGCGTTTTTATCGCAGGTTATTCATTAAATATATATGCCGGATACAGTTCCGGCTGATTTTCGCGTATAAATGCAAAAAGGCCATCCGAAAGGATGGCCTTTTCACTTATTTGATGTCTGGCAGTTCCCTACTCTCGCATGGGGAGACCCCACACTACCATCGGCGCTACGGCGTTTCACTTCTGAGTTCGGCATGG
>NZ_JAOWGW010000064.1:0-12921 GCF_030332945.1 Citrobacter sp. Cpo037
GGCTTTGTTGAATAAATCGAACTTTTGCTGAGTTGAAGGATCAGATCACGCATCCTCCCGACAACACAGACCATTCCGTGGCAAAGCAAAAGTTCAGAATCACCAACTGGTCCACCTACAACAAAGCTCTCATCAACCGTGGCTCCCTCACTTTCTGGCTGGATGATGAGGCGATTCAGGCCTGGTATGAGTCGGCAACGCCTTCATCACGAGGAAGGCCCCAGCGCTATTCTGATCTCGCCATCACCACCGTTCTGGTGATTAAACGCGTATTCCGGCTGACCCTGCGGGCTGCGCAGGGTTTTATTGATTCCATTTTTGCCCTGATGAACGTTCCGTTGCGCTGCCCGGATTACACCAGTGTCAGTAAGCGGGCAAAGTCGGTTAATGTCAGTTTCAAAACGTCCACCCGGGGTGAAATCGCACACCTGGTGATTGATTCCACCGGGCTGAAGGTCTTTGGTGAAGGCGAATGGAAAGTCAGAAAGCACGGCAAAGAGCGCCGTCGTATCTGGCGAAAGTTGCATCTTGCTGTTGACAGCAACACACATGAAGTTGTCTGTGCAGACCTGTCGCTGAATAACGTCACGGACTCAGAAGCCTTCCCGGGCCTTATCCGGCAGACTCACAGAAAAATCAGGGCAGCCGCGGCAGACGGGGCTTACGATACCCGGCTCTGTCACGATGAACTGCGCCGCAAAAAAATCAGCGCGCTTATTCCTCCCCGAAAAGGAGCAGGTTACTGGCCCGGTGAGTACGCAGACCGCAACCGTGCCGTTGCTAATCAGCGGCTGAGCGGAAGCAATGCACGGTGGAAATGGACAACGGAATATAACCGTCGCTCGATAGCGGAAACGGCAATGTACAGAATGAAGCAGTTGTTGGGAGATTCACTGACGCTGCGTGACTACGATGGTCAGGTAGCGGAAGCTATGGCCATGGTGCGTGCGTTGAACAGGATGACAAAGGCTGGGATGCCAGAAAGCGTGCGTATTGCCTGAAAATCCAGCCAGCTACAGGGTCGTTCGCACGAAATCTTATTTATTCAACAAAGCCCCATTGCTGTGAACATTATGCCGGTGCGGCTGACAAAATATGTCAGTACAGAATTCGGCATAAAAATTTGTCTTAGGTTATAACGGCCAGAATTGGGATAAACATTAGGGATTTTTACAGCGGCGGGATAAAAGCGCGGTAGAGATCGGATCCGCCGGGGCAATTTCCCCGGCGTGGAGATGAATTAGCGTTCGAGCTCGGAATCGGCAAGCGGTGTCGTCAGGGGAATTTCTGTCGGGATGTTCAGCCAGTCGGACTTGCCGTAAAAGACGGCGTTGATCTGCGTTTGATAGAGCAGGTGGGTACGAAAACGCTGGAACAGTTTTGCATCTGGAGCAAAATCCGCCTGCCAGAACTGGTTCAGCGGCCCCTGCCAGGTTAACCCTTCGATGTCGTACAGCGCTTTGCCCATCACCTTGAGCGGCTTGTTATGGATCAGCGCCGACAGGCCGGC
Organism: Citrobacter sp. Cpo037; assembly: GCF_030332945.1. Classification (NCBI taxonomy): domain Bacteria; kingdom Pseudomonadati; phylum Pseudomonadota; class Gammaproteobacteria; order Enterobacterales; family Enterobacteriaceae; genus Citrobacter; species Citrobacter sp. Cpo037. The sequence goes on from NZ_JAOWGW010000064.1 coordinate 1,511, forward strand.
GGTGCTGTTCACGGTGATCACGCCCCGGGTGTGGGTCAGTAGGGCGGGCAGGGAGAGATCGTGGACATAGAGCACCCGGCCGCTGACGTCATACTTTTCGGTCAGCTTGTTAATCAGGATGCCGTAAAAACGGTGACCACGATCCATCGGGTGATGCTTGAACACCAGATAGCGCTCTTTCGACGCATGGCGGGCAAAGGAGCGGATCACGGTTTCAATATAGTCACGCACGTCTTTATACGGGCTGTGATGAATAATCTGGCTGTCGTTGTAGACCTGCAAAATTGCCAGGTAGTACTGGTTATCCAGTTTTTCAGTGATATGGCTCAGCATGTGGCGCTGCTGCCAGCGATACCACAGCTTACGGCGACCGGCGCGGAACCAGCAGCGCATCTCATACCACGGGGAGAACGACTTGTGGTGGCGGTAGCCCCGGTAGCGATGGCGGCCAAACCAGCCCGCCGCATAGTAGAGCATGGCATGGGCGGCACGGTTAAAGGAACTCGGTTTCCACGGCGTTGGGGTTTTCAGCTCCGGCAGCGGCTGCTCGCGATAATACTTCGCATCAATGGGCATCGAGGAGAAGGCATTCACGCCCCCTTTTTCCAGGGTGATGTAGAAGGGACGGAAATAGCCCTCTTCAAACGCCAGAAAATCGATGGATTTGCTGCGCGCCCACTTCTTCGCTTCGATATGCATCGGGCGACAGTCACCAAAACAGACGATGGTGTCGAAGGGGTAGGTTTTATGTAACTCGCGCAGCCAGAAGGCAAAATTTTTTACTGAGCCGGTGTAGTGCAGCGCGGTCTCTTTCGCGGCGTACCATGAGTCCCCGGCATTAAAGCAGACCTGCTTCACTTCACGCTTGCTGCTCTGCAACCAGCTTGCCAGACGTGAAAAGCAGGGGCCCATCGGTCCTTGTAATAAAAGATATCGGCGGCCATTCAGCAGATGGCGGATAGCTTGCTCTTCCATTTTTTTTCCCAGATCGGTTCCGTTGATGAGACAGGTGAGTTAACGGCTTGATGACCGTTTTTCTTTAATAAATCGGGATAAATAGTGTGCTAACGAAATGTTTGTGCCAGATAGCTCAGCTTGATCTGCCAGCGCTGCCAGCGGCTGGCCTTCTGCGATGAGGAGTTTCCCTGCGCTGCCAGCTGGCGGATCAGTTGTTCCGGGCTCATCCACAGGCCGCTCTGCCAGTCGATATAGCGCGGATAGGCGACCAGCGTCAGGTAAACCAGTGCCGCCAGGGGCAGGGTGCGCTGACGGCGCTCCGCCGGGTGGATATCTTCGGTCAGCCCCCAGCCGCTGTAGAACGGCTGGCCCCATGTAGTGACCTTCACTCCCTGCACCAGCGCTTCGAACCCGCTGAGGGAGGTCATGGTATGCAGCTCATCCACATGGGGATAGAGACTGGTGAGACCGAGATCCAGCACCTGGCTGTCAACGCAGCGCGCCAGGCATTCGGCCGAGATGGCACCGGCCCGGTTTCCCGCCACCACGTCCGGATGCGGTTTAAACAGGATATGCGCTTCTGGCCGGGCGGCACGCACGGCCCACAGCAGCTGTTCATTGCTGCGAATGACTGGGCTGCCGGTGAGGATCGAGGCATCGCCATCGACCTGGCCCACCACCAGCACCAGCGCTCGCCCGTCGGCCGGCGGGGTGAACGGCTGCACGGTGCCGACGTTATACTTGCTGACCCCATGCTGGCGGAGCATGTCCACCAGCGCGCCGCCGCGTTCCAGCGCCTGTTCGCTGAGCTGCTGCTGGTTGAGCAACTGCTCCAGCCCGCTCGGACGGCGGCTGTCGAAGTAGATCCCCACCGGGTCGATGGAGAGCGAGGAAGGGCGGCACAGGTTCGAGCCCAGTCCCCGGGAGCGGATAAAACCATCCTCCACCCGAATTGCGTTTGCCAGTTCGGGATAACGACTGCCCCACACCAGCACCTGCTCGTCAGCGGCCAGCCGTTTGGGCGGGGTGCACACAAAGCGCAGCTCCTCAGCCAGCGGCTGACAGAAGGCGCGCATAAAGGCGCGTTTCCACAGCGAGAAGCCCACCATATACAGACGGCGATAGCGTGGGGCAGGATTCAGCTGATCCGCAATGACCTCAAGCACCTGCTCCACTTCGCAGCGCTGGCCCAGCACCGGATCCAGATAGCGGGGATAGAGGATCAGCGCCGCTGCCACCAGCTGCGGCAGGCTGACCTGCGCCTGGCGACGCGGGCAGGATTTGCTGTCATGGGTCAATCCCCAGCCGGCGTAAAACGGCATGCCGAAGCACCAGACCGCTTTGCCCAGCAGCAGGGCTTCAAACCCCATCTGCGAGGAGACGGTATAGACCGCTTCCACCTCATTCAGCAGGGCATGGGGATGGCAGTGATCGATGACCCTTTCCACGTCATCCAGCTGCATCTGCGCCAGCACGCCGCGCTTCTTGCCCAGCCGGGTATCCGGATGGGTACGCAGCAGCAGGCGGGCGCCGGGGTGGTTACGCCGCGCAGCGGCAACCATTTCAACAAAATCTGCCTCGCTGGCGAGCGCGCCGGGAATGGAGAGATCCCCCGCCACCTGGTCGATCAGCAGCACCTTAGGACGGGCGTCGCTGTGCAGGCGGGCGGCCAGCGCGTCGGGTAGAGCGCTGCCCGCGGCATAGCAATTGTATTTGGTGATGCCAAGACGCAGCAGTTCGCCGGCCAGCGCTTCAGCCCGCGCCAGCAGCGCGGTATCGCACGGGGTGGCGATCAGCTGCTCAAGGCGGCTGGGCTGGCGAGCGTCGTAGTAAATGCCCACAGGATCGGCGACCAGGGAGACGGCCTTGCCCCCTCTGGCGGGGTGACCAATATAACCGATAAAGCCATCTTCCAGCTGCCAGTACGGCAGGCCAAGATCATGGGCTTTCTGTTTTATTTGGCGGGTATTGGCTTTTTGGCCCCAGCCGACCAGGACGTCTCCTGGCTGTGTTGTATCGGGATTGGTAAAACGAGCCAGTGGTTCACCCAGGCAGGCACTTATCTGTTTACTGCGGGACAGGATACCGCCTGATTGTGTCCAGAGAGTCATGGAATTTGCTCAGAATCAAATGAAATACAGCTATGCATGAAAGGCAAGATATCGAATATTTAGGGTAATGATATTTTATCAAGATAAATCTATTGGTTATATAGTAAGGTGTAAATAAAACTATTAATCCATGGCCTTTAATTTTCAAATTATATATGCTTTGCCAGATATAACCCGAATATTAAATTTTACTTTCTCTGTATACATGACTCCACGGCACGAAAGTGATATAAATACCGAGTAATCATTGTCTTTTAAACTACTTAGATCAACACCTTTTGCTCCCATAGTACAAAAATATGATTTATGATTTATTTTTGAATTGTAACCGAATATATTATTAAGTTCTTCTTTATGACACATTCCTAATTTAAATGAATATGTTTCATTAGAATTTTTTAAACACAAGTAATATCTACCATCCCCATCCATCCAATGTGACATTTTTAACAGCGAATATACCCTCAAGATGGAAAATACTATCTTTAACCCATTTGGATTCTACAGAGAATATAATATTGTTAATATTGTTAATATTGTTAATATTGTTAATATTGTTAATATTGTCAATATTGTCAAGGATGGGTCTTTTTATTATTTGTGTTCCACTAGATGAAGAGTGAAGATATAATTCGCTGCTATCTATTAAGTGATATTCTTCATAGTGGCGTTTGAGCATTAATGGATTGGATTTAGTAACATTACCTGCAGTTGTTTTAATTTTAAGTGTATAAGAACCTTGAGCAATCGAAGTTATATCAATTCCTTTATTACCTAATGATGTGAATGAAGCGGCACTGTAATCACAAAATTCACTTTCATAATATCGATAGTTATTTTCTTTTTGTATAAATTTACCAAGTGGAAACTCATACGTAAAATCCTCACCAAATAAAATTAAAGTCTGTTTAATTTGGTCATACCGCTCACATGTAAAGCCCCGAATAAATGAGACGCCCTTAGGGTATATTTTCCCATCCGAATATGATATGGATGAAAGTTCAGAAACTAATACTTCTTTTTGCCTTTGAGAAGCTATTACTTTTTCGTTTATTTTATTCGATTGATATCCATTGGTTATTTTTCCGATAACCGGTGATACACCCTCACCATTTGCATAAACTATTGAAAGAATGATAGGGAGATTATAGCGTGTGACCTTATTATGTTGCCATGCAAGGTGTGATTTGGTAATAACAAAATTAAAATTTTGGTGCTCATTGAAATCATTTATATACGGTGCAATTTCGGTAGAGTATTGTTCGTCATCTGGAGGTGTGATTAGATAAATATGTTGGTCTTTATTTCTTTGTTTTTTTAATAAGTCAGGGATAAGGTTGTCAAGGATATTTATATCTCCTTGATCATAATTATTGCCCATCATATTATTTGCAACATTTGGCCAGTGACGTGAAACATAACTTCCAATGTGTAACTGGGGACATGATGCAATTATATTTTTAAAGTTAAATTTTAGTCCGTAATAAAGAGCTGCACTTCCACCTTTTGAAAACCCCATTAGTGTACATTGTTCTTCATTTAGATTAAGAGTTTGAAGAACCGATTGAATTAATGCTAATACTGAATTTTCAAGGGATAGCTTACTATCCTTAGAAATATAATAAGCACATTCGTTCTCAAAGTTATCAGAAATCCATAAAATATTCGACCGGCAACTAGCTGCTGATTCGCCACGAAAATCATATGAAATCGATGAAGCAGAACCAAAACCAGAAAAATAACTAGCAAATGTTTTCTATCTTGCTTTGCTGGCTGAAATAAATATTTTATATCTGTATTAATAAAACTAGATTCGATTGAGTTCATAATATCATCTAATCAATAAATCACTAAAAGGGAAACTCTACGCTAGGCAGCATTAGATGACGAGTGCTTTTGAATAAGATTTTCAATAGATTGAGAAATTCTTTTCGATTTATCTGAATCTAAAGAGTTAATTACAGCGGTGTAATTATGGAAGTTCTTTTCTAATCGCATCGCATATAATTTTATTAATAGTAAATCTTCCGGAATATCTAAGCTATCTGGGTATGCATGTTCTAATTGATGAATAACTTTTTTCATATCACCTCTAGCATAAGCCAGCCGAGCAATTTGTTCACGGCATTGTGGATCATTTCTTGTATGAGACTCATATCTTGCAAGTTGGCAATGTGCCTCATTAAATAATCCTTGTGCACGTAAGCAGCGTGATAGCCATAATTCAGGTTTATGAATAATTAACGAAGATTTATCGTAAAATGGAATAGCTTTGGATAAGCTTTTAGTTGCTTCAATCCAATTTCCTTGAGAAAAACTAAGTAATGCATGAGCAAATTCTTTATGAGCATCTGGTAAATTATTAAACCAAGTACCAGTCCTCATTGTCCGTTTGATCGCTTTATGTAAGCCAAGTTCAGCAAGACAACGCAATCTAGCCATACCAACGATTGGATCATTAGTTGAGCATTGTTCCCAATGAGCTATGGCTTTTTTCCAGTCATGAGTAAGCATATATATACGTGCTGCTTCTATATGTGCCTGTTCGACCCAAGTGTTTTGTGATTTTCTGTTAAAATATTTTTCGAATAATGATGAAGCTTGAGATATTTTTCCTTGTTCTCTAAGAGACTTGACCTTTACTAAAATTATCTCGGGGGTTTTAGCGTCGGAAATTGTATTAGAGATCTCAAATATTTTTTTATGATAAGCTTCAATCATCAGTATAGTTAGCGGTTCAGGTATATCTTTGTCAGATTTATATGCCTGTTTCACTTGATATAAGACTTTATCATAATCACCTCTAATTAAAGCAAGCTTAGCTATTTCTTCTCTACACTGTGGATTATTCCTAGTGTGAGATTCAAACATAGCTAAATATTTATTTGCTAGAGAAAATGATCCAATATTGAGATGGCATCGAGATAGCATTAACTCTGGTTTGAAATAATATAAATCATCAATTGTGCAAATTGGTAGCGCTTTCTCGAGGTTTTCAATAGCAGACTTCCAGTTACGCATACCTATATCACGCCATGCAGTTGCGATTAAAATTCGCTCCTGTTGTATACTATGTTTTTCTTGAAGTATGTTCAGATTATAAGTTAAAGCTGGAATCCATTCTAGCTCAGCAAAGCATCGAATATAGTTTATGAATTCTCTTTCAGAACAGGATGGTGGATTGTCCCAATATGCTAATGCAGATGTCCAATCGTGTAGCGATACATCAAGCATGGCGGAGCTATTAACTATATCTTGATTCCAAGATTTTTTTGGTATTTCAAGCTTTAATAAATCTAATGCGTTTCTTGCTTGGTTATGTAATCCTTGTTCTCTTATGGATTCAATATACTTAACACGTGAATATATATCACTTGAATTTTTTATAACCTGATGCCAGCGTTCGGTCGCAAGAGGCCATAATAAATATTTTGTTGCTGACTCAGCATATTCTTTCAAAGTAGATAAGGTAGGCTCACCGAGCGATTTAACATCCAGTTTTACAATAGCGTCATAAACTCGATGACAATTATTAGCATCTCTGAAGGGGAATGATAAATTAATTCGTTCTAGAATATCATTTGGCAAAATACAGTCATTCGTAATTAATTCCTTAAGTGCATTGACCGCTTGAACACTGGTATCAACTACGGGGCCAAATCCATCGCGCTTATAATCAAAATAACCTATTTTTGAAGTATGTTTGCCTGATAACATAACGTCAGCGTCGAACTGAAAGTATATTACTGGTTTTTCTTGTACGGCCATATCGAATGCGACAGAGGAATAATCTGTAATCATTAGAGAGGAGCGGCATAACAATTCTTGAATTGTAATATTTGTATGAGTTATAACGTTTATATATTTAGGGATTGAAAGAGTGCTAATATATGGTTGAATATTTACATGAGGGAAAAATATAATTTTATAATTATGTTCAGAACATAATTTCTCCAACTCATTATTATTCAAAAGCTGTTGCCAGTTTTTAGCAAAATCAGTATTAATAAAATCAGGGTTTAATTCGCGTTTCGCACTACCACCACTGCTTGAACCTACAATATTTTTTCTCCATGTTGGCATTATAAGAATGATTTTTTCTTTTCTTTTGTTTTTTATAAGGTTGTCATATCTTGGCAACCCTGTCAGACACACTTCTTTTCGGGTAAATTTATAATTTGAAAACTCATTTGCTATTGATTCATACTCCGGTTCCGTTGATGTTATAAAACAATCAATTTGATTTTTCTGGTTTAACCATCCAGAAAGATCATTATGTATTACCCCATGTTGAAGGAATACGAAGTGCTTACCATTTAATGTATTACCTCCAAGATAGTTAGTAATATAACCATCAGCATTGGATGATATAACTTTTGAACAACTCTTAAGTGCTGATTTATGTTGTTCACTGCCAAATGCAATAAGTGCGAATCCTTCTTTTTTCAATCTCGCCCAGTCATGGGAATCTTCTCTCAAAAGGAAAAATATACGTTTATTATTATTTAGGTTTTTAATGTATCTATATAAGTGTTCCGCATTATCATCAGCTTGGATATCTCTATCTATAAATATCCAACTATCTTTATATAAATCGTCAGATGCGACTGTAGCCTTAGAAAAATGCTTTTTAATTTCGGCAATGCTAATTTTATTACTATATTGTTTAGCTGCGAGTGTAATCTTAGTATGGGTATTATCTAAATATACATACAGACTTTTTGCTTCTTTTATATTTAGCCAAACGTAACGTTCATACAAAAAATGTTCGTTTAATAGTGAATGGCTAATTGTTTTTTGGTATAAGGGTAATGTTTCTACGTCATTATCAATTAGATATTTTTCTAAACATTTTTCATGCGTGAAAAACCGTATTTGTACAAGATTATTTATGCTATCAAAACCACTTACATATGCAATTTGGAATTTAGGCTTATCTTTTTTTAGTTGCCCTAAAAGTCCAACTTTATGGTAAAACCAACAATCGGCTAAATTGAATGATTCTACTACAGAACTATCAATATATGTAAATATTTTATAAACGAGAGTTTTAAATTTTTTACTCTGTTCGGAATTTAAGAAATCTAGCTCTGAGGGCGAGTTAATTAATCTGCGGAAATACCAAATTAGATGATAAAGAATAGCCCTTTGAATATGATCAGGTACAAGACCATATTTTTCTTTGAATTTTGTTAATACGTCAAGGCATCCTAATTCGAGAACTTCATCAAACAAGCCTGGTCTTTGCCATGCAGTATCAATTGTAGATGAGCCATCGCTTCTTTTACGATACAAATAGCGCGAAGACTCTAAGAATGTAATATCGCCTTTATCAGCTGCTAGAATATACATTGATACAAAGTGAGCATCTTCAAAACTAGGTTGAATTTTTGGATTGAAGGTTATATTATTAGTTTTAATGATGTTGCTTTTGAATATTCCAGTGCTAGCCGATAGCTGAACATTTCCATTAAGTTTTTTGATGTCGTAAGTTGTATTACCATTTTGGAAGCGGTACTTTAAGGGATGTGAATTTTTAATTTCACCAGTTTCTTCCATATGGAACATTAAATTACAGCACAGGAGTACATTTTTAATATTATGAGATGCGGATTTGTCAATATTTAAAAAATAATCCCTCTCAATCGTATCGTCAGGATCAATAAATGTAACCCATTCTGTTTTGATATGCTGTAGAGCATAATTTCGAGCTGATGCTTGGCCACCATTTTCCTTATACAGATAAGTTATATTAAATGGGTATTTATGCTGCCATCGTTTTATTATTGCTGCTGAATTATCAGTAGAGCCGTCATCTACCAAAATTAAATGTATGTGTTTTTTGAAGTCAAGGCGCTGCTTTACTAAGCTATTAAAATAGTCATCTAGGTATTTACCAACATTATAAACTGCGGATACGACAGTATATTGATGTGAACCTTCAAGTTTTTTGGGTTTCAAATAGCTAATTTTATTGCTATGCTTGATAGCCATATCAGAAAAGAACAACTTTGGATTATTAACTAATTTTTTGAATTTTCTTTTAAACATTTGAATTACCGTGTTCAAAGTAGTGTTTTAACGCAGATTCTAATAAACCTTTATAATCTCCGTTAGTTTTTATTTTTGTATTAAAATCATTTGCGCAAAAGGAGTGTGGAAGAGTTCCTTTCTTTTTGGCTATTTCGAGAACTTTAAAGTAAGTTGCCGCTGCGGGAGATCTTACATTAAAATAATAGCATATATCTCTTGATGGTACGGCTTTCTCTTGAATATAAGATAGCCAAGGCACAAAAAATGTCGCCATATTTATATCATTATTTGTTCTAAATCTATTGGGTAAAAAGGCCTCCACATCAGTGGAGTATAAATTCCATGCTTCTTCGAACATGCTTTTTCTAAGTGGTACATAGGTATGTACTAAGGTATGGTCTATTATGAAATTGAAATCATAATTAAGAATTGACGCTGAATTCAGCGATGCTGAAAGCGTGGGCGTATTTGTTCCTTTCTCTTGCATGATAGTGAGGCTTTTTTTCGACATGAATAAAGACGCAATGCCGTTGCTTCTAAAAAAATGTCCAGCAGGAAGTGGTCTTGCAACAAATACATCATCGTTGAAATAAATAAAGTGCTCAGCTAAATCGGGGATTTTATGAAGATGAGCTTCAATAACATGTGAGTTAAAAGTAGGCAAATATTCGTGATCTATAATTTCGCTATGATCAATTATTTTAACTCTTTCACTAGTTTTTAACCATTTCGGACGTTGATTGTCAGTAATAATATAAATTCGCCTAACCCAAGGTAAAAATTTTAATACGCTACCTAACGAATATCTTAATTCATCATGATTATTGAACCTAGCTGGGTCAGTAGCATATTCACCAATGTTATCTTGATTTATTTGTTGCTTGTAATCTTGGTAACGTTTTTTCCAGTTAGGATCTGAATCATCTACCCAAGTAAATACAACATCGATAGGGAAATCAATTTTTATTTGACTTTCCATAGCGAGATCATGTCGTATGAGAATATGTTCTTCATCTTGTGAACACGCAATTTCATTCCGAATTATGGGGTATTTTTTGTTCAGGTGATCCCGAACGAAAATTCCAGGATGCCTAAAAAATTTTTTTAGTTTTCGCATATCTAATCAAATTTAGTGGATGTCGGAAGAGGTTATAAATAGTTTTTTTTGTAGTATTTAATTTTTTCTATAACTTATTTTTAGAAAATGTAATGGTTACTTAGCTGCTGATATTATGAACGTAGCGCCCTTTCAGGGGCTTTGTTGAATAAATCGAACTTTTGCTGAGTTGAAGGATCAGATCACGCATCCTCCCGACAACACAGACCATTCCGTGGCAAAGCAAAAGTTCAGAATCACCAACTGGTCCACCTACAACAAAGCTCTCATCAACCGTGGCTCCCTCACTTTCTGGCTGGATGATGAGGCGATTCAGGCCTGGTATGAGTCGGCAACGCCTTCATCACGAGGAAGGCCCCAGCGCTATTCTGATCTCGCCATCACCACCGTTCTGGTGATTAAACGCGTATTCCGGCTGACCCTGCGGGCTGCGCAGGGTTTTATTGATTCCATTTTTGCCCTGATGAACGTTCCGTTGCGCTGCCCGGATTACACCAGTGTCAGTAAGCGGGCAAAGTCGGTTAATGTCAGTTTCAAAACGTCCACCCGGGGTGAAATCGCACACCTGGTGATTGATTCCACCGGGCTGAAGGTCTTTGGTGAAGGCGAATGGAAAGTCAGAAAGCACGGCAAAGAGCGCCGTCGTATCTGGCGAAAGTTGCATCTTGCTGTTGACAGCAACACACATGAAGTTGTCTGTGCAGACCTGTCGCTGAATAACGTCACGGACTCAGAAGCCTTCCCGGGCCTTATCCGGCAGACTCACAGAAAAATCAGGGCAGCCGCGGCAGACGGGGCTTACGATACCCGGCTCTGTCACGATGAACTGCGCCGCAAAAAAATCAGCGCGCTTATTCCTCCCCGAAAAGGAGCAGGTTACTGGCCCGGTGAGTACGCAGACCGCAACCGTGCCGTTGCTAATCAGCGGCTGAGCGGAAGCAATGCACGGTGGAAATGGACAACGGAATATAACCGTCGCTCGATAGCGGAAACGGCAATGTACAGAATGAAGCAGTTGTTGGGAGATTCACTGACGCTGCGTGACTACGATGGTCAGGTAGCGGAAGCTATGGCCATGGTGCGTGCGTTGAACAGGATGACAAAGGCTGGGATGCCAGAAAGCGTGCGTATTGCCTGAAAATCCAGCCAGCTACAGGGTCGTTCGCACGAAATCTTATTTATTCAACAAAGCC
>NZ_JAOWGW010000065.1:0-62931 GCF_030332945.1 Citrobacter sp. Cpo037
GGCTTTGTTGAATAAATCGAACTTTTGCTGAGTTGAAGGATCAGATCACGCATCCTCCCGACAACACAGACCATTCCGTGGCAAAGCAAAAGTTCAGAATCACCAACTGGTCCACCTACAACAAAGCTCTCATCAACCGTGGCTCCCTCACTTTCTGGCTGGATGATGAGGCGATTCAGGCCTGGTATGAGTCGGCAACGCCTTCATCACGAGGAAGGCCCCAGCGCTATTCTGATCTCGCCATCACCACCGTTCTGGTGATTAAACGCGTATTCCGGCTGACCCTGCGGGCTGCGCAGGGTTTTATTGATTCCATTTTTGCCCTGATGAACGTTCCGTTGCGCTGCCCGGATTACACCAGTGTCAGTAAGCGGGCAAAGTCGGTTAATGTCAGTTTCAAAACGTCCACCCGGGGTGAAATCGCACACCTGGTGATTGATTCCACCGGGCTGAAGGTCTTTGGTGAAGGCGAATGGAAAGTCAGAAAGCACGGCAAAGAGCGCCGTCGTATCTGGCGAAAGTTGCATCTTGCTGTTGACAGCAACACACATGAAGTTGTCTGTGCAGACCTGTCGCTGAATAACGTCACGGACTCAGAAGCCTTCCCGGGCCTTATCCGGCAGACTCACAGAAAAATCAGGGCAGCCGCGGCAGACGGGGCTTACGATACCCGGCTCTGTCACGATGAACTGCGCCGCAAAAAAATCAGCGCGCTTATTCCTCCCCGAAAAGGAGCAGGTTACTGGCCCGGTGAGTACGCAGACCGCAACCGTGCCGTTGCTAATCAGCGGCTGAGCGGAAGCAATGCACGGTGGAAATGGACAACGGAATATAACCGTCGCTCGATAGCGGAAACGGCAATGTACAGAATGAAGCAGTTGTTGGGAGATTCACTGACGCTGCGTGACTACGATGGTCAGGTAGCGGAAGCTATGGCCATGGTGCGTGCGTTGAACAGGATGACAAAGGCTGGGATGCCAGAAAGCGTGCGTATTGCCTGAAAATCCAGCCAGCTACAGGGTCGTTCGCACGAAATCTTATTTATTCAACAAAGCCACACACCTTCGTACATTGCAGATAACTAACAATATTTACCTATGACAGTACAATCCTGGCGAACTCTGCGCACAAAAAAATACCAACTCTCTTTACGACTGTTTCTACTGCTCAACGCAGTCTCCGCGCTGTTTACGCTTTTTTTCCCTCTGTTTGCGGTCAAAGCCTTATCAGTACCGGCGTTGCTGATGCTGGTGATGAGTACACTGCTGCTGGTATGGCATGGGAAATACGCGGATAAAAGAATTAATCTCCCTTTTATTTCAATCGTTTTTGGCTTGTTATGGGCGTTACATATATTCTTGAAATATAACGCTCTAGGTCAGAATGATTATTATTTCCTGTTAATAGCGCTGCTCAGCGTACTGTTTATTGGCTCTATCGCTTTTGCCAATAATATCATCGCGTTTACGCTCCACTCACTCCCCTCCGTCGCCGTTTGTTTATGGCTTAACGGCAGCGAACATGGTTTGCGGATTTTCTATTTTATGGCGCTGCCTATGGCCGGTATCGCCATCCAGCATGTGATACAAAAGCGCTACGATGGATTCGCTCAGCAACTGATGTACAAACTGCTGGAGGAGAGGGAAACCCTGAACGGGCTCAGCATGCTCGACCCGCTAACCGGTTTGTATAATCGCCGGGGGCTGCAACACCGGCTCGATACGCTGTTGGCTCTGAGTAATTCGAGGCACTTCGTTCTGCTGTTGGATATCGACCATTTCAAATCCTATAACGATCATTACGGACATATGATGGGCGACCAGGCGTTGATCCGTGTTTCTGCCGCCATCCGAGACTCCGTACGCTCCCGGGATGTGGTGGCGCGTTTTGGCGGTGAAGAATTTATGATTTTGCTGACCGCGGTCGATCCACAGCAGGCCCAGGCTGCCGCCGAACGTATCCGCCAGAAAGTGTACGACCTTAAAATCCCTCACATGTTTAATGAGAGCGTGGCAACCAACGTAACCGTCAGTATCGGCATTGCACCTCTGGTAGAACAGGATATTGATGCTGCTATCGCCAAAGCGGATAAAGCCCTTTACGAGGCCAAGAATCTTGGGCGTAACAATACCCTGGTCAGCGATGAGCTGCGGGTAAACTGCCCCTCTACCTGAGCTTTCTGTGCGCTGCCGCTCGGGATGGCGACAAAGATCTTGCCATCGCTCAATGTCAATTATAGGATTAGCAATCATTATCATTAAGATTAACATCCTTATATCGACATGGCTTATCGTTCCGCACCGATCGTTGAAGATGTCATCTGGCGTAGCCATCTCCCCTCAGAGATGCCCTCGCTGGCTGCTGCCGTACGCGCAACGATAGCCAAAACTCGCGAGCACCTGCTGGACTTCATTCGTCTTGACGAAACGCCTGTGCCTGGTGCAATGACGCTGCATGAATGGACACAACCGGCGATGCTTAGCTCGTTGCTGGCCGTTTATTCAGACCATATCTATCGCAACCAGCCCACGCTACCCCGCGAAAATAAGCCCCTGATTTCTCTTTGGGCGCAATGGTATATCGGCCTGATGATGCCTCCGTTAATGGTGGCTCTGCTGACGCAAAAAGAGGCTATCGACGTCTCTCCTGAACATATGCGCATAGAGTTTCACGAAACGGGCCGAGCGGCCTGCTTCTGGATCGACGTCCATCAGGATCACCAGGCTACAGCCCTGTCTCCTCAACAACGCATGGAAACGCTGATTCTCTCAGCACTGACACCGGTTGTGCAGGCGCTTGAAGCGACTGGCGAGATCAACGCGAAGCTTATCTGGAGCAACACCGGATATTTAATTCACTGGTATTTAACGGAAATGAAGCCGTTACTAGGTGAGGAACTGCTGACTACGCTGCGCCAGACCTGCTTTTTTGAGAAACAACTCTCCTGCGGTCAGGATAACCCTCTGTGGCGAACCGTTGTTCCGCGTGAGGGGCTGTTAGTACGCAGAACCTGCTGCCAACGCTATCGCCTGCCTGACGTTCAGCAATGCGGAGACTGCACGCTGAAGTAAGCGAGGAGCCGTAGCCCCTCGCCAGATATTTATGCAACCTGCTGGTTTTCCTCTTCCATACGCTGCGCCTCTTCCTTTTCCTGCGCCAATAGCTGCTTTTCGTAGACTTTAAAGAACGGGAAGTAGATAACGGCCGACACCAGCGCCAACAGCACCACCAGGATAGCCGCACGATAATCCCAGCCTAATGCCCATGCCGCGCCAACCGGTGCCGGTGCGGTCCAGGGAACCACTGAAATGACCCGCCCAATTAAATCCAGTTTCATCGCCGCCCAGGCCAGTACCGCATTCACCATTGGGGCCAGCAGGAAAGGGATAAAAAACACAGGGTTCATGACAATCGGCGTACCAAAAATCACCGGTTCGTTAATATTAAAAATGCTGGGGACTACGCTCAGACGCCCAATCGAGCGTAGATGAGCCGAACGACTACGCAGATAGCAAATCACCAACCCCATCGTTGCGCCTGACCCACCGACCACAATAAAGAACGTCCAGAACGCTTCCATAAAGATATGCGGTAACGGCGCGCCCTGCGCCAGCGCCGACTGGTTCATTCCAAGATTAGTTAGCCAGAACATTTGCAGCATTCCCGACACAATTGCCGCGCCGTGAATACCCGCAAACCACAATAGGTGGCCAATCAATACCGCCAGAAGTATCGCCGGCAGAGAATCTGCAGCCGACACCAGTGGTTTAAAGATGGCCATAATGGCCTGCGGGATCAGCATGTCAAACTGCGACTGTATCACCAGACTCAGCGGGTAAAGCGTCAGTACTACCACCAGCACCGGGATCAGCAGATCGAAAGAGTTTTTGATCATCGGCGGCACCTGATCGGGTAAACGGATGCCGATGTTGTGCGCCTTCAGGAAGCGCATCATTTCAACACAGTAAATGGCCACCAGGATGGCGGTGAAAATCCCCGTTCCTCCCAGGCTATCAACCGGCATTGTGCCTTTGGTTTTTGGCGCGGCAATCAGCAAAAAAGCCATGATTGATAGCATCGCACACATAAACGGATCTAACTGATGCGACTTCACATAGTGCTTACCCAGGTTATAAGCAATAGCCGCACATATGTAGACCGACATAATCCCCATCGTCATATCAAACGGTGTGAGGATTTGGCCTTCAAACTGTTTTGCCAGATCCAGCCACACGCGGGCGAATCCCCAGGTGGTATCCGGAGAAAAAGGCGGGTAGGCAAAAACCAGCAGAAAAGAGCCTACAATCATAAAAGGCATCGCCGAAATAAAACCGTCGCGAATGGCCATTACATGTCGTTGCGAAGAGATGCGCCCGGCGACAGGACTAACGTAATTTTCAACAAAACGGAAAATCACGTTAAACACAGCATGGTTAGTAGACATAGCCGTTCTCCCATTGTGCAAAACCCTGCAACGGTGCTGGCATCAACACCGCCACCACGTAAAGCCCATTACCACTTTTCGCAACCGTGCCGGGAGGAACACCAGCGCTACCGCTTTTCGAGTTAAGTTTCATAGATGGCTCTTATTATGTGATACAGAGGAAGTGACAACTTCAGTATTAATCGTCATTTCAGCATTCTGCAACCGGTTACTGTAACCGGTTTCTTTGATTGTGAAGAAGATCGAAAAACTGCTAATGTTGCTATGTTGTTACAATAAAATATTTACAGTGTGGTTGCCCCTATGACAAATTACATCCTGCAATTTTCTGCTGTGCAGGGCTATCTGTAAGCGTTAGGGAGAGAAGAATGAGTTTGCAATCAGTACGCCAATTCCTGGCGCAACATGCACCAGATATCGAGATCATCGAATTAAACCAGAGCACAGCAACCGTTGATCTGGCAGCAAAAGCCCATAACGTTGAACCTGGCCAAATAGCGAAAACACTTTCGCTAAAGGTGAAGAACGATATCATCCTGGTCGTAGCAAAAGGCGATGCCCGACTGGATAATAAAAAGCTAAAGAGTACATTCGGTGCCAAAGCCCGAATGTTAAGTAGTGATGAGGTCGTAAACGCGACGGGGCACCCCGTTGGCGGCGTTTGCCCCTTCGGATTAGAAACACCGATATCAGTGTACTGTGATGTTTCTCTGAAACACTACGCTGAAGTGCTGCCTGCCGCAGGTGCCATCCACAGCGCGGTTCGCATCACGCCTGAAAGGATGGCTGAACTGACTTCTGCCACCTGGGTTGACGTGTGTCAGTAATGTTTCACACGCTAAACCGGCGGCCAAACCCGGCAAGAAACACGTCAACGTTGCCCGTCACGAAACCGCCTGCATAAAAGGCGCTGGCTCTCCAGCACGCAGATACAGCAGGATATCGGCCGCATCCAGTAACCCGGCATCCGAGCTGACCCCCAGTTTGGACATCACATTAAATTTGTGTGCCCGAATGGTTTTGATGTTCCGTTCAAGCTGAACAGCAATCTGTGGCATCGAATAACCATTCGACATAAAGCGCAGTATTTCTCGTTCTGTCGGACTGAGCATACGGCTTTGATTAATATACCAATGGTTTTTCGTGCCTTCGGTTCCCCGGCCAGGGCTGCTTAACGCCGTAAATAACGCGTCCTGCAACACCGTTAACGAAGAAGCTTTACTCACAACGTCATCTAACGGCAAGGGGGACAGGGAACCAATTAAACGCGCTTCAGCGTCATCATCGGCAATCACCACACGGCGAATCCGCGGATAATTTATCGCCAGCTCCGTTAAATAGGCCAACCCTGCTCTACGATCGGTTCTGATTGCAGAGAGGGAAAAAATAACTGCCGAAAACGACATCTTTAACATTGCCTGGCTAAAAGCGGGCTGGTTTGAAAAGAGATGAAGTTTATATTGGTCATCCGGTATGGTATTAAATAAACTCTTAATACCCACGCTGCTCATCGTGCACTTTTCTACCAGTGCAACGTTTCTTTTGATGATTCTGCTTTCCATTCCGTGGTTTCTCCATAAACTGAAGGTAAATTAAGTTCTCGCGATCCTTGAGAACTATTTATCCAGGCATACATTTCTGCATTGCTATTTATCGACAAGCGACGCATAGCGCTATTCTTTTGGGCACTTATTGTTTTATTGCTTTTTTTCAGCAACGCCGCAATCTGGTTAATCCCCCAGCCTTTCCCAAGGAGGCGCAATACTTTTCTTTCAGAGAGAGTGAGAACAATAGATCGTGCGCTATGGTCTAACAATTGCGGCATAGCAGGCGGAGAGAGCAGTGCCTTGCTTATTCTCTCTGCTCGTGTATTTCCCGCGTGAATGACATTCACTAAACTTTCAATCGGCTCGGCGTCAGAGAGCAGCGAACTGACAGGACACATCAGTAGTTCAACCGCCAGAGGATAAAAGATACGAGATACGAGAAATACCCAGTGAATATCACGATATTGAGATAATAAAGAATAATATTGCTCGCAGACTGAACGAGGATAATTGCAGTCTCCGGTTAAATCAGCAATCACCAAATCAGCACACCGTAGCTGTAATAACGTCAGTTCTTCAACAGAACGACAGTAGGTAAGTTCGTAATCGGAGAACTTTCCCTGCATTATACCTTTAAGACCAGTTTGTATAATCGGTGATTTACTAATAATAATTGCGTTTTTGCAGCGTCCTGGCAACATATCCCCTCCACACTCACCAGTCCGCAATCGTACTTAATTAAATCTTCCTAGGTGGATTAATAATCTTAACTCACAGGAAAATACTCCGAACAATAAGCGGGGTGAATTGTTATCCTTGGTATTTATTTCAAAAAGTATTGACGGCACCATCCAAATAGCGCCAAATTCTAAGCTATTATTGCACAATTACGTATAAATACATTATCTGTACAATTATAATAACTACAATAGATCGTTAGCATGGCTTACGTATTTGCCATCCGGGAAAATAACGCTACATTTCAATCATGTCTCCCCCTCGTACCTTAGCGAACGGGGGCGTTAAGATACCGCAACCGTATCACCTGTGTCTTTTTTCGACACAAAGATTGATCTTAGCCAGAGCCAGCGGGCTCATGCTTCATGATAAAAAGAAGACATTCGTCACTCAAAGAGATCCTTTTCAGTCAGAGCGAGCCATGCAAACAGAGCAGTCGTCACAGCGAACGGTTACACGGTTATGTATTCAATGCGGACTTTTTTTACTTCAGCATGGGGCAGAAAGCGCTCTGGTTGACGAGTTATCCACCCGACTCGGGCTGGCACTTGGCATGGATAGCGTAGAAAGCGCCATCTCCTCTAACGCTATCGTCCTGACCACCATTAAAGACGGGCAATGCCTGACATCAACGCGAAAAAATCAGGATCGCGGCATTAATATGCACGTCGTGACGGAAGTGCAGCACATTGTCATTTTGGCGGAACATAAACTGCTGGATATTAAAGGGGTAGAGAAACGCTTTAGCCAGATTAAGCCGCTACGCTATCCAAGATGGCTGGTCGCCTTCATGGTCGGCTTGTCCTGCGCCTGCTTTTGTAAGCTCAATAACGGCGGATGGGATGGTGCGGTGATCACTTTTTTCGCCAGCATGGTGGCAATGTATATCCGTCAGATTCTGGCATCCCGGCATTTGCACCCACAAATTAACTTTTGCATCACCGCGTTTGTGGCGACAACGATTTCTGGTCTGCTGCTGACGCTACCGACGTTTAACCACACCCCGACCATCGCCATGGCTGCCAGCGTGCTGCTGCTGGTTCCAGGCTTTCCGCTGATCAACTCCGTCGCGGATATGTTTAAGGGACACATTAATACCGGGCTCGCCCGCTGGGCAATTGCCAGTTTGCTTACACTGGCGACCTGCATTGGCGTGGTCATGTCGATGACCTTATGGGGGCTGCGCGGATGGGCGTGATCGATTTCATGTTGGCGTTAATGCAGGACATGATCCTGTCGGCGATCCCGGCAGTAGGATTTGCCATGGTATTTAATGTCCCTCATCGGGCGCTCCCCTGGTGTGCGTTACTCGGCGCGCTCGGTCACGGTTCGCGAATGGCAATGATGAGCGCAGGGTTTAATATCGAATGGTCAACCTTTATGGCATCGCTGCTGGTCGGCTGCATTGGGATCCAGTGGTCGCGTTGGTATCTGGCGCATCCGAAAGTCTTTACCGTTGCGGCAGTGATCCCGATGTTTCCTGGGATCTCCGCCTACACCGCCATGATCTCGGCGGTAAAAATCGGCCATTTTGGCTACAGCGAAGCGCTGATGATCACCCTGCTGACCAATTTCCTGAAAGCCTCATCGATTGTCGGCGCGCTCTCCATCGGACTATCCGTGCCAGGGTTATGGCTGTATCGCAAACGCCCACGCGTTTGACGGTGCACTTTCTTTAATACCATGCAGAGAGGGGAATCTCCCCCCTCATCTGCTGCTCTCCTTCTTCTCTGTGTTACTATAAAAGCAGTTCCCTTCTCGGTTGTTGTTCAGTATTGAGAAACATTATGCCCTGCAAAATTTTGACGCCAGACGTCACTAGCATTGACGCCTTACTACACGATCACCACGCCGTGCTGGCCAGGTCTGCGGGTGGCGCCGTAGCCGTATTCGCTAACAATGCGCCAGCGTTTTACGCGGTGACGCCTGCGAGACTGGCTGAGCTGTTGGCGCTTGAGGAGAAACTGTCACGCCCGGGAAGCGATGTGACATTAGATGATCAATTTTATGAAGAGCCGCAAGCTGCTCCCGTTGCCGTACCAATGGGGAAATTTGCGATGTACGCTGCCTGGCAGCCTGATGCCGACTTTCAGCGTCAGGCCGCTTTATGGGGCGTAGCGTTGAGAGAGCCGGTTACTGCTGAAGAACTGGCCTCATTTGTTGCCTACTGGCAGGCTGAAGGAAAAGTCTTTCACCATATTCAGTGGCAGCAAAAACTGGCGCGCAGCATTCAGATTGGACGGGCCAGCAATGGCGGAATGCCAAAGCGCGATGTGAACAGCGTCAGTGAACCTGACAGCCACATTCCACCGGGTTTTAGAGGATAACGATGAAAAACGTTGGCGACCTGATGAAACGTCTGCAAAAAATGATGCCACCTAATGTCGAGCCCGCCTTTAAAACGGGCGAAGAGCTGCTGGCATGGCAAAAAGAGCAAGGTGAAATTCGTGCCGCAGCGCTGGCCCGCGAAAACCGGGCTATGAAAATGCAGCGCACATTCAACCGTTCCGGTATCCGTCCGCTGCATCAGAACTGTTCGTTCGAAAACTATCGGGTAGAGTGCGAAGGTCAGATGAACGCCCTGAGCAAAGCCCGCCAGTATGTTGAAGAGTTTGACGGCAACATCGCCAGCTTTATCTTCTCCGGCAAACCCGGCACCGGCAAAAACCATTTAGCCGCTGCCATCTGCAACGAACTGCTGCTGCGTGGTAAGTCAGTGTTGATCATTACCGTGGCCGATATAATGTCGGCGATGAAAGAAACGTTCAGTAATCGTGAAACCAGCGAAGAACAGCTGCTCAACGATCTGAGCAATGTGGATCTGCTGGTGATCGACGAGATCGGCATGCAGACCGAATCCCGCTATGAAAAAGTGATCATTAATCAGATTGTCGATCGCCGTTCGTCCTCAAAACGTCCGACCGGCATGTTAACTAACAGCAATATGGATGAAATGAACAAGCTGCTCGGCGAGCGCGTGATGGATCGTATGCGCCTTGGCAACAGCCTGTGGGTCATTTTTAACTGGGAAAGCTACCGTAGTCGGGTCACCGGTAAAGAGTATTAACGTATTAGGACCACTCCTAAGACTGCCAGCGCTATACTGCGCTGAAAAGGCATAACACGAGTTGCATATAATGATGAAAACTACCAAACGTCTGCTGTGCTGTGCGCTTGCCGCCAGCACGCTCATCTCTACCAGCGTTTTCGCCGCCTCCTGGCAGGATTCGCTCTCCAGCGCGGCCAGTGAGCTGAGCAAACAAAGCTCCGGCTCGCAAAGCAGCTCGTCGCTCTCTTCCCTGACCAGCCTGCTGAATGGCAGCAATCAGTCGTTGACCTCCAGCAGCATGAATAACGCCGCCGGGATCCTGGAATATTGCGCGAAACAGAAGCTGGCCTCGGTCACCGACACGCAAAACGTCAAAAACCAGGTGCTGGATAAACTGGGGCTCAGTGCTCCTGAGCAGAAGCAAGACACCAACTATATGGACGGGATTCAGGGTCTGCTCAACGCCAAAGATGGTCAACAGCTGGACCTGAACACGATTGGCAACAGCTCGCTGGCGAAGCAGGTAAAAACCAAGGCCTGCGATCTGGTGTTAAAACAGGGCATGAACTTCATTTCCTGACGCACGACATGCCGCGTATAACCTGCGCGGCATCTATTTATTTTCGACAATACATTCACATTCCAAATAAACAGTATTTCCCCACAAAAACGCGCATAACTAAACCAATTCTGAATAACAACGTAATTTAATGTCACTACAATTGCAGCAATGTAACAACGCTATTACATTGTTCTCTCACCAAATGATTAGCCTGCCAGGCAATTGCCCGGTTTACTGAGGATCGACCGTTGTCAGAATTAATCTCCATCACTCTGTTTCTCGCTTCAGTGCTGATTTATGCCTGGAAAGCGGGTCGCAACACCTGGTGGTTTGCCGCCACGTTAACGGTGCTGGGGATTTTTATTGTCTTGAATATCACGCTGTACGCCAGTGACTATTTCACCGGCGACGGGATCAATGACGCGGTTCTGTACACGCTGACCAACAGCCTGACCGGTGCAGGTATCGGCAAATATATCCTGCCGGGCGTTGGGATCGCGCTGGCGCTGACGACCGTTTTTGTCGCTCTCGGCTGGGTTCTGCGCCGCCGTCGCCATCACCCGCATCACGTGGGTTACAGTCTGCTGGCCCTGCTGCTGGCGCTGGCCTCCGTTGACGCCAGCCCGGCGTTTCACCAGATAACCGAACTGGTGAAGTCGCAGTCACGCGATGGCGACCCGGATTTCCCGACGTATTATAAAGAGCCATCAAAAACCATTCCCAACCCGAAGCTGAACCTGGTTTATATCTACGGCGAAAGCCTCGAACGCACCTATTTTAATAACGACGCATTCCCGGATCTGACCCCGGAACTCGGCGCGTTGAAAAACGAAGGTCTGGATTTCAGCAACACCATGCAACTGCCGGGTACGGATTACACCATCGCGGGCATGGTCGCCTCCCAGTGCGGTATTCCGCTGTTTGCGCCGTTTGAAGGCAACGCCTCTGCGTCTGTTTCAAGTTTCTTCCCTAACAATATTTGTCTGGGCGATATCCTGAAAAACTCCGGCTATCAGAACTACTTTGTGCAGGGTGCCAACCTGCGCTTTGCTGGCAAAGACGTGTTCCTGAAATCTCACGGCTTTGACCATCTGTATGGTGCGGAAGAGTTAAAAAGCGTGGTGGCGGACCCGGCCTATCGTAACGACTGGGGCTTCTACGACGATACCGTACTGGACGAAGCGTGGAAAAAATTCGAAGAGCTTTCGCGCTCGGGCCAGCGTTTTTCACTGTTTACCCTGACCGTGGATACCCATCATCCGGATGGATTTATCTCCCGTAGCTGCAACCGTAAACGTTATGACATCGACGGGAAGGCCAACCAATCGTTCAGCGCGGTCAGCTGCAGCCAAGAAAACATTGCCGAATTTATCAATAAAATCAAAGCATCGCCGTGGTTTAAAGATACCATTATCGTGGTGTCTTCCGATCATCTGGCGATGAACAACACCGCATGGAAGTATCTGAACAAGCAGGACCGCAACAACCTGTTCTTCGTGCTGCGCGGCGATCAACCGCAACAGGACACGCTGGCGGTGAAACGTAATACGATGGATAACGGCGCAACGGTACTGGATATTCTCGGCGGCGATAACTTTATCGGCCTTGGCCGCAGCAGCTTGTCGAGCGAATCCGTGTCGGAAGTGTTCCTGAACATCAAAGAAAAAATGCTGGCGTGGAAGCCCGATATCATTCGCCTGTGGAATTTCCCGAAAGAGATGAAAGAGTTCACCGTCGACCAGGACAAAAATATGATCTCTTTCTCCGGCAGTCATTTCCGCCTGCCGCTGCTGCTGCGCGTATCGGACAAACGCGTCGAGCCGCTGCCGGAAAGCGAATACTCGGCCCCGCTGCGCTTCCAACTGGCAGATTTCGCCCCACGCGATAACTTCGTCTGGGTCGATCGCTGCTACAAAATGGCGCAACTGTGGGCGCCGGAGCTGGCGCTTTCTACCGACTGGTGCGTATCACAGGGGCAGTTGGGCGGGCAGCAAATCGTACAGCACGTCGATAAAGCTAAGTGGAAAAGTAAAACCGTATTTAAAGACACGGTGATCGACATGGAGCGCTATAAAGGTAACGTCGATACGCTGAAAATTGTCGATAATGACATTCGCTACAAAGCAGATAGCTTCGTTTTCAACGTGGCGGGCGCGCCGGAAGAGGTCAAACAGTTTAGCGGTATTTCACGCCCCGAATCCTGGGGACGCTGGTCCAATGCGCAGCTCAGCGAAGAAGTAACGATTGAGTACAAAGCCCCGCTACCGAAGAAATTCGATCTGGTCATTACCGCGAAAGCCTTCGGCGACAATGCTAATCGCCCTATTCCCGTGCGCGTTGGCAACGAGGAACAGACGCTGGTGTTAGGCCATGACGTCACCACCACCATCTTACATTTTGATAACCCGGCTGATGCCGATACGCTGGTAATTGTTCCACCCGATCCGGTCGCCACCAACGAGGGCAATATTCTCGGTCACTCACCGCGTAAGTTGGGGATCGGAATGGTTGAAATCAAAGTCGTGGCTCAGGGTTCGTAACATGATAGGTCTGATAGCGCTTTGCTTATCAGACCTATCGTTAACCGAATGTATTGTCTGAAAAAAAACAGCGCCCAACACCACACCGGGCGCTGCATGGCAACCTTATTCCAGACCTTTCACCGTCTGGCGCATACCCTGCACCAGAATCATCTCCAGATTGGCCGTGACCTGCCCGGCAAGGCCAGGTAACAACGTCAAATCCTCTCCCCAGTGCGCCGCATCGCCAAGCACGGCATCCACCAGTTCACGCAGCGTTAAATCATTGCCAACTCGCGGCCACAGGCTGGCATAGAGGCTTACCCACTGCTCATCATCCTGTATTGGATAGCGTTCCCCGTCGCGTTCTGCACGATAAAACGCCAGCAGCGCAGCGAGGGCAAACGTTAACCGCACGGGCCAGCGCCCATTGTGCTGACCCGCCAGCAGCTGCGGCAAAATTCGGGTGCGGAATTTGGTCATCCCATTAAGCGCAATGGAAAGCAACTGGTGGCGAATGTAGGGGTTCTGAAAACGCCCGCTCACCGCGTCGGCAAATTCACGCAATTCGTCCGCCGGGAGATCCAACACCGGAATAATCTCCTCACTAATCGCTCGTTCGACAAAGCGGCGGACATCAGCATCCTGCATCGCCTCACCAACGGTCTCCAGCCCGCACAGCCACGCGACCGGCACCAGAGCCGTATGCGCACCATTGAGGATAGCGACCTTGCGCTCTTTGTACGGTTTGATATCGCTCACCACCCGGATATTCAGCGGACACTGCGCCAGCTTCAGCTCCTCTGCCAGCCACTGCGGCCCCTGGATCACAAACAGGTAAAAATGCTCCGCGGTATCGAGAAACGCATCGTGATAGCCTAGCGTAGCCTCCAGCGCAGCGGCTTCTTCACGCGGAAAGCCGGTGACAATACGGTCGACCAGCGTGGAACAGAACGTGTTTGCCGTCTCCACCCAGTCGGCAAATGCCGGAGGAAGTTGCCACTCCTGCGCATACCGCAGCACCAGCGTTTTGAGCGCCTCACCGTTATAGTCGATAAGCTCGCACGGGATAATTACCCAGCCCTTATCCACCGCGCCCGCAAAGTGGTTAAAGCGCTCCAGCAGCAGGCGTGTCAGCTTGGCCGGAAAACTCACCGGCGGCGCGTCATCCACACGGTCCGCTGCGTGATAGCTAATTCCGGCTTCGGTGGTATTCGAAAACACAAAACGGATGTCCGCATTGTGCGCCAGCGCCAGATACGCCGCGAAATCCTGATACGGATTGATTTCGTTATTCACCGAACGGATAAGCCGCGCCTCACTCACCGCCTCGCCCTGCTCGTTTAGCCCGCGAATAAGCGTGGTATACAGCCCGTCCTGGGTATTCAGCGACGGCGGAAAATCGGTATTGATCGGGCGAACGATGGTCACGCCAGCGTTCAGATCGGTTTGCTCGTTGAGGATATCCAGTTGCCAGTCAACAAACGCCCGCAGGAAGTTTCCTTCACCAAACTGGATCACGCGCGTTGGGTAGATGGCCCCCGGAAAATCACGTCGATTCAATGTCTTCATCGCATTTCCCCTCTCAGAACGTGATCACGCCTTTAATCAGCTCACGGTTGTTAATCACATCCCGTTCGTAGATTTCTGCCAGTGTGGCAAACGCGTAACGGTGCGTAAGCATCATGTCAGCGGTCAGTTTGCCTTCCGACATCAAACGGCCCACTTTGGCGAAATCTTCCGGCGTGGCGTTGCGACTGCCCATCATGGTGGTCTCTTTCTTGTGGAACTCCGGATCAGAGAACTGCAAATCGCCTTTGAACAGCCCAACGAAAACGATGCTGCCGCCATGACGAATCAAATTCACCGTGTTGTTCATCGCATGCTGATTCCCCGTGGCATCAATAACCTTTTGCGCCAACGAACCGCCAAACTGAGCGCGCAGCTGCGCATCAAAATCTTCAGCGGATGGGTCGATAACCGGGAGTCCCAACCGGGAAGACACGTGCTCCCGGCGTGCTGGACTGGTATCGGCGACCACCACCTGTGCGCCATCGGCTTTGGCAATCGCTGCCGCCCCCAGACCAATCGGACCCGCGCCGACCACCAGTACCTGCTCACCCGGAGCCACCGCCGCCCGGCGTACCGCATGGGCGCTGATGGCATAAGGCTCAATCAGCGCCGCCGCCTGCGGGTCAATCCCCTGCGCATCCAGCAGGTTGGTCACCGGAACGGACAGATATTCACTGAAACCGCCATCCTGGTGCACGCCAATCACTGAAATCTTCTCGCAGCAGTTGGTGCGCCCGCTCAGGCATGCCGGACACTGCTGGCAGGCCACGTAAGGAATAACCGCCACCTGCTGACCATTTTTCAGATTCTGTATATTCTTACCCAGACCGACAATTTCCCCACATATTTCATGCCCTAATACACGCGGGTAGCTGAAAAAAGGTTGATTGCCACCCCAGGCATGAATATCGGTACCACAAATTCCTACCGACTTAATTTTAATTAATGCTTCACCCTCACCCGGAATAGGTATTTCGCGCTCTTTCCAGACTAATTTTTTAGGTTCCTGGCAAATCAACGTATTCATCGTAGACATGATTCTGCTCTCCTGTTTTTTTGTTGCCTCAGATATCAACGAAAATAAAAAAGACGGAGAAAGCAGAAACACAATCTGTGAATCCCAGCGCATAAAAATGTTTTAAATCGGGTTTTAATAGATAAAAAGGAGAAGCCATGAGCCGTTCGCAGAACTTACGCCACAATGTGATTAACCAGATAATCGATGATATGGCGCGTGGTCATATCCCTTCCCCACTCCCCTCACAAAGCGCACTGGCGGAGATGTACAACATCAGCCGCACCACCGTGCGCCATATGCTGAGCCACTTAGGCGAGTGCGGCGTTCTGACCCAGGTCGGCAGCCACTACGTCATCGTGCGAAAACCCGACCATGACGATGGTTTTGCCTGCACCACCGCCTCCATGACCGAGCAAAACCGGATTTTTGAACAGGCGTTTTTCACCATGATCAACCAGCGACAGCTGCGTGCAGGCGAGAGCTTCTCCGAACTGCAGCTTGCCAGAGCTGCAGGCGTCAGCCCGGTGGTAGTACGGGAATATCTTTTAAAATTCGAACGTTACAACCTGATTAAAAACGAAAAACGCGGTCAGTGGAGCATGAAGCAGTTCGATCAGGCCTATGCGGAACAGCTGTTTGAACTCAGAGAGATGCTGGAAACGCATTCTCTGCAGCATTTCCTCAATCTGCCTGACGATGACCCGCGTTGGTTGCAGGCTAAAACGCTGCTGGAGCGCCATCGGATCCTACGCGACAGCATTGGCAGCAGCTTTCGCATGTTCTCGCAGTTAGATCGTGAGTTCCATGCTTTGCTACTCTCTGCTGCCGATAATGTATTTTTTAATCAATCACTTGAAATCATCTCCGTGATTTTCCACTTCCACTATCAGTGGGATGAGAGCGACCTCAAGCAGCGTAACATCATTGCCATTGATGAGCATATGACCATCCTCAGCGCGCTAATATGTCGCAGCGACCTGGATGCCACCCTCGCGCTCTGTAACCATTTGAATTCAGCCAAACAATCGATGATTCGCTCCATCAACCAGGGTTGTAACGTCGCTCATTAAGTACCGATAAAAAACAGCAAATCATTACCGGGAGCACGATTTTATAAAAATAAAAACGCCTGAAAAATACCTCTTGCCTATGCTCACGCTAAGTCGACTGCATTAAAAACTTTTGTGAGCAGTGATGAGCAAATTGATTCATCACTGGTATTTTTTCAATACTGCACAGTCCTGCTGTGTGAAAAATAAATTATTGAGGTTCAGGAGTCCGGCGTGGAAAAAAATAATATTACCCTCGACCCAAGTTCTTCGTTTGGCACGTCGTCATCTGCGGATATTAATGTTCCGCCTGAGGGCATGGTGCAACGCAGTAGCCGAATTAAACGTATCCAGACCACAGCAATGATTTTATTATTTTTTGCTGCGGTGATTAATTACCTCGACCGCAGCTCACTGTCGGTCGCCAACTTAACGATTCGTGAAGAACTGGGGTTGAGCGCCACGCAAATCGGCGTGCTGCTGTCGGTATTCTCTCTTGCTTACGGTATTGCGCAACTGCCCTGCGGTCCGCTGCTGGATCGCAAAGGTCCGCGCATTATGCTGGGACTGGGGATGTTCTTCTGGTCGCTGTTTCAGGCACTATCCGGCATGGTGCACAGCTTCACCCAGTTTGTGTTGGTGCGTATCGGGATGGGGATCGGCGAAGCGCCAATGAACCCGTGCGGCGTAAAGGTCATCAACGACTGGTTTAACATCAAAGAGCGCGGCCGCCCGATGGGATTATTCAACGCCGCCTCCACCATCGGGGTTGCCATTAGCCCGCCGATTCTGGCTGCCATGATGCTGGTAATGGGCTGGCGCTGGATGTTCATCACCATTGGCGTGCTGGGTATTTTCCTCGCCATCGGCTGGTACATGCTGTATCGCAACCGCGAGCAAATTGAGCTGAGCGCCACGGAACAAGCGTACCTGAACGCTGGCAGCGTCAATGCCCGCCGCGATCCGCTGAGCTTTGCCGAATGGCGCAGCCTGTTCCGCAACCGTACCATGTGGGGCATGATGCTGGGCTTTAGCGGCATCAACTATACCGCATGGCTATACCTGGCCTGGCTGCCGGGCTACCTGCAAACCTCCTACAACCTGGATTTAAAAAGCACCGGATTAATGGCGGCGATCCCGTTCCTGTTTGGCGCAGCCGGCATGCTAATTAACGGTTTTGTCACCGACTGGCTGGTGAAAGGCGGTATGGCGCCGATTAAGAGCCGTAAGATTTGTATTATCGCCGGGATGTTCTGCTCCGCAGCCTTCACCTTCGTCGTGCCGCAGGCCACAACGTCAATGGCCGCCGTGTTACTGATCGGTATGGCGCTGTTCTGTATCCACTTCGCAGGTACCTCGTGCTGGGGTCTGATCCACGTCGCCGTCGCCTCACGTATGACCGCTTCCGTGGGCAGTATCCAGAACTTTGCCAGCTTTATCTGCGCGTCGTTCGCACCGATCGTCACCGGTTTTATTGTTGATACCACCAACTCTTTCCGCCTGGCGCTGATCATCTGCGGCTGCGTCACCATGGTGGGTGCCCTCGCCTACATCTTCCTGGTTCGCCAACCCATCAGCGATCCGCGTAAAGATTAATCCTCCAGATGCCCGATAACACCACGTTTATCGGGCATGTTATGCTCCTCGTATGAACATCACCTTGCGCGCCACTACCCTGGCAGATACTGCCGCTCTTCCCGCCATCGAACGATCTGCGGGGCAACGTTTTTTACGCATCCCCGAACTGGCGTGGATTGCTGAAGACCAGATTTTATCGGCTGCTCAGCATCAGGCTTTTGCCGCCGCAGGCATGAGCTGGCTGGCGCAGGTCGATGCACTTCCGGTCGGTTTTTTGGTTGCCGAAACGCTGGGGTCATCGCTGTTTATTGCTGAACTGTCGCTGCATCTGGAGTGGCAGGGAAAAGGAATTGGCCGCAGATTGATTGAGTATGTTGCCGAACAGGCGCGCAAGAAAGGTTACACGTCGCTCACGCTGACCACCTTCCGCGATGTGACGTGGAATGCGCCGTGGTACGCGCGACTGGGATTTGAAATGCTGGCTGACGAGACGCTGCCTGAAAAGTTGCGCCAGAAAAGAGAAGAGGAAGCAGCGCATGGACTGGCATTTGAATCGCGCTGTGCCATGCACCTGATGTTGCGCTAATTGCCCGATGGCGGCTACGCCTTATCGGGCCTACGTAACATTTCCGGTAACCACGTATATTTCCCCGTAGGCCGGATAAGCGCCAGCGCCATCCGGCAACCACGTAACTTTCCCGTAGGCGGATAAGCGACAGCGCCATCCGGCAACCACGTAACTTTCCCGTAGGCCGGATAAGCGACAGCGCCATCCGGCAACCACGTAACTTTCCCGTAGGCCGGATAAGCGACAGCGCCATCCGGCATCACAGGCTTAGAACGTTTCCCAGTTATCCCCGGCATCCGTTACCGCGGCTTTGCGCGGCTGGACCGTTGAAACCGGTTTAGCGGCCGCAACGTCACGCGCACGCTGTTGGTCATGCTGAATACGGAACACGGCAACGGCCTGAGTCAGGCGGCTGGCCTGCTCTTCCAGCGCCGCAGCGGCGGCGGCGGATTCTTCCACCAGCGAGGCGTTCTGCTGCGTCACGCGATCCATCTCGGCAACGGCCAGACCAACCTGGTCAATACCGCGGCTCTGTTCATCAGAAGCAGAGGCGATTTCACCCATGATATCGGTCACGCGGGTTACCGCATTGACGATCTCATCCATGGTTTCACCGGCGCTTTCTACCAGCGTTGAACCAACATCCACGCGGCTGACCGAGTCTTCAATCAGGCTCTTAATCTCGCGCGCGGCCTGCGCACTACGCTGGGCCAGGTTACGTACTTCACCCGCAACCACCGCAAATCCACGGCCCTGCTCACCCGCACGCGCGGCTTCTACTGCGGCATTGAGTGCCAGAATGTTAGTCTGGAAGGCAATGCCGTCTATGACGCTGATAATGTCGGCGATTTTCTGCGAACTGGACGCGATGTCACGCATGGTTTGCACCACGTTATCCACCACTTTGCCGCCTTTCTGCGCGGTTTCAGAAGCACTCAGCGCCAGATGGCTGGCCTGACGCGCGTTTTCGGCGTTCTGCTTCACGGTCGCCGTCAGCTGTTCCATGCTGGCTGCGGTTTCTTCCAGAGATGCAGCCTGCTGCTCGGTACGGGAGGAGAGATCGTTATTGCCCATCGCAATCTCGCTGGCCCCGCTGTAAATCGCGTTGGCACCGTTACGCACGTCACCCACGGTATTCATCAGCTCACCCTGCATGTGACGCAGGCTTTCCGCCAGCTGTCCAATCTCGTTGGACCCTTCCACTTCAATACGTTTCACCAGGTCACCGCTGGCGATATGACGAATGCTGTCAATCAGACGGTTCATTGGGGAGATAAGGGTCAGCTTGATACCAAACCACACCGCAATAATCGCCGCCAGTACGGTAATCAGCACACAAACCAGCACCCACATCGCCTGGCTGTAAGAGCTGTTGTTATCTGCCACCGCGATGTCATACAGGCGATCGTTCTGCTGCATGTAGTTGATATATTGCTTCTCAAAACCATCCTGATAGCTCTGTGTCGGTTGATCAAAGAATGCGTTGATCTTCCCGTCACCCAGTAACTGGATCAGCTCCGCCAGCGCACCGTGATAGATGTCATAGGTGCGGTTGATCTCCTGGAAAGCGGCTTCGCTTTGGCGCGGATCGCGCGGGAGCGACTCGTAGATCGCCCAGTTTTTTTCCGTCAGCTTCAGCGCCGTGCTGGCTACCTGCATCAGTTCGGCAACGGTCGCGCCGCTGCCAATATTGCTCTGATCCATCATGTAGCGAATGCCTGCCCGGTTCAGGGTGTTACGCGTTTGCAGCAGCTCAACCCAGGTGGCGTTCAGCGCAGACTGTTGCTGGCGAATGGTTTGCAGAACGGTAAAGTTCTCTTTGTCATTCTTAAGTGAGTTAAAAAACAAGCCGCCCGAGGCGAGCTGTAAAAGGCCAAATAGCGCCAATACCAGCAGTAAGCTGGTAACAATCTTCATTCGTTTTAACATGTTTTCTCTTTCCGCTAGACAGATACTCTGGTTTTCGGCCTGGAAAGAGAAAACTTTATGGTACCAGCAATTGCCACAAAATTATCGTTTTCACATTAAATACCGTTCCCTATGACAAATTACGCAAAAAATTAGTCGTTCCATTACGTCTTAGGTGTAGGATTCCGTTTTTTGAAGGAAAGGATGCTTCTATGTTAAATCGCGATTTTGATCACCTATCCACCCTCGCACACCACTTTTTTGAACGTGAAGATATTCGCCAAAAGCTCAATATCATCGATCAGTACAACATCTCCGGTTGGGAAGTCTGGATGCAGATAGAATTTGCCAATCTGCTAGCTTCGACGGGTCATGAATGGTGGCGTGAGCAAACTCTTGCTTGCGATCTCCGGAAAAATCCACAGCGTTTGTCTGTACGTGCAGATTTCTTGTTGCGGAAAAAAGGCTGGACGCAGGATAGCTACATTGCGCTTGAACTCAAACAGAACCAGGATCCGACAAGCTGCGTCAGAAATATGATTGCTGATTTGGTTAAAAGCGCAAAAATCAAACGTTCGGAATTAGAGCTGCGTAGCTTCTGGACGCTGGGGGTAACGCCCCGCATAGATAAAGAGCGTCTCGATGAACTCATTGACTACTATCTGGATGAAAAATATTACCTGACTAAATCACGTAAGAAACATGTGTTGCTCAGAGACATCGAACATACGCCTTACTGTTATATCGTAATCTGAGTCTCCCAGTGAGGTGCTTTGTCAGTGGGAAAACACGGCATGTAGGCAGGCAAACGCTATAATGCCGTGATCTCAATCACATAAATTTCCCCGTTCTCCCCGCAGTTTACCGCTCACTGACACTTGGGACCGCTTAAGCTGACATACAACCGCTCACTTATTTACCTTACTTTACGCGCGTAATTCTCTGGCAAGATCCCCCCAACATAGCAGTCAAATAACCTCCTCAAACACAAGATCAAACCCACGCGGCTTCGGCCAATTATTAATTAGATACCAGGTTTTACTATGGATACGAAAAAGATATTCAAGCACATACCCTGGGTGATTCTCGGAATCATCGGTGCATTCTGCCTCTCGGTAGTGGCATTACGTCGGGGTGAACACATTAGTGCCCTGTGGATCGTGGTCGCCTCAGTTTCTGTTTATCTGGTGGCCTATCGTTACTACAGCCTGTACATCGCCCAAAAGGTGATGAAACTTGACCCAACGCGTGCCACGCCGGCGGTCATCAACAATGACGGTCTGAACTACGTTCCAACCAACCGTAACGTCTTGTTTGGTCACCACTTTGCCGCTATCGCAGGTGCAGGTCCGCTGGTTGGGCCGGTACTGGCCGCGCAGATGGGCTACCTGCCCGGTACGCTGTGGCTGCTGGCAGGCGTCGTGCTGGCCGGTGCGGTACAGGACTTCATGGTGCTGTTTATCTCTTCCCGCCGTAACGGCGCATCTCTGGGTGAGATGATCAAAGAAGAGATGGGCCCGATCCCGGGAACCATTGCGCTGTTCGGCTGCTTCTTAATCATGATCATCATCCTCGCAGTACTGGCGTTGATCGTAGTGAAAGCGCTGGCAGAAAGCCCGTGGGGTGTGTTCACCGTCTGCTCAACCGTACCTATCGCGTTGTTCATGGGGATCTACATGCGATTCCTGCGACCGGGACGCGTGGGCGAAGTGTCGGTGATTGGTATTGTGCTGCTGGTAGCTTCTATCTACTTCGGCGGCGTGATTGCGCACGACCCGTATTGGGGCCCGGCGCTGACCTTTAAAGACACCACCATTACCTTTACCCTGATCGGCTACGCATTTATCTCTGCGCTGCTGCCGGTATGGCTGATCCTCGCCCCGCGCGACTATCTGGCTACCTTCCTGAAAATCGGCGTTATCGTCGGTCTGGCGGTGGGGATTGTTATCCTCAACCCGGAACTGAAAATGCCAGCGATGACCCAGTACGTTGATGGTACCGGTCCGCTGTGGAAAGGCGCTCTGTTCCCGTTCCTGTTCATCACCATCGCGTGTGGTGCGGTATCTGGCTTCCACGCGCTGATTGCTTCCGGTACCACACCGAAGCTGCTGGCCTGTGAAACCGATGCGCGCTTTATCGGTTACGGCGCGATGCTGATGGAATCCTTCGTCGCAATTATGGCGCTGGTTGCCGCGTCTATCATCGAACCAGGTCTGTACTTCGCGATGAACACCCCGCCTGCGGGCCTTGGCATCACCATGCCGAACCTGCATGAAATGAGCGGCGAAAACGCACCGCTGATTATGGCGCAGTTGAAAGACGTCACCGCACATGCGGCAGCGACCGTCAGCTCCTGGGGCTTCGTCATTTCGCCTGAGCAGATCCTGCAAACCGCGAAAGACATCGGTGAACCGTCCGTTCTGAACCGAGCAGGTGGCGCACCGACGCTGGCCGTTGGTATCGCTCACGTATTCCACAAAGTGCTGCCGATGGCTGATATGGGCTTCTGGTACCACTTCGGTATTCTTTTTGAAGCGCTGTTCATCCTGACCGCACTGGATGCCGGTACCCGTTCTGGCCGCTTTATGCTGCAGGATTTACTGGGTAACTTCGTGCCGTTCCTGAAGAAAACCGATTCTCTGGTTGCGGGTATCATCGGTACTGCGGGCTGCGTAGGCCTGTGGGGTTACCTGCTGTATCAAGGCGTTGTTGACCCGCTGGGCGGCGTTAAGAGCCTGTGGCCGCTGTTCGGTATCTCTAACCAGATGCTGGCTGCCGTGGCACTGGTTCTCGGCACCGTGGTACTGGTTAAAATGCAGCGCACCAAATACATCTGGGTTACCGTTGTTCCGGCTGTATGGCTGCTTATCTGCACCACCTGGGCGCTGGGTCTGAAACTGTTCAGCACCAACCCGCAGATGGAAGGCTTCTTCTTCATGGCGAATCAGTACAAAGAGAAGATTGCTAACGGCGGCGAACTGACCGCTCAGCAGATTGCCAACATGAACCACATCGTCGTCAATAACTACACCAACGCAGGTCTGAGTATCCTGTTCCTGGTGGTGGTGTACAGCATCATTTTCTACGGGTTCCGTACCTGGCAGAAAGCCCGCGCCATCAACGGTCGCTCTGATAAAGAGACGCCGTATGTACCGGTGCCGGAAGGCGGCGTGAAGACCTCTTCACACCACTAACCTGAAGCCGGGTGGCGAACTGCGCTCCCGGCCTACAAAGTAAAGTTAACGTAGGCCGGATCAGGCGCAAGCCGCCATCCGGCTTTATTCATTAACAGGGCGTTCCATGTTTGGTACTTTAGGTCAGGCAAAAAAATATCTCGGTCAGGCGGCGAAAATGCTGATTGGTATTCCGGACTACGACAACTACGTCGAGCACATGAAGACCAACCATCCCGATAAGCCGTACATGACCTACGAAGAATTCTTCCGCGAGCGCCAGGAAGCCCGCTACGGTAGCGGCGGAAGCAGTTGCTGTTAGAAGGAGAAGTGAATGACCCCGATTGCAGTTACCCTACTCACCGGTTTTCTTGGCGCGGGTAAAACCACCCTGCTGCGCCATATTCTCAACGAGCAGCACGGTTACAAGATTGCCGTTATCGAAAACGAATTCGGCGAAGTCTCGGTGGACGATCAGCTGATTGGCGATCGCGCCACGCAGATCAAAACCCTGACCAACGGCTGCATTTGCTGTACCCGCTCCAGTGAGCTGGAAGACGCACTGTTAGACCTGCTCGATAACCTCGACAAAGGCGCCATCAATTTCGACCGTCTGGTGATCGAATGCACCGGCATGGCCGATCCCGGCCCGATCATCCAGACCTTTTTCTCCCATGAAGTGATTTGCGAACGCTACCTGCTGGACGGCGTAATTGCGCTGGTTGACGCGGTACATGCCGACGAGCAGATGAACCAGTTCACCATCGCCCAGTCGCAGGTCGGCTACGCCGACCGGATCCTGCTCACCAAAACCGACGTCGCGGGTGAAAGCGAAAAACTGCGTGAGCGCCTGTCGCGCATCAACGCCCGTGCGCCGATTTACACCGTGACGCATGGCGATATCGACCTCGCGCAATTGTTCGACACCAACGGTTTTATGCTGGAAGAGAACGTGGTCAGCGCCAAACCGCGCTTCCACTTTATCGCCGACAAGCAAAACGATATCTCCTCGATCGTCGTCGAGCTGGATTACCCGGTAAACATCAGCGACGTGTCGCGAGTGATGGAAAACCTGCTGCTGGAATCCGCCGAGAAGCTGCTGCGCTACAAAGGTATGCTGTGGATTGAAGGCGAGCCAAACCGCCTGCTGTTCCAGGGCGTCCAGCGCCTGTACAGCGCCGACTGGGACCGCCCGTGGGGCGACGAGCAACCGCACAGCCAACTGGTGTTTATCGGCATTAATTTGCCGGAAGACGAGATCCGAGCCGCGTTTGCGGGATTGAAGAAGTAATCGCCTGCTGAATTGCCCGGTGGCGCTACGCTTACCGGGCCTGGAAATAGCACTTCCCCGTAGGCCGGATAAGGCACAGCCGCCATCCGGCACTTGCCCCACTCACTCGGTAATCACAAATCGCGTCGCGGCAAAGCAGTTCAACACCCGGTGTACCAGGAATACCATGGTGAGCGTTGCCACCAGAGCGACGGTGACGGAGGTGATACGGTACAGATCGCTGAATACCAGGTCCTGATCCGGGTGCAGGTTCTGGCCAAACATAATGCCGATAGTGGTGATGCTAGCAAAACCCACGCCCGCCCCGACTTTTTCCATTACGTGCAGGCGGGCGCTGAACGCCAGCCCGAGGCCAATCAGCGGCATCATCAGCAGCATATGGTTGCTGAAATCATAGATAAGCAGCTGCACCAGCAGAATATACAGGCAGGCCAGCACCACGCCGACCACGCGCCAAATCGAGCTGATCACCGCGCCGCGGTAGTGCATCGGAAACAGGATCAAAATGCCGGCCATCAGCGCCGACAGCGAATCACTCAAATCGCAGATCTGGAAGACCACAAAAATCATCGTCGCCACCGTACCGGAAAGCAACGATTCATGGCGCACCCGGGCGGCATCTTTCTCAATGCGCGGCGGCGGCTGGCGAGGTTCTACGTCCGGGATCAGATAATGCAGCAGCGCGCTCAGCGCCACTGCCATGACGCAGGCTTCCATATTGGAGAACATCAGCGTATGCCAGTTGGTGGTGGGATAACTCATAAAGTTGAGCATCGTGCTCTGGCACACCACGCCCATCGAACCGAGCAGAAACAGCGGGCCTTTGCTCATAAAACGAAAGCGCATCACGTACAGGCCGAACACCACCAGCGTCATGATCAGCGGCCACTGCGAGAGATAACCGACAATCAGCACCATTTCAACGTAGTTCACCGCCGCGCTGAACACAAACTGTGTTGCCACATGGCGGTTGAATACTGGCACCAGCGACAGCAGCATCAGCGGATAAACCACAAAAAATACGCCGTACTGCACGTTGTAGAATGTCGAGATACTCAGCGCGATTGTCCCGGCAACGGAGATACGCAGGGTCTGGCGAAAATCATTGGCGGTATAGACAATATTCCCGTGCGGCGTAAAGACGTGGGCCAGCGTGTTAATAGACATAATGCAGCCAACTAACGAGGTGGATCTGCGCCCCGGCAAAGGTGCGGGCGAACATCCCCTCGCTGTTATACAGCTGTACCGTGGCGCGCGCCCCGGTCGGTAACGGCGTGTCGAGCGGTTCGTTCAGCGCGACGTGAATGCGCATACGCTGGGCATCGCGCACCCAGCGGGTGGACTGTTCCGGCTGCGACAGCTGGCCGTTAACCTGCTCCTGACCCGCCAGAATACCGGCATCGCTGCTGGTAACGCGAGCAGAGAAAACCTTGCCCGGCATGGCATCGAACACCACGGCGGCATCGGTATTTACCCGAGTGTGGCGCAGGCTTTTCTCGCGAAAGTCAGCCACGATATCGGTCTGATGGCTGACCAGCGCCAGTAGCGGCGTGGCGGCGGTGGCGTAAAGTCCGGGGCTAAGCTGGAGATTGCTCACCGTACCGTCGGTCTGGGCATATACTTTGCTCCAGCCGAGGTTCAGTTGCGCCTCTTCCAGCGCGTTACGGTATTTTTGCAGCGTCACGTTACGCTTGTCATCGCGCTCGCCGCGCTGGATCAGCAGGTTCTGAATACTGGCATTCAGCGCCGCCACCGACTGCTCGCTGGTCTGCCAGGCGGTACGCACCTTGTCGAGATCGGATTGCGACACGTTCTGCATGGCGCTCAGGCGCTGATAGCGATCAAGGGTGGTCTTATCGTTATGGGCGTTGAATTGCGCGGTGCGCAGGTTGGCGCGCGCGGAAGCTATCTGCGCATCCAGCTGTTGATTGCTCAGCTTCGCCTGCTCAAGGGCGATTTGCGCAGCCTCGACCTTATTGATAAACGGCGTCGGATCCAGTTCGTACAGCAAATCGCCCTTCTTCACCTGGCTATTATTGTGTACATGCACCTGCGAGACGTAGCCGGAAACGCGTGAGGAAACGGGCGTTACCACACGCATCACCGTGGAGTCCGGCGTCAGCGGGATCCAGATATCAGCAACGATAAACCAGGCGAATATTACCAGGAAAGCGGCAATACTCACCCTTACCCAACGGGCAAATTTTTGTTCTGGGGTCATCATATTTTTTAGTGTTGATTGTCTTCTTCGCGGATTGTCCGCAGATTGCAGGCGATTTGATTGAGCGTGGCGCTGAAGGAAGCGAGTTCCGCCTCAGGGATGGTGCAGGTGACGCGATGTTGGTATGTCTCTATCACCCGGTTGAGTTCGTCCAGCCTTAAGCGGCCTTGCGCGGTCAGCGTTAGCAGGCGGATACGTTTGTCATAAGGCGATGTGGAACGCAGCAGATACCCCTGCTTTTCCAGCTGTGAGAGGGTGCGCATCAGCGGAGGCAATTCAATGCCCTGCATTTGTGCCAGTTCGCTGATCGAGACGTTGTCTCCCAGTTGATACAGCTGCATCAGTACCGTCCAGCTGGACTGCGTCAGGCCAGTATCGGTGATGGCAGCATCAATAATGGCCCGCCACTGGCGCACCACCATTGCCATGCGCATTCCCATTGGTCGGCGGGCAAACAATTCATCTTCAGTCATCTTATTTTCCCCTCATCGCTGAAAAGAAAACAATACTTATCAGGATAAGTATCAAGGAACAGGCTATCCAGAAGCATGAATTGATAAATATCGTGAATATAAAAGAGGCCGGGACGATAACCCCAGCCTCAGTCAATAAAAGAAAATCACTCCACCTGATCGCGTCGCAGCCCGACGTCCCGCAGCCGCTCATCACTCATCTGTTGCAATACGCGCCGCGTTTGCGCTC
Organism: Citrobacter sp. Cpo037; assembly: GCF_030332945.1. Taxonomy (NCBI): domain Bacteria; kingdom Pseudomonadati; phylum Pseudomonadota; class Gammaproteobacteria; order Enterobacterales; family Enterobacteriaceae; genus Citrobacter; species Citrobacter sp. Cpo037. The sequence continues at coordinate 27,940 of NZ_JAOWGW010000065.1, forward strand.
GCAGCCGCCACGCCTTGTATGCCCGCCAGATCAGTACAAACCCAATAAACGGCTGTTTTGCTTTATTCTCGTGAAATTCCATACCTTGCCTCCCCGCCTTGCCAGAGGCTTTATCTTCACGGATCTGGCCTAAAACAATACAGACTCACAAAGTACTTTTATTTAACATACAGATTGGTTAAAAAGAGTTCTGCATCGCTTTTTTCACACCAATCTGTACTGATTTTTTAATCTGTATGGTACCCATGAGGGATACAGCATGACGCGTTACCAACATCTGGCCAATCTGCTGGCCGAACGCATTGAGCAAGGGCTGTATCGCCATGGCGAAAAACTGCCCTCGGTTCGCAGCCTGAGCCAGGAGCATGGGGTCAGCATCAGCACCGTCCAGCAGGCGTATCAGACGCTGGAACAGCGCCAGCTGATCACGCCCCAACCACGTTCCGGTTATTTTGTCGCGCCACAAAAAGCGCAGCCACCCGTGCCACCGATGTCGCGTCCGGTACAGCGTCCGGTCGAAATAACACAGTGGGATCAGGTGCTGGATATGCTAAAGGGCAACGCGGACAAATCGATAATCCCGTTTAGCAGCGGCGTGCCCGATATTAATCAACCCAGCCTGAAGCCGCTGTGGCGCGAGCTCAGCCGCGTGGCACAGCATAATCTGCGCGCAATACTGGGCTACGATGAAATCTCCGGATGCCGTGAACTGCGTCAGCAGATTGCGCGGCTGATGCTGGACGGCGGTTCGGTGGTTAATGCAGATGATATTGTGATCACCAGCGGTAGTCAGAGCGGAATGTCGCTGGCGCTGCTGACGGTCTGCCAGCCCGGAGATATTGTCGCCGTTGAATCACCGGCCTACTACGGCACGATGCAGCTACTGCGCGGCTTAGGGATCAAGGTGATTGAGATCCCAACCGATCCGGATACCGGGATCAGCATTGAAGCGCTGGAGCTGGCGCTGGATCAGTGGCCGATCAAAGGTGTGCTGCTGGTTCCCAACTGCAACAACCCGCTCGGATTCATTATGCCGGATGCGCGTAAACGGGCGGTGCTCGCCCTCGCCCAGCGTCACGACATCGTCATTTTTGAAGACGATGTGTATGGCGAGCTGGCCACAGAGTACCCGCGCCCGCGCACGATCCACTCCTGGGACAGCGACGGCCGCGTAATACTCTGCAGTTCGTTTACCAAATCCGTCGCCCCCGGTCTGCGCGTGGGTTGGGTGGTGCCCGGTCGTTATTACAACAAACTGCTGCACATGAAGTACGCCGTCATTGGAACTAACGTTCCCGCTACGCAACTGGCAGCGGCTTCCTTTGTGCGCGAAGGTCATTATCATCGACATATTCGTCGTATGCGCCAGATTTATCAGCGCAATATGGAGATCTACACCTGCTGGGTACGGGAATACTTCCCCTGCGGGATCTTCGTCACCCGACCAAAAGGTGGCTTTATGCTGTGGGTCGAGCTGCCGCTCCAGGTCGATATGGTCTGTGTCGCTAAGCAGCTCTGTCGCCTCAAAATCCAGGTTGCACCGGGTTCTCTGTTCTCCGCATCGGGGAAGTATCGCAACTGTGTGCGCATCAACTGCGCATTGCCGCCAAACGATAAGCATCGGGAAGTAATGCAGAAGCTCGGAGAGGCGGTAAAAACGGCAATAGAGTAGATCGAGCTGCCCGGCGCTTCCGGGCAGGCAATTAGGCAGTTTAAGCTATATCTAATGTCTTAAACCCTGAATATCTTCAGCGGAAAGTCGGGTGATTTTTTGTACCGTGCTGATATCGATGCCATCTGCCAGCATGGTGCGGGCAATACGCAGTGCCTCATCACGTCGCCCCTCTCGAAGCCCTTCCAGCCTGCCTTTTTGTAGTCCTGCCTCATGTAATCTGTCCGCGATCGTCATCAATTGCTCCTTGTGCTGCGGTGAACGTTCGGCAACCCCGCGAATAAACTCACTGAATCGAGGTGCATCGCCAGTTCGTAAAATATAATTAAACAGCGTCTTTATCTGAGTGTCATTAGTCAGTCCGGTAAGTAGCAGGGAAACAATTTGCTCGACCAACCCCATAAGATCGCGTTGACGGATATGTTTTTGGATTAACTCCAGCAGCGCCATACGTCGATGCTGCACAATTTCGTCATCCGGAATAACCGTAATATCCACCAGCGGAAACGCCGCAGCATACAGCTGACGAGCCAGCTTCGGGTTGGCAAACTCATCCAGCCAGCACAGCGAATAAGGGTACGGGCTTTTAGCGCCGTGATAAAACAGCATCGGCACCACCAGCGGCAACTGCTGATGCCCGGCATCTAAATGTTTCTGCATGGCCGCTACCGCATAGCGCATCAGTCTGAATGCCATATGCGCATCCGGTGTGCTTTGGTGTTCAATCACTACATAAATATATCCATCCCCATCCGTCGTTTTCACCGACCACAGCACATCGGAATAGTACGCACGTAAATTCTCTTCGATAAAACTGTCTGACTCGAGTTTAAGCGTCCGAAGATCGCAAAGCTCGCGCAGCGAAGCGGGAAGATGTATTTGTAGGAAATCCCGTGCAGTCTCAGGGTGACGTAAAAATGTTTTAAAAACCGCATCATGCGGTGTTGAAGCGGAAGCTTTGTTCATGGCGATCCTTCACCTGAAAATAAGATGCCATGACTGTAGCGCCGGAAAACCACATCCTCACCTGCAACTTTCTCTCTTTGCGAGGCGATTTCCGGGATAACAACGCCCTTATGTAACGTCTACATTTGTCTGGAACACGTCACGCAGAATCGCCATCTCAATGCGCATTCCCACTTTTTCACCTCCCGGCCTGTGCTATAACAAACCATCACTTTCAGGGAGGACACGATGTGACGCATACCCGAGATATTCCACAATCGTTCTGGCGTGATGAGCAGTTGCCGTGGCTGGAACTGCGCAGCACCTGGCAGAGCCAGCAGGCCTATAAGCGGCATCACCACTCTCAGCTCTCGATTGGGGCAATTCTCGAGGGGGAAACGTGCTGTCAGTGCGATGGCGAGGAATACCATCTGCAGGTGGGCGATCTGATTGTGATACCGCCGCTGGCACCTCACAGCTGTAATCCTGTTAACGGACAGTTTCGCAGCTATCATATGCTTTATCTTGATGCCCAGTGGTGTCTTGCTAATCTGCCTGCACAGAACACCAATCAGCGGCTTTGCACGCCTGCTCCCGTTATCCGCGATGCGCAATTATTCCAGCGTTATATGCACCTTGTGACGCTCATACCGCAACGCCAAACCGCGCAAATAACGGATGCCGCACAAGCATTGCTGCACACGCTGCCGTTGCAGTCGGTCACACAAGACAACCTAAGCGCAACCAGCCAGTATCTGCGCGAACGGTTGCAGTCCAGCCTGCTCGCGCCGCCCTCGCTCGATGAGCTGGCACATGAGTGTCATATGCGTAAAGAGACGCTGATCCGTACCTTTAAGCAAGATACCGGGCTGACGCCAGGAAGTTATCTGAACATCATACGGATTGACTATGCTCGCCAGCGGCTGCGGGCCGGAGACGAAATTGCCGATGTCGGATACCAGAGCGGGTTTGCCGACCAGAGCCATTTCCATCGCACCTTTGTTCGCTACACCGCCGCCACACCGCGCCAGTACGCGTTGGGACGATCAATATCAGACAATAATTAGCGCTGCGTCAGGCGTACGGTGCTCTCAGATTCATTCTCTGAGGTCGCTATGTCGCTGCTTTCTGTACTTTTTCCTTCTGCTTTTCCCGCGCTGGCGCTGGCGCATTTCGTCGCATTGCTTAGCCCCGGGCCGGACTTCTTTTTACTGGTCGGTTACGCCGCACGATACCGGATGCGCGGCAGCGCCGGGTTGTGCGTGGGGATCGCTTTCGGCAACGGGCTGTATGTCCTGCTGGCAATTATCGGTTGGGGGATCCTGCGCCAGCTTCCCCTGTTGTTTACGGTTATTGAGCCGCTTGGCGCGCTCTATTTATTGTGGATTGGCAGCCTGCTGGTACGCAGCCGCCCGCAAACGCTGACCGGAACAGACGCCCAGTCTACCTGTCCAGGATTTGGCAAACAGCTACTGCTGGGATTGGGTTCGTCACTGCTCAACCCCAAAAATGCGCTGTTCTATCTGGCGCTAATGACCGCCCTGCTCGGCCCGTCGGTGACGCTGCTGCAACAAACCATGAGCGGGATCTGGATGACCAGCGTAGTGCTGTGCTGGGATCTGCTGATCGTGATGTTCATCGGTTTACCGCAGATCCAGCGACGGTTATCCAGAGGGATATTATGGGTAGAACGTATCGCTGGCGGTGTATTGATTATCTTCGGTTGTGCCATCGCTCTGCGGTTTTTGCAGAGCATCGTAGTCTGATTTCCAGGGCGATTTTCTGCACATAAACCGGATAAACTCGTTTAATTAATATCCAATCCGCATTAAACTGCGGATGGTTATTACCCGTTCAACTTACTCTTCCTGAGGTGCGATGTGCTGATTGTTACCTGTAATCGTTACGTTTTCTGACCCCGCGTCAGTGAGCGTATCTTCTGTTTGCGCTTCGCGCAGACAGCGTTTTTGATTACATGAAATTCAGTACATTTGCAGTCTGCTTTTTTCTGTCATCGGTGTGACGTCTCAAAGACGGTATTGAATTTCGCTATTCCCGTTGAGGGTTTTCTCCCGACAAGGAGCTGTTTTATGCAACGGATTCTCGCGTTTTTCTCCCAACGCGCCACAACGCTATTTTTTCCTGTCGCGTTGATTTTATATGACTTCGCCGCCTATCTGTCGACGGACCTGATCCAGCCTGGCATCATCAATGTGGTACGTGATTTCAACGCCGATGTTAGCCTGGCACCCGCTGCGGTGAGCCTCTATCTGGCGGGCGGCATGGCGCTGCAATGGCTGCTGGGGCCGCTTTCCGACCGAATTGGCCGTCGACCCGTGCTGATTGCGGGGGCGTTAATCTTTACCCTCGCCTGCGCTGCCACGCTGTTCACCACCTCAATGACGCAATTTCTGGTAGCCCGATTTGTGCAGGGCACCAGCATCTGCTTTATCGCGACCGTTGGCTATGTCACGGTGCAGGAGGCGTTTGGGCAAACGAAGGCCATTAAGTTAATGGCGATAATCACTTCCATTGTGTTGGTTGCACCGGTTATCGGCCCGCTCTCCGGGGCCGCGCTGATGCACTTTGTACACTGGAAGATCCTGTTTGCCATCATTGCCGTCATGGGGCTTATCGCCCTGATTGGGTTAATGTTAGCCATGCCGGAAACCGTCCAGCGCGGCACGGTGCCGTTCAGTGCCCGCGGCGTAGTGCGTGATTTCCGCGACGTTTTCCGCAACCGGGTGTTCCTGTTTGGCGCAGCCACGCTGTCGTTAAGCTATATCCCGATGATGAGCTGGGTGGCGGTCTCACCGGTTATTCTGATCGATGCTGGCGGCATGACCACATCGGAGTTTGCCTGGGCACAGGCCCCGGTGTTCGGCGCAGTTATCATCGCCAATATGGTGGTGGTTCGTTTCGTGAAAGATCCGACCCAACCACGCTTCATCTGGCGGGCCGCACCTATACAGCTGAGCGGGCTGGCAGTGCTGATTGTCGGCAATTTACTGTGGCCGCACGTCTGGCTGTGGTCGGTGCTGGGGACCAGCCTGTATGCGTTTGGTATTGGGATGATCTTCCCAACGCTGTTCCGCTTTACACTGTTTTCCAACAACTTACCGAAGGGTACGGTTTCCGCATCGTTGAATATGGTGATCCTGACGGTGATGGCGGTTTCTGTCGAAATTGGGCGCTGGCTATGGTTTAACGGCGGCAGGATTTCGTTTCATCTGCTGGCGGTTGCGGCAGGGCTCACTGTCGTGTTCACGCTGGCAGGTTTACTCAAACGGGTACGCCAGCATGAGGCAACGACGTTAGCCACTGAAAACTAACCTGCCCGCTTATCCGGCCTACGACAACTATGTAGGCCGGATAAGCGCTTGCGCCGCATCCGGCTACGCTCACCTCACCTTACGCAATGCGCGCAAATCCCGCTTCCAGATCGGCAATCAGGTCGTCGATATCCTCAAGGCCGATATGCACCCTGACCAGCGTACCGCTGAAATCCACCTCTCCAGCCGGGCGAATGCTGTTCAGCTCTTCCGGCTGGTTCGCCAGAATGAGCGATTCAAATCCGCCCCACGAATAGGCCATATGGAACAGCGAGAAGTTATCGAGGAAATTCGCCATCTGTTCGTCGGTCAATCTCTTTTTCAGCACAAACGAGAACAGGCCTGAGCTTCCAATAAAATCACGCTGAAAATACTCATGGCCCGGACATTCCGGTAATGCCGGATGATTCACCCGTGCCACTTCCGGCCTTGCCGACAGCCAGCGGGCAATATGGATGCTGCTCTCCTGATGCTGCTTAAGGCGTACCGCCAGGGTGCGCAATCCGCGGCTGCCATTGTAGGCCGTATCGGCGTCCAGCGTTTGCCCCATCAGATAGGAGTTCTCGCGCAGACGATCCCAACAACGGGCGTTCGACACCGCCGTGCCCAGCATGCCGTCCGAATGACCGATGGTGTACTTCGTTCCCGCCTGAATGGAAATATCCACGCCATAATCCAGCGCTTTGAACAGCACGCCCGCCGCCCAGGTGTTGTCGATCATAATAACAATCTCCGGATTCACCGCGCGGATAGCCTTCACCATCCCCGGCACGTCCTGGACTTCCATGGTGATAGAACTTGGTGACTCAAGGAATACCACCTTCGTTTCCGGACGCAGAAGATCGACGATACCTGCACCAATCAGCGGATCGTAATACGTTGTTTCCACGTTGAATTTACTCAGGATCTTATTGCAAAAATCCTGTGTTGGTTCATAGGCCGCACCCGTCATCAGAATATGATCACCACCCTGAACAAACGCCAGAATCGCATTGGTCACCGCCGCAGCACCACATGGGTATAGCGCGCAGCCAACGCCGCCTTCCAGTTCGCTCATTGCCTTCTGGAAGGCAAAGTGGGTATAGGTTCCGCGACGGCCGTAAAACAGCTCGCCGTTCGCGCGATTGGCGGTGGCAAATTTCTTGTCCTTCACGGTATCAAATACCAGTGAAGAGGCGCGTTGGATAACCGGATTCACCGCTCCCTGGGTATAGCGTTTGTCGCGACCAGCAACAACCAGGTGCGTTTCAAGCTTCATTGCGTCTTTCATAACATCTCCTGTTCTTAATCCGTGTGAGACCTATACCACCGCAGCAGTAGAGTTTATTTCAGTGTTGGTCTGCTTTTTTCCAGCGAACCGTTCAACAATCTGCGCCGCATTCAAATCATGGATAACGTTAATCAGTGTGGCCGGCGCATCGGTAATGGTGCCCAGCACCACCAGCATCGGGATTGCTTCCATCGGCAGGCCCAGCGTGGTGACGATAAAGATTTCACCGAGGAACGCCCCGCCCGGTACGCCACCAACGATAATGGCGGAGAGCACCGCAATCAGCATCGTCAGGAAGAAGGTTTCGGTGGTGAATTCCATGCCCAGCACGGAATAGATAAAGACAATTTTTAGCGCGGCAATCATCGCCACGCCGCCCTTGTTGAGGTTAACCAGCAGCGGAATGGAGACATCAACGATTTCCGGGTTAATCCCCATCGCCTTACCGGCACGCAGCGTCACCGGCAGCGTCCCCAGTGAAGAGCAGGTCCCCAGCGCGGTCGCAGACGGTTCAATCGCGTTACGCCAGAAGGCTTTGACCGCCGGAATACCGCCGCCAATATACGAATAGAGAATTGAGCCAAAAACAAAGTAGACCAGCGTGGCAACCATAAACAGGCCGATGGCGCGGGCAAAGGTTAACAGTAGTGCAGAGTCCTGACTGGCCATGGTGGCGGCGAAGTAGCAGCCCAGACCAATCGGCGCGACCTTCATAATGATCGACACGATCTTCATGATCACGGTATTGGCGTCTTCCAACAGCGACGCAATGCGTTTACCGGCCTGATCCGACTGGCCAATTGCGACACCGGCGATGATCGCCATTACGATCAGCGCCAGAATATTGGACTTAGAAAACAGTCCGATAAAATCGCTGGTGGTGATCATACTGACAAAATCCATCTTACCGCTGCCCGCCTGTACCGACTGCGAGAGATCGATAGTGACGCCCTGCGCCGGGTTATACCAGAGCGCCAGCGCGACGATCCCGGCGGCTGGAATAAAGGCCATGGCGATCGAAACAATAAAGATAATCGCCATAATGCGTCCCAGCCTTTTCAGGTCGGTCATACTGGCGATCGAAGACATAACGCTGATCCCCACCAGCGGCACAATAATCATAAATAGCAGGTTTAAGAATATCTGACCTATTGGCTGGAGTTTACTTGCAAACGATGGGGCATAAATACCTAATAAGCCGCCAATCACCAGAGCAACTAATAAAATAATCGACGATTTGTAGGGTTCGAGTCGTGACCACATAATCGGTACCTTTAGAATAATAATTAATGAGATTAAATTCACAATGTGATGAGTTTCCGTTTCGCCTCCTTTTATTTTGTGACGTAACTCACCTAAGTTGTTATTTTTTCATTTTGCCAGCAAGTTGTTTCCTATGATTCAATAGTTGCATGTTTAAAACGCGAATGTAACGGCCTATTCGTACCGTTTTTGCAAATCACTTGTGAATTAAAGGAAACTATGAGTACGCCGATTTCACTCAAGCATCTGGAGTTTTTTACTAAAATCGTCGACTGCGGAGGATTGTCAGAAGCCGCGGCGCAGCTCAACGTATCGCCGTCTGCGGTCAGCAAAAGTCTGGCTGCGATGGAAGACACGCTGGGCACGACTTTAATTAAACGCACCACCCGCAGTATTACCCTGACCGACGCCGGGCAATATCTCTTCAACCGCGCTAATAAGCTTTTGAAAGAATTCGATGAAACGCTGAATACCACTTCCGGTTATTACCACAGCCCGCAGGGTGAATTACGCATAACCTGCTCAATTGCGTTTGGTTATTCCCGGCTGGTGAACCTGGTGGATAAATATCGCTCCCAGTTCCCGGATGTGAATCTGTATATCGATCTCAACGATAACTTTGTGAATCTGAACGAAACAGATTTCGACATCGCCCTGCGCATCTCCACCGCACCGCCGCAGAACTATGCGATGCGCAAGCTGGTGCCAGTCCGTTGGGCGTACTGCGCTTCACCCGGCTACCTTGCCAAAAAAGGCATGCCCCAGCGCCGAAGCGACCTGGTCAACCATGATTGTCTGGTTTACCCAGGCCTCACGCCGGTGCTGAAGGTGGCGGATGAACAGGATCGCCTGCACCAGTTAAAACTGCATATGCCAATCCAGGCCAACAGCAGCCTGGTATTACTGAAGTCGGTGTTAGAAGATCAGGGAGTGGCGTATTTGCCCACCTATCTGATTGGCGATCATATTCAAAAAGAAGAGATAACGCCGCTGATGCTCGACGGCACCATCACCTGTGAAACTCACGCCCTGTATGCGCTGTACTTTCCCAGCAAGTACAGCAATCCTAAGGTGCGATCGTTTATCGATTTTCTGGTGGCGGAACTCGGCCCCTTACCCGCCTGGGACAACTGGATCCCGGAGTAAGCCCAGCCCACCTGAAAATGGGAGGCGCTCCACATTTTTTGCGCGATCCCCCCGTCTGGCTCTATCCTTAAGCCTATGAATAAAATTGCTGAACTCAAACGCGCCAAGCGACTGGCGCTCTCATTGCTGCTGATTGCCGCTGCCACTTTCGTCATCACGCTGTTTCTGCCGCCTAACTTTTGGGTACTGGGGATCAAAGCGATCGCCGAAGCGGCGATGGTGGGCGCGCTGGCGGACTGGTTTGCCGTGGTGGCGCTTTTTCGCCGGGTGCCGATCCCGTTTATCTCGCAGCACACGGCGATTATCCCGCGCAATAAGGATCGGATCGGCGAAAATCTCGGGCAATTTGTCCAGGAAAAATTTCTCGATACCCAGTCGCTGGTCGCGCTGATCCGCCGCCATGAACCGGCGCTGTTGATCGGCAACTGGTTCAGCCAGCCGGAAAACGCCCAGCGCATCGGCCAGCATCTGCTGCAAATTATGAGCGGTTTTCTCGAACTGACCGACGACTCGCGCATTCAGCGGCTGATCAAGCGGGCGGTGCACAAGGCCATCGACAAGGTCGATCTCTCAGGTACCAGTGCGCTGATGCTGGAAAGCATGACCAAAAACAATCGCCATCAGGTGCTGCTCGACACGCTGATCGCCCAACTGATCGCCCTGCTCCAGCGCGACAGCTCGCGGGCATTTATCGCCAGACAGGTCGTGCACTGGCTGGAAACCGAACATCCGCTGAAAGCGAAGATCCTGCCGACCGAATGGCTGGGCGAGCACAGTGCCGAGCTGGTGTCTGATGCCGTTAACTCCTTGCTTGATGACATCAGCCACGATCGCGCGCATCAGATCCGCTATGCCTTCGATCGCGCCACGTTTAAGCTCATCGATAAGCTCAAACACGATCCGGAGATGGCCGTGCGGGCCGAAAGTCTGAAAAGCTATCTGAAGGAAGATGAAGCCTTCAACCGTTATCTTGGCGAGCTGTGGGCAGACCTGCGTCAGTGGGTGAAAACCGACATTAACGCCGATGATTCCCGCGTGAAGCAGCGCATCGCCAGCGCCGGGCAGTGGTTCGGCGAAACGCTGGTAGCCGACAGCGCCCTGCGCGCCTCACTGAATGGGCATCTGGAACAGGCCGCGCATAAAGTAGCGCCAGAGTTCGCCACCTTCCTGACGCGCCATATCAGCGACACGGTGAAAAGCTGGGATGCACGCGATATGTCGCAGCAAATCGAGCTGAACATCGGTAAAGATTTGCAGTTTATCCGCGTCAACGGCACGCTGGTTGGCGGTTCTATTGGGCTGGTGTTATATCTGTTGTCGCAAATTCCTTCCCTGCTGACGCTGGCGAATTTTTAAGGAGAAAAATTCAATGACGATGAACATCCGCATTTTTTCCCTGCGCGAAACACCGGAAAAACTGCACGAGGTCACCGCTTACTTTCAGCAACAATGGGCCTCAGAAGACTCCGTGAAGGTATACGAAGATGCGCTGCATCGTTGCATTGGCGCAAAGAACCCGCTACCGCAGTGGTACTGGCTGCAGGACGGCGACAGCATTGTTGGCTGCGCCGGATTGATCACTAATGATTTTATCAGTCGCGGCGAACTGTGGCCGTGGCTATGCGCGCTCTATGTCGATCCTCGCTATCGTGGTCACGGTCTGGCATTTCGCCTGATTGAACATATTGCGCAGCAGGCTAAACAGCTAGGCTTTATGCAGCTCCATTTGTGTACTGACCTGGAAGGCTTATACGAGAAAGCGGGATTTTACTTTGACGGGCCGGGCTATCATCCGTGGGGGGAAGTCTCACGGGTCTACAGTCGTAATCTGTAAGCGCACAATTGTTGTACATCAATAAAGCCAGATAAATTGCATGGTTATAATGCGACGTCTTTTTACTGTCTCCCGTGTTACGGGGAAGGAAAATCATGTCGCTAATCACCGATTTACCCGCCATTTTTAATCAATTCTCCGACGCCCGTCAGAAAGGTTTTCTCACCGTAATGGATCTTAAAGAGCAGGGTATCCCGCTCGTTGGGACCTATTGCACCTTTATGCCGCAGGAGATAGCGATGGCGGCAGGCGCGGTCGTCGTTTCGCTATGCTCAACCTCTGATGAAACGATTGAAGAGGCCGAAAAAGATCTGCCACGAAACCTGTGCCCACTGATCAAAAGCAGCTACGGGTTTGGTAAAACGGATAAATGTCCGTACTTCTACTTCTCTGACCTGGTGGTGGGCGAAACGACCTGCGATGGTAAAAAGAAGATGTACGAGTACATGGCTGAATTTAAAGCGGTACATGTGATGCAACTGCCCAACAGCGCCAGTGATGCGGCTTCGCGGGCGCTGTGGAAAGCCGAGATCCTGCGTTTGCAGCAGATAATCGAAGCCCGTTTTGGCACCCCGATAACCGAAGCCGCGCTACGTGAAGCCGTCATTCTAAAAAACCAGGAACGTCGTGCACTGGCAAACTTCTACCGCGTTGGTCAGCTCAACCCACCCGCACTCAGCGGCAGTGACATTCTGAAAGTCGTCTACGGTGCAACCTTCCGCTTTGATAAAGCAGCGCTGATCGACGAGCTTAATAGCATGGCCGAGCGGGTACATCAGGAATGGCAGGCCGGGAAACGTCTGGCATCGCGTCCACGCATACTGATAACCGGCTGCCCCATCGGCGGCGCGGCAGAAAAAGTGGTTCGTGCCATTGAAGAAAACGGCGGTTGGGTGGTGGGCTATGAAAACTGCACCGGGGCGAAAGCCACTGAACAGTGCGTGGAGGAAACTGGCGACGTCTACGACGCGCTGACCGATAAATACCTCGCCATCGGCTGCTCATGTATTTCCCCTAACGATCAACGTCTGAAAATGCTCAGCCAAATGGTTGAAGAGTACCAGGCTGACGGCGTCGTCGATGTCATTTTACAGGCTTGCCACACTTACGCCGTTGAATCACTGGCCATTAAACGCCACGTCCGCCAGCAGCACAACATTCCCTATATCGCTATTGAAACCGACTACTCCAGCGCGGATATCGGCCAACTTAGCACTCGTGTCGCCGCGTTCATTGAAATGTTGTGAGGAACAGGGATGACATACTCAATAGGGATCGATTCCGGCTCCACGGCGACTAAAGGTATTTTGTTGGAAAGGAACGTCATCAGACGTCGCTTCCTCTGCCCAACACCTTTTCGCCCTGCCGAAGCGATCGCTCAGGCATGGGAAACCCTGCAAGCGGGGCTGAACGATAGACCATTTTTAACCCTCACTGGCTACGGACGGCAGCTCGTGGATTATGCCGACAAACAGGTCACTGAAATTTCCTGCCACGGGCTGGGGGCGCGCTTGCTGGCTCCCGGCACCCGCACAGTGATTGATATCGGCGGTCAGGACAGTAAAGTCATCCAGTTAGATGATGATGGCAACCTCAGCGATTTCTTGATGAACGACAAATGTGCGGCAGGGACCGGACGATTTCTGGAAGTCATCTCACGCACGCTCGGCGCCAGCGTAGAGCAGCTAGATGCGATTGCCGCTGGCGTCGAACCACATGCCATCACCAGCATGTGTACGGTTTTTGCCGAGTCAGAGGTTATCAGCCTGCGCTCTGCGGGTGTCGCGCCGGAGGCCATTTTAGCAGGTGTGATCAACGCGATGGCCCGACGCAGCGCGAATTTCATCGGACGGCTTTCAGGGCAGGCTCCACTGTTATTTACCGGGGGAGTAAGCCACTGTCACGCCTTTGCTCGTATGCTTGAAGGCCACATTGGCATTCCCGTACACACGCATCCCGACGCGCAGTTTGCTGGGGCGATTGGGGCCGCGTTAATTGGTCAGCGTCAGGGGAAACGTGAGTGAAGGAAACACTGTTCTTGTTTCATACTACCCTCGGCGTCATCAAAACGCGTAAAGCGCTACAGGCTGCGGGTATGTGCTTTCGGGTGGCAGATATTCCCCGCGAGCTACGCGGTGGCTGCGGGCTGTGCATTTACATCGACTGTGTTGCTGGCAAGGAGGATGAGTGGATAATTCCGGGTCATACCGAATCTATCTACCGTCTTGAAAACGGAGACTGGCGCTGCCTTGCCACTTTTCCTCCTTCCTGAACGAGCCAGGGGACTTAGTTTTATTTTACTTTTCATTATCATTTACGCATGTAATATAACAATTATCAGCTAACAGCGCGAAATGAGAGTCCGTATGTCCCAGGGAAGCCCAGATTCAAATCGTCATGCCATCAGCGTCGCGCTTTTTGGCATGCTGGTCTTAACACTGGGGATGGGAATTGGGCGCTTTCTGTATACACCAATGCTGCCAGTGCTGCTGTCGGAAGGTCTATTTACGTTTGACCAACTCTCCTGGATTGCCAGCGCCAACTACGCCGGGTATCTGGCAGGAAGCCTGCTCTTCTCCTTCGGGCTCTTCCATCTTCCCTCACGCTTACGCCCGATGCTGCTAACGTCCGCGCTCGCTACCGCAGGGCTGATTCTGGCGATGGCCAGCTTTACGCAGCCCGCGCTGGTGATGCTGATCCGCTTTCTGGCAGGCGTCGCCAGTGCCGGTATGATGATCTTTGGCTCAATGATCGTTCTGCATCATACCCGGCATCCCTTCGTGATCGCGGCGTTGTTCTCCGGCGTTGGTGCAGGCATTTTGCTGGGCAATGAATATGTCATTATCGGTCTGCATTTTGCGCTTTCATCGCACACGCTCTGGCTGGGCGCAGCGGCAGCCTCGGCTCTGTTCTTCGTGCTACTGGTTATACTCCTGCCATCTCGCGACCACGTGCTCCCCGCTGCGGCCCCGGTAAAAACAGAGTATCAGCCTATGTCCTGGTGGCTGCTGGCGCTACTGTACGGGCTGGCCGGATTTGGCTACATCATTGTCGCCACCTACCTGCCGCTGATGGCGAAAAGTGCCGGTTCGCCGCTGTTGACTGCCCATCTCTGGTCGCTGGTCGGCATATCGATAATTCCGGGGTGTTTCGCCTGGCTGTGGGCCGCCCGACGCTGGGGTGTATTGCAATGCCTGACGGCGAATTTGCTGATTCAAAGCGCCTGCGTGGTCATGACGCTCGCCAGCGGCTCCTTGCCGCTGCTGGTGATAAGCAGCATGGGGTTTGGCGCAACGTTTATGGGAACCACTTCACTGGTGATGCCGCTTGCCCGACAACTTAGCGTACCGCGCAATATTAATCTGCTGGGCCTGGTCACTCTGACTTACGGCATTGGGCAAATACTTGGTCCGCTATTAACCAGCCTGCTGGGAAGCGGCGCACAGGCGATCGTTAACGCCACGGTGTGCGGCGCGGTCGCGTTGTTTATTGCGGCGCTTATCAGCCTCACGCAATTATACAAACAGCGTTTCGCCTCGCCCAAAAGGGTATAACCGGCTAACGTCTAAAGAAGATATATTCGGATTAGTCCGCAATTAAATGTCAGCATTTAATAAACCGCAAATAATCGGCAATTACCTGTCAGACAATTTATAATTCCCGGCAGTTCATTTATAAACTCAATTTAAAATGCGTAAAAATGGACATATTAATTCAACATCAACACCATCTTCGGGAAAGGCACATGTCGTGGTTTAAAAAAATACTACTGGGGTTAATTATTTTAGCGGGTTTAATTGGCACGCTAATGGATTATAAAGACTTTGGCCTGTTTGGCGCACTGGGATTGTTTATTATCTTCCTGTTATCAACAACATTCTTATGGCAATGGGCCTCTGGCAAGTTACCGGAGATAACAAAGTTACATGCCATACTTATTTTACTGGCCAGCGCGGTAGCCTCTATTTTTGTTATCAATATGGCAATTGCCGGAAATTTGCATGTGGATTTAATGGAAGTCATGCGCGTTACCATTACCCATAATCCGCTTTTTTATCTGATCCTCTGCGTGGTCGCATGGGTAAAAGTGGGCATCTGGCAATGGCTGTTTAGCGGTGTACAGATGAAAGAGAGTCAGCCGGTTTAAACTCCAGCAGATGTAAAAAAGGCGTCTTAACCAAGACGCCTTTTTCGTACTAGTATAACTACTTAGAACTGATAGGTCAGACCCGCAACAACCTTGTTGTCGCCGTCTTTGCCATCAAGCAGGTTAATTTTGTAACCCACATCAGCAACCATGTTTTTGTTGAAGTAGTAGTCTGTGCCCAGCGCAACGTATTCGGTCAGATCGTTATTGTTGTTGTCACGCGTATGGACGTAGCCCACGTTCGGACGCAGACCAAAATCAAACACATAGGCCGCCATCGCTTCAAAGTGCTGCGCTTTGTCCGCATCCTGAGGGACACCCTGAGAATTTTTTTCGCGCGTATTCAGGAGCAGGTTGTGGGATTCGCCGTACATGGTCGCAACGTAGATTGCGTTTGCATCATACTTAAGGCCTGCGCCCCAGAACTCTGCGTTTTCACCATCCCATATACCGTCTGTATTGCCTTTCTTTTGGGCCGCGGTAATTGAGCTTTTTGTATAGGCCGCAATGGCAGAAACACCAGAATCCGCGATATTGTCATAGCCCAGGGAGAAGCCGTAGCCGTTACCGTGCTGCTTAGTCAAATTAGGCTTCGCTGGGTCTTCCGAGTTCGCATCACCTTTACCCTGGAATTGCGCACCAACGCTCAAACCATCAACGGCACCAAACAGATTTTTGGTACGTAGTGTTGCAACGCCAGAAGTGCGTGAAGTAAGGAAGCGGTCAGCATCTTCAAAGGAGTCACCGCCGAACTCTGAGAGAGTGTCAGTGTAAGCTCCCACGTCGTAAGCGATACCGTAGTTACGACCGTAGTCAAAGCTAACGTCATGGCCGTAATCCAGGCCAGCAAACGCCAGACGTGTCTTAACGCCATTCTGAGAACCTTCTGCTTTAGAGGCATCAAACTGACTCTCAAATTGGCCATAACCGGTCAGTTGATCGTTGATTTGTGTCTCACCGCGAAAACCCAGACGCGCGTAGGTCTCATCGGCGTTATTGCCGTCAGTCCAGGAATGGACCGCTTTTACTTTGCCGTACAGATCCAGTTTGTTGCCATCTTTATTATAAATTTCCGCTGCATGAACGGAGGTTACCCCTAATGCCATTACAGCTAATGCCACTACTGACTTTTTCATGTTATTACTCACTTTTAATTGTGAATTTTGCTATCAACTTTGTTATGAAGGCGGGATGCCCACATAAAAAAGTCCCCTCCAGATAAGGGGAAACACCAATAACACACCGAAAAAATATACCAATAAAGGCAATAATGAAGTGGCAAGACCTGTTTCAATTTTGGGTTTTAAAGAAAACCCGAACAGAGAGTAATTACTTAGATTCTTCGCTTGTGCTCTCATTAATAGAGCGATGCAACATTAATGCCTCGGCAATAATGTCTTGTTTACTTTTACGAGTTTCAAATGCCAGCGTCCGAACATATTCCCATAGAGAAGTATCGACACGGGCACTTAATAGAACCATATCTTTTGATCGGGTTCCCCTGGCTTTTCGGATATCAGGGTAATCTCGAGAGGGCATAATCATCTCCTGAACGCAAACACGCTTATGGCGATGAAATATGCAGTCAGTGTAAAAACATGTCAACGGCAAAATACAGTCACAATAGTAATGAAACTGTTAATAAATAACAAAAAACTGGAACGTTATTTCAAATGAAAGATAACTTGATTATAGAATAATGTGTAATGTTAGCTTTACATATGTCCGTTTTTATTCATATGATTAAAAAGCCACGAATCATTCACATTAATAATAATGCTCAATCAAAACATCACTACAGACAATGAGTTACATACCGTTATTAATGTCTACTTTTACGCAAAACATCTGTTTTTATGCGCTGTTATGCCAGGCGGCCCTGCACTATCTGCAGCGGAAATCACTTTGATTCTCACTTAATACAGACCTGTATTGTCTAAAAATAAGCACAAAAAGGTAAAAATAAGGTAAATAGCGCATTTTTTCGCAAGCAAAAATAAGTTGTTTTTAATTGATGAAAATCAATTTACATCACACAGGGGCGGCGAAAAAAATGATCATTGAAGACTATGGAAACCATTCTTTACATGAGGTTTAAGACGTGAAAAGAAAGGTTGTTATGCAATGCCGAGCGGGCCGAAACAGCCCGCGTGAGAGGTGGTAAAATCAAGCGTTAACTTTATCCAGCGGCCAGGAGTCAAACAGATAGCCATCGAAGTCGATGTCATCAACATTTGAAAACTCCAGCAGGCGCTGTTTGACGTTTTCCAGATGCTGCCACATCGCCAGCTTGGCCGCGCGAGCATCCTTTTTGATTAACGCCGCCAGGATCTGCTTGTGGTCACCCATCCACTCTTTACGATAGTGGGTATCATCGAGATGGCTATGAAGCTGGATCCACATCGGGTTGTTCTCGCGCCACTGCCATGACTGGCGGAACAGCTCCACCAGCATGCTGTTATGCGTGGCCTCGGCGATAGCGAGATGGAACTGCATGTCACCGCTTTCAGAACCGTTGGGTTCGCTGGAGGCCAGCTCCCGCTCTTCCAGCTGCAACGCCTGGCGCATTTTGATGATATCTTCGCGGGTGGCCTGCAGCGCGGCAAATTCGGCGATGTTGCTTTCCAGCAGCTGTCGCGCCTGTAGCAGCTCAAACGGGCCTGCATCATTGCAATGATTCACATCCGAACTGTCGATAGTCTGAGCTTCTGCATTGTCGAGTACGTAGATCCCGGCACCACGACGCACGTCCACCAGACCTTTAATTTCCAGCATGATTAACGCTTCGCGCACCACCGTGCGAGTGACATTGAGCCTCTCGGCGATTTCACGCTCCGGAGGTAAGCGCTCACCAGGTAGGTACGGCGTCTGGACAATCAGATCGCGGATCATTGCACCCACTTCCTGGTAGGGTCTTTGCTGAGAAGTGTTTGATTTCATCGTGTTATGTCCGTCAGATGCGTCAATTCAGAATCCGGAGGCTGGATGACTGCGCACACCTTATCCGGCCTACCAATAACGTTTTTTTCGCCTGAACTATAGCATTTGCGGGAAGCCAAAAACAGAAAACGGGTCAACCAAATTAGTATTTTGATTGACCCGTCATACCTGGGAGGTTATGCGTCAGCGCTTAACGCTGCAACGCACTCGCGTGCGCCGTGTTCACACAACTGTTGATACTCCGCGATAATCGTTTCCACAAAATCGGCGTTTTCCGCCAGATCGTGACCAAAAATGCCGCTTAACCCCAGCAGCGCCGTCACCCGTTCGGCTCCCTGGAACTGTTGGTTAATGCGCTGGAATTCGGCCTGCATTGGGTCGACAACATCAATGACTTGCCCCTGTTCATCCACACCGTGGGTGTAGCGCATCCAGCCCGCGATGCCCAGTGCCAGATGACGCCAGCCGCTGCCGTTTTGCAGATGCAGACGCACCGGATCCAGCAGGCGCTGCGGCAGTTTCTGGCTGCCATCCATCGCAATCTGCCAGGTACGGTGGCGCAGAGACGGGTTGCTGAAACGCTCGATCAGCAGCGTCGCATAGGCACTGAGATCGGTGCCTTCCGGCATCGACAGCGTTGGCGCTTGCTCCTGCATCATCAGTGCAAACGCCGCTTTGCGGTACGCTGGATTGGTCATGGTGTCAGCGATGGTTTCATAACCGCCAAGATAGCCCAGATAAGCGAGGAAAGAGTGGCTACCGTTGAGCATGCGCAGTTTCATCATTTCAAACGGTACTACGTCGGCAACAAACTGTGCGCCGACTTTGTCCCAGTCAGGACGACCGTTAACAAAGTTGTCTTCAATCACCCACTGGCGGAACGGTTCGCAGGCGATAGCGCACGGATCGTAAACGCCCAACTGGTCGGCAATCTCTTGCAACGTTTCTGGCGTCGCCGCCGGAACAATGCGGTCGACCATGGTGCATGGGAAAGTGGCGTTCGCTTCAATCCACTGCGCCAGCTGCGGATCGCGCGCCTGCGCCAGGCCCAGCACCGCAACTTTCGCCACATGGCCATTTTCGCGCACGTTATCGCAGGACATCACGGTAAAGGCCGCCAGCCCCTGCTCACGACGCAGATGCAGCGCCTGTACGATGTAACCAATCGCCGATTTCGGCGCGGCCGGATTCGCCAGATCGTGTTTAATCAGCGGGTTATTGAGATCTAACTGGCCGCTGGCGGCATCGGTGCAGTAGCCTTTTTCCGTGACCGTCAGCGAGACAATTGCCGTCTGCGGGCGCGCCATGGCCTGTAAAATACCATCACAGCCATCAAGCTCCGGGTGCAGGGCTTCTTTCATTGAGCCAATCACTTTCAGCACGGTATTGTCCGCGCCTTTTTCCGCCACGGTATACAGCAATTGTTGCTTGCGCAGGTTTTCAATCAGTATGCAGTCATTACCCGGCATCAGGTTAACTTCACAGATACCCCAGTCGCTGTCGGTGGTTTCCAGCAGATGGTGGGTGTACAGCGCCTGATGCGCGCGGTGGAAAGCGCCGCATCCCAGGTGAACAATGCGGGATTGCAGACGAGAGCTGTCCCATGCGGGGCGTGCAACCGGCAGGTTGCTATTGGCAATTGTCGTTGTCATCGTGAACTCCAGATCCCGTCGGAAAGACCAACGGAGAGAAAAGAAAAAAGCCGGCCAGACAGGCGACCGGCAACACTGCTTTAGCGGCTAAAGAAAGCGCGCTGGATAGCCATCTCAACGCCACGTACTTCCGCCAGGCCTTTCAGGCGACCAATCGCGGAGTAACCTGGGTTGGTTTTCTTTTTCAGGTCGTCAAGCATCTGGTGACCGTGGTCCGGGCGCATAGGAATCAGATCCTCTTTGCCCTCGGCTTTACGGCGCTGTTCTTCCTCAACGATCGCTTTCACCACTTCGTACATGTCGACGTCGCCGTTAAGATGCGCCGCTTCATGGAAAGTTTTCGGGTTATCTTCACGCAGCGTGGAGCGCAAATGTGTGAAGTAAATGCGCGGGCCAAACTGTTTGATCATGTCGACCAGGTCGTTATCCGCACGAACGCCGTAGGAGCCGGTACACATGGTGAAACCGTTCGCCATGCTGTTGACCGTATCGACCATCCACTGCATGTCTTCCACGGTGGAAACAATGCGTGGCAGGCCAAGGATTGGGCGCGGCGGATCGTCCGGGTGTACCGCCATGCGCACACCGACCTCTTCTGCTACAGGAATAATCGCCTTCAGGAAGACGGCAAAATTCTCACGCAGCGCAGCTTTATCGATATCCTTATAGCGTTCAAGATGCTGGCGGAACTGGTCGAGCGTGTAGCCCTCTTCCGCGCCCGGCAAACCGGCGATGATATTGCGGGTCAGACGTGCTTTGTCTTCTTCGCTCATGGTGGTGAAGCGTTCATGCGCCTGCGCAATCTCTTCGGCGGTGTAGTCCGCTTCCGCGCCCGGGCGTTTGAGGATATGCAGCTCAAAGGCGGCAAATTCAATTTGATCGAAACGCAGCGCTTTGGAGCCGTCCGGCAGGACGTATTCCAGGTCGGTACGGGTCCAGTCGAGAACCGGCATAAAGTTGTAGCACACGGTACGAATGCCGCACTCGGCCAGGTTACGCAGGCTTTGCTGGTAGTTGGCAATCCACTGCTGATAGTTGCCGGAACGGGTTTTAATGTCTTCGTGGATCGGTACGCTTTCGACGACCGACCATACCAGACCCGCCTGCTCAATAATGGCTTTGCGTTTTAGGATCTCATCAACCGTCCACACTTCCCCGTTCGGGATATGGTGCAAGGCGGTAACAACGCCCGTAGCACCCGCCTGACGTACATCCGCTAAGGTGACCGGATCGTTAGGACCATACCAGCGCCATGTCTGTTCCATGTTTTATTCCTCATTTACGTTATGGACTCGACGATATGGCACATAAATTCCTCCTTTTGGTATTACATGTCAACCTGAAGCGCTAAATTGGTTAACCAAATCACGATACCTGCTGATTAGATCGCCTTTTTACGTCCAGACAACCCAGTATTAATGTAAACATGTAACGCAATGTGACATCCATCGCATCATAGGTTGACCAATATATGTAACATCTCAACCAAAATCATAATAGTTCAACCAAAGTAAGGTAGACGTTATATGCACGTTCTCAATATTCTGTGGGTTGTATTCGGCATCGGCCTGATGCTGGTGCTCAATTTAAGATTCAAAATAAACTCGATGGTCGCCCTGCTGCTGGCGGCACTCTCGGTCGGTATGCTGGCGGGAATGGATTTAATGGAACTGCTGCATACCATGAAATCCGGCTTTGGCAGCACGCTGGGTGAGCTGGCGATTATCGTGGTATTCGGGGCAGTCATCGGTAAGCTGATGGTTGACTCCGGGGCGGCGCATCAGATTGCCCATACACTGCTGGCGCGACTCGGTCTACGTTACGTGCAGCTGTCGGTGATCATTATTGGTCTGATCTTCGGCCTGGCGATGTTCTATGAAGTGGCGTTTATTATGCTGGCACCGCTGGTGATCGTCATTGCCGCGGAAGCGAAGATCCCGTTCCTCAAGCTGGCGATTCCTGCGGTTGCCGCCGCCACCACCGCTCACTCACTGTTCCCACCGCAGCCGGGTCCGGTCGCGCTGGTTAACGCCTACGGCGCTGACATGGGCATGGTCTACATCTACGGTATCCTGGTGACCATTCCGAGCGTGATCTGCGCCGGGCTTATTCTGCCGAAATTCCTCGGCAACCTCGATCGTCCAACGCCGTCATTCATGAAGGCCGACGTACCGGTTGACCAGAACAACCTGCCGTCCTTCGGAGTTTCTATCCTGGTGCCGCTGATCCCGGCGATCATCATGATCTCCACCACCATCGCCAACATCTGGCTGGTGAAAGGGACGCAGGCGTGGGAAGTGGTCAACTTCTTAGGCTCCTCGCCGATTGCAATGTTTATCGCCATGGTTGTCGCCTTCGTGCTGTTTGGTACCGCGCGCGGTCATGACATGCAGTGGGTAATGAACGCCTTTGAAAACGCGGTGAAAAGCATCGCCATGGTGATCCTGATCATCGGCGCGGGCGGCGTACTGAAGCAAACCATTATCGATACCGGCATCGGCGATACCATCGGCATGCTGATGTCGCACGGTAATATTTCTCCCTACATCATGGCGTGGTTGATAACCGTGCTGATTCGTCTGGCAACGGGTCAGGGCGTGGTCTCAGCCATGACGGCGGCGGGGATTATTAGCGCAGCGATCCTCGACCCGGCAACCGGTCAACTGGTGGGCGTCGACCCGGCGTTGCTGGTACTGGCAACAGCGGCGGGCTCCAACACCCTGACCCATATCAACGATGCTTCGTTCTGGCTGTTCAAAGGCTACTTTGACCTGTCGGTGAAGGATACGCTGAAAACCTGGGGTCTGCTGGAGCTGGTAAACTCCGTGGTTGGCCTGATTATCGTGTTGATCATCAGCATGATTGCATAACGTCGATACCGCTCTGGCCTATAGCGCCAGAGCGGTTTTCCATCCTGCCTCAACAATCCTCAATAATCAGATACACCGCCTTCACCGGGCCATGTACCCCAACCACCTTGATAAGCTCAATATCCGCCGTCGAGCTGGGTCCACTGATGATATTAATGCACGATGGCATACGCTCACCGGCCTGTGCTTTCTGATGCAGTTTTTCTGCCAGCTGCGCCACGCGCGGCAGGATGGTGCTTTTACGCAGCACGAAAATCGAGGACTCCGGCAACAGGCTCAGGGAACGCCCGCGCTCCGGTGCGGAAAACAGCACCACGCCGCCGGACTCCGTCAGGCCATATTCGGCATACACCACGCCGACTTTCGCCTGCTCGGCCTGGGTAATATTTTCGCTACCACGCGCCGGATCCCAGACCACGGCGTTGCATTCCTGCTGCAAGCGTTCGGTGATACCCAGCTCCACCAGCCGGCTGTCGCCGCTCAGCACCACCGGCTGCTGACCCAATTCTTCGCACAGGCGTAACGCCGCGTCTGCGGCCAGGTCCTCGCGAGTCAGCTCGCAGCGAGCCAGCATCACTTCGCTGGCGAACTGGATGAACGCATCGCAGCGCTGCTGCGGGCTAAGCTCGGTCAGGCGCTCGTTGGCATAGTTGTTAACCGGCGCGGCATCTGCTTGCGGCTCGAAGCGCAGCGGGCGACCCAGCGCCTGGGCGATGGTGTTTAAAAACGCGGTACGGTTATCCATTCTTTTTCTCCTGCGCCTGATGTTTTTTAAACCAGCTGCGGAAGCTCTCGCCGTCAGCATCAGGCAGATCGCGCGCCTCCATCCAGTCACCAATCGCGCCAACCTTGAGCGGGGTTTTGCCGCCATTGATAAACCAGCTCGCCGCATGCGCGCCCGCCATCATCCCGACTTTCCACAGCCCCGGATGGCTATTGGCATAAGCGAACATTTTGATCGCCCGTCGCTCGGCTTTCGGCGTAATGCCCTCCTCGGCCATCACCCGGCGATGACGCAGGATCAGTTTTGACAGAGGAATGCGCACCGGGCAGACGCTGTCACAGGCCGTGCATAAAGAACAGGCGTACGGCAGATCCTTAAAATCTTTATAGCCGCCGAGCAGCGGAGAAATCACCGCGCCGATAGGTCCAGGATAGATAGAGCCATAGCCGTGTCCGCCGATGTGACGGTACGCCGGACAGGTGTTCATACAGGCTCCGCAGCGGATGCAGCGCAGCACATCGCGAAACTCTGAGCCCAGCACCTGCGAGCGACCGTTATCGACAATCACCAGATGGAACTCTTCCGGTCCGTCAACGTTATCCGCCTCGCGCGGGCCGGTCAGCCAGGTGTTGTAGCCCGTCAGACGTGCACCCACGGCGCTGCGCGCCAGCATGGTGATCAGCACATCCACCTCGGCAAAGGTCGGCGCGATACGCTCCATGCCCATCACCGCAATGTGCGTTTTCGGCAGCGTGGTGCACATGCGCGCGTTGCCTTCGTTGGTCACCAGACACACCGAGCCGGTTTCCGCCACGGCAAAGTTACAGCCGGTAATACCGATTTCGGCACTGAGGAAATCCTCACGGATCTTCTGACGAATGAACAAGGTCATGGCTTCCGGGGTTTCCGGGCCGTCATACCCCAGACGTTCGTTCAGCACGCGGCGGATCTGATAGCGATCTTTATGAATCGCCGGGACCACGACGTGCGAAGGCGGATCCTGATCCAGTTGCAGGATATATTCCCCGAGATCGGTTTCGATCACCTGGATTCCGGCATCCTGCAGCACATGGTTGACGCCGATCTCTTCGGTCACCATCGACTTGGACTTCACCACCTTCTGCGCATTTTTACTTTGCGCAACCTGCAAAATGTAGCGAGTGGCATCTTCTTTGGTTTTGGCGAAATAGACGTGCCCGCCGTTTTCCGTCACTTTCTCGGAGAGTTGATACAGGTAAGCGTCGAGGTTGCTCAGAACGTGATCGCGGATCTGGCTGGCACGATCGCGCCAGTCTTCCCAGTGGCCTAACTCATCGACCATTTTTTGCCGATTTGCGCCGATACGCTCCTGCGCATTAGCCACGGCTTTGCGCATGATCGGATCTTCTATCTGCTGACGAATGCGCAGTTTAAATTCTACATCGCTGGTTTTTATCGACATCTCTTTCCCCTCAGCGGCTCATCAGCACTTCAGCAATATGCATCACTTTGACCGGCTGGCCTTCCCGTTGCAGTCGGCCGCCAATGTTCAGCAGGCAGCTGACGTCTGCGCCAATCAAATATTCCGGCTTTGCATCCATCAGATGTAAGACTTTCTCTTTCACCATCTCACCGGATATTTCGGCCATCTTGACCGAGAACGTTCCGCCAAAGCCGCAGCAGGTGTCCTGATCGGCAAACGTCAGCAGCTCCAGTCCGCGCACGTTTTTCAGCAGCGTGAGCGGCTCTTCCTTCACCCCCAGTTTGCGGGTCAGGCTACAGGAAGGATGATACACAGCGCGCCCCTGCAGGCTGGCGCCAACGTCCACCACGCCCAGTTTGTTGACGATAAAGGAGGTGAGATCCTGCATACGCGCGGAAACTTTCTCAGCACGTAGCGCCCATTCCGGTTCATCGGCCAGATACGTCGGGTAGCTTTTTACCGCGTAGGTGCAGGAGCCCGCAGGGGAGATAATCGGATCGTCGTTGTCTTCCAGCGCGGCGATCAGGTTTTTCATCCCAGGGATCGCCTCTTTGATGTAACCGCTGTTGATGGCTGGCTGACCGCAACACCCTTGCTTCTCGGGGAAATTCACGCGACAACCCAGTTTTTCCAGCAGCAATACGGAGTCTCGTGCCATCCGTGATTTCAGTGCGTCACCAATGCAGGTAACAAAGAAATTTACATTCACAATAACTACTCCATTGCTTCATTTCTGTTTATTGCGCTTGATATCGCGATATCAAACAAATGTTCATTCATATTTCATGCCCAGTTTTTCTGTTTACTGGTTTTACCAATGCCTGGGTTCATAGTGTTGGTCGGATCATTCTCCTGATAAAAACGCGCCAAATTCTCCGGCGCTTTATACAGATGACCGACATTGTGTTCCGCCGGATATTGCGCTCCGCGTTGGCGCAGTAATTCCAGCATCTGTTCTTTTAACGCGTGGGCATCTACGCCTTTTTTAACGATATAATCCTGATGGAGGACATGGCACATAAAATGACCGTAATAGAGTTTATGCACCAACTGACTATCAATTTCTGCCGGTAAATGCTCATACCATTCGGTATCATTACGGCGTAATGCAATATCCAGCGCGAGAATATCCTCAACCTCATCGGAATGAACGGCCTGATAACGAATGGCAGCGCCCGCAGCGGCAAAACGATGCAGAAACGCCTTACTGCCCTCTTCCGCGGTACAGGTAAAGAACGCGCCCTCGGCCGATTTAAAATAGTCCGTTAACCATGCCTGGGCTTCGGCCACACCCTCACCGGACATTTTCAGCATTAGATGGTGTTCATAGTTATCGCGCCAGGTCTTCATCCGCGCCGGGAGATGGCTCGGGAACAGATGGCTAAAAGCCTGCATAGCGCGGTCGGTAAAGTGCGGACGAAAAATCTTCACTTTCTCAAGTATGGCCTCGGTACGCCCCTTCAGGTTGAAGAAGAACGGCATTTTGTCCGTGCCAAGTTTGTCGATCATCAGGAAGGTATCTTTGCTATATTTCTCTGCAATATCATAGATATCGCGGTGCATATACTCCCCAGCAACCGGCAGGTTTGTAAAATTCGCCAGGATGTGGCGGCGAATCTCAGTCAGGACATCAGTCTGATTGGTACCGATATAAAAGACCTGCTGGTTCTTCTCGGCTTCAAAGGTATCCAGACGTACGGCAAACACCGCTAACTTGCCCGCGCAGCCAGAGGATTCAAACAAGCGATCCGGGTCAGCGTTGTAACGTGCTGGCGTGTCGGCATTGATGTCCCGCACGCGGCTAACATAGTCGTGATCGTGCGCGTGACGCCCGTCATGGTTGACGAGCGCGGCTTCAATCGCATTGTTATCCAGCCGGGCAAGGATTTGCTCTGGCGTCTGACCTAGCTCAATGCCAAGGTGATTGACCAGCTGCAAGCGTCCCTGTTCATCAATGCGGGCAAACAGCGACATCTCGGTGTAAGCCGGGCCTCGCTGGACCAGAGAACCGCCCGAGTTATTACAGATACCGCCGATAACCGACGCGCCGATGCACGAAGAGCCGATCACCGAATGCGGCTCACGGCCAAACGGCTTCAGCGCCTTTTCCAGCGAGTACAGCGTGGTGCCCGGATAAGCCAGCACCTGCTTGCCCTCATCCAGCACATGCAGACTGTCCAGCCGCAGCGTGCTGATAATGACGATCTCGCGGTCGTAGTCATTACCATTTGGCGTCGAACCCTCGGTCAGGCCTGTGTTCGACGCCTGCATCAGGATTATTTTATCGGCCTCAACGCAGGCGCTGAGGACTTTCCAGAGTTCAAGCAAAGAGCCGGGGATAACCACCGCCAGAGCATCACCCTGACCCGAGCGGAATCCCTTACGGTAACGCGCAGTTTTTGACGGTTCGGTGAGGATATGAGCAGGGCCAACCAATTGGGTAAGAGTCGTCAAAAAGGTCTTATTATCAGTATGTTTCATGGAGGGCGGCTCTCCGCTCCTTATATCAGGGCCAGTGAAAATGGCTATAAGTTCATTTGTATGACAAAACAGAATATTCCCTCAATCAATATCCACATGCAATACCCCATTTTATTTCTTTCGGCACCGCTCACATTTTTTTAATGAAATTACCACTACCACATAATTCATACTCCGTTCTTTTACTGGATGCCAAGACGCTTATTTCATTTATTGCAAAGACCGCTTCATACCTATTAATGATTAACTCTAATGGGTATTATTATATTTAGTGGTTATTCATATTTAATAAAAAAATAACATTATTTATACAATTATTAACCTTTATAACTTTATTTCACTGAAGCGATTCAGTTTGCATTTTTTATTTTATTATTCAGGTAGCTTCCTTCCCCCTAAATATAGTTCAGTCTAAAAAAGTAAATCGGGAATTGTAATGCACGAATATTTAATGTTTGCTCTGGCACTCTCTCCTTTGCTGCTGATGGTATTTTTAATACTGAAATTAAAAATGCCCATCCATTATTCCGTACTGATCTCTTTGGTATTCACCGCTGCACTATCGGCAATATTCTGGGAAATGCCCGTACAAAATCTGAAAGCCGCGATAGGGTATGGCGCACTGAAGGGACTATGGCCGATCGTGATTGTGATCCTCGGCGCTATTTTCAGTTATAACGTCATGCAGGCGACCAAAGCGCTGGATATTTTGCGCGATATTCTCGCCAGTATTAGCGAAGATAAGCGTATTCAGGTGCTGCTGATTTCATGGTGTTTTGGTGGATTTCTTGAAGCCGCAGCGGGCTATGGCACGGCGGTCGCTATTCCGATCGGCATTCTGATTGCGCTGGGATTCAACCCGCTGAAAGCAGCGATTGCTTCTCTCGTGGCGAATACCGTTCCCACCGCATTCGGCGCGGTCGGGATCCCGGTTTCTATTCTGGCTGAACAGGTTAATCTGCCGGTTTATACCTTAGGCGGAACCATTATTTTGCAGCTTGCGTTGTTTAATATCCTGCTGCCGTTTGTGATTGTCTGCATTATTGGCGGCGGCCTGAAAGCCATTCGTGGCGTATTTCTGATCACGTTGATTTGCGGCATTTCCACGCTGGTTCCGCAATATTTTGTCGCCATCCATCTTGGCGCGGAATTACCCGCCTTTGCCGGTAGCCTGGTCAGCCTGTTTGCCGTGGCGATGGTCAGTCGCCTGCGCAAAGGGAAAACCGATCCCGAGTGGCGCATTGAGGTCAGCCATACCCGCGAAACCACGCCGCGCTCGGCAAAAGTGTTGTTCCGCGTGGGCTCTATCTATCTGTTTATTTTTGTGTTTATCCTGCTGTGTTCGCCGCTGTTCCCGACAATAAAAGGTGCGGCGTCCCAACTGGCTTCTGTGCTGCATTTCACGTTGGCTGACGGCAAAACGATGGCACTGAAAGTTGAATGGGTGACCACACCAGGGATGCTGATTATCTTTGCGACCATTATCGGCGGTTTTATTCAGGGAGCGTCCGCACGCGGGATGCTGGAAGTATTTATCAAAACGATTTTCCAGCTTAAAAACTCTATCGTGGCAATTATGGCGATCGTCGCGCTGGCCACGGTGATGGATCTCAGCGGGATTATCTCCACGCTGGCGCAGTCGATTGTCGATCTGACCGGCAGCTCGTACGTCTTCCTCGCCCCGGTGATTGGCGCGCTGGGCACGTTCGTTACCGGCAGCGATACCAACTCGAACATTCTGTTCGGCAAGCTGCAAACCATAGCTGCCAGCAAGTTACATATCGATCCCAACTGGCTGGCGGCGGCCAATACCTCTGGCGCTACGGGGGGCAAAATGATTTCGCCGCAAAGCATCGCCATCGCGGTTTCTGCCACCAAAATGGACGGTCAGGCCAATCAGATCATGTCTGGCACCATGAAATACTGCTGTGCCTACATTGTGATCCTTGGCCTGAAAGTCGGTCTCTTTTATTACTGGTTTATGGCGTAAGCCATTGTCAACCCCGTCAAATTCGCGGCAATCGTATTTGACGACACAGTGACCAAAAAGGTTTACACCACCCCAGAAACGAAACAAGGCGACAGGCTTTACGATTTGTCGGCGCTGACTAAAATAGCGCCGATGTTTCAAATCGAGGATTGTTGTTATGTTGTTCTGGAAAAAGATGGTGAAGAAGTTCGACGCCTTTTCCGCGTTGATTCCACCACGCTACTTCCGCGTGTAATACCTGGCACTTATGCCTGATGGCGCTTCGCTTATCAGGCCTACATTTCACACTCATTTGTAGGCCTGCGTTTCACGCTCATTTATAGGCCGGATAAGGCGCGAGCCGCATCCGGTAGCAACAGCAGCGTAAAATGCTCACCCCTTTCTCTTACGCAGACCGCATGCTCTTAACACCGCCACCCACAGACGAAGCCACGCAAAACGGTAGACCAGCGGATGCTGAAGCCGCAGCAATGTCAGAAACATAAAGCCTCCCTGCGGCGCTACAGTACCGCTGCCCGATAGCGAATTTGCGGATCCATTATCTGGTGACGCGCATCTATCAGCCGCAGTTCATACGAATCATGCTCTTTTGTCAGTCGCATCACCGCATCGACGACACTGGTGGTCCGCTCCAGCGCCTGCTTATCCTCATAACCATTGAGCAGTGAGGCCAGCATCACGCTGCAAATCAGATCCCCAACGCCCACCGGCATTTTGGCAAAGGTATACAGCGGCCGGGCAATGTGTAACATCTGTTCCGGCGTCACCAGCAGCATTTCAAACGACTGTTTGTCCCGTGAGCAGTCGCCGAGATGCTTCACCAGCACCTTTTTCACCCCCCATGCCACCAGCTGTTGCGCAGCTTCCACCACCTCGTCAAAACCACGCAGTTGTCTGCCCGTCAGCACGCCCAGCTCATAGAGATTCGGTCCCATTATGTCGGCCAGTTGAATGGCATCATCGACAAAAAAGGACTCTACGCCCTGCGCGACAATGCAGCCTTTTTGCGGATCGCCCATCACCGGATCGCAAAAATAGAGCGCCTGCGGATTACGCTGACGAATGGTGGTGACCGCGTGCTTCACCTCTTCACAATGACGTTTATCTCCAAGATACCCGGACAGCACGGCATCGCATTGCGCCAGCTTTTGCAGGTCATCCAGCCCGCTGATGATGGCACTCAGCTCGCCGTGCGGCATCGCCATGCCCTGCCACATCCCGTACTGGGTGTGGTTGGAAAACTGTACGGTGTAAAACGGCCAGACATCGATCCCCGAAAGCTGCATCGGCAGCACAGCGGCTTTATTTCCGGCATAGCCATAAACGACTGACGACTGAACAGACAACACGTTTTTCATTTTGACTCCGTCTAACGAAACGTTGGCAGCAGACCAAATACGTCCAGAACAACCGTCAGATAGACAACCGCCCCACAGACAATCACCAGGTTAAGCACGGTGTTATTACAGGGCGCGGTATAGCTGGCGGTCGGGAAACGTTTCCGCGCGGCTTTCACCAGGAACGGCGGCAGGATCACGCTCCAGATGGTAAAGGCCAGACCGGCGTAGCCAATCGCGTGCACAAAACCGTTCGGGAAGAAGAAGCACACGGCGGCTGGCGGAAAGTAGGTCACCAGCGCGGTTTTCAGGCGGCCCATGCCGTCATCCGGGAAGTGAAACAGGTCGGCGATATAATCGAACAAGCCAAGCGTCGCCGCCAGCAGAGAACTGGCTACTGCGAAGTTGCCGAAGAAGGTCAGGATCAGATCCATATACCGGCTGGTGAACAGCTCGCTGATGGCCTCAACAAACACATCGATATTGCCGCCTTTGGCGATAATTGGCGGGAACGCGGAACGGCTGATGTTACCCATCGTGACGCCCAGCCAGAAGATGTACAGCAGCAGGGCAAACAGCGTACCGATGATAATCGAACGCGTGATATTCGGGACCCCACTCTTGCCATACAGCTTGACCAGGCTCGGCACGTTACCGTGAAAACCAAACGAGATAATACAGAACGGCAGCGTCATCAGAATGTAAGGCAGGTACTGTGAGTTGGGCAGCGCCACCGCCACGCTGTCGACAAGTTTCGCCACTTCAATATGACCAACCAGCCCGGAGAAAGTAGCAAAGAACGCGATAAACTTACCGATAATCAACACGGTAGTGATGCGTCCAACCAGCAAGGAGCTGTACCAGGCAATCGCGCCGACTAGCATACTGACGATCACCACCGAGATATTCGCCGGAAAGCGCACGCCGCTGTATTTGAACACGGTTTGCGCCATCACCGCTGACGATCCGGAAATATAGGCATAGGTCAGAATATACAGCACAAAGCCGAAAGCGATACCGACTACGATATTCCACTTACGGCCTAATAAATCCTGAGTAAAGGTATTAAAACTGGCACCGGCACCATAATGCAGATTAACTTCAACCAGCATCAGACCGGTTAATAACATCATGATGGCGATAAACAGAAGAATAACAGACGCACCGGGGAACCATACGCCGGCCATCGCAATCGGCAGGGAGAACATCCCGCCACCCACTACGGTTGCGATAACCAACATGGTTCCGCTAATCAGTCCGGGGGTACTACTCTGTCGCTCAATGGCATTAATATCCATGATAAATGTTCCTGTAGACTATTCGTTATAATTACAGCTGTCATTTGTACATCATGCGGATAATAAAAATGTCGGAGTCAGGGTTTACTTTTTTTTAGTTATGTCACGGTAACGAGCACCGCAAAGGCTTCCTGTTCATGGAAAAG
The DNA here is from genome assembly GCF_030332945.1 of Citrobacter sp. Cpo037. NCBI lineage: Bacteria > Pseudomonadati > Pseudomonadota > Gammaproteobacteria > Enterobacterales > Enterobacteriaceae > Citrobacter > Citrobacter sp. Cpo037. The sequence goes on from NZ_JAOWGW010000065.1 coordinate 60,449, forward strand.
GAATACAAAAAAGCCCCATCATGTGATGGGGCCATAACTATTTTTTAGATGTAATCAAAGCGTGCAGTAAAGAAACGTAACTGCTTCGGCTCGTAAATAAACTTCAGCCCGCGAATATCTTCTTTGTGCTGGTAAAGTTTAATAATGCCGTCAGCCACGACATCCATATGTGCGTAGGTATATACACGACGTGGAATAGTCAGACGCACAGTTTCCAGTTTCGGTCTGTGGTGTTCACCGGTCACGTTATTACGGCCCGCAGAGATAATTCCGCGTTCCATACTACGTACGCCGGTTTCCACATAGATGCTGGCGGCCAGACTTTGTGCCGGGAACTCATCTTGCGTGAGGTGCTCGCAGAAGCGACGCGCATCGAGGAATACCGCGTGACCACCCACCGGTTCAACAATCGGTACGCCAGCGGCTTTCAGCTTATCGCCCAGGTAGCGAACCTGCTTCACGCGGTGCTCGATGTACTCGTACTGCATGGCTTCGCGCAGGCCAATCGCCATGGCTTCCATGTCGCGTCCGGCCAGACCGCCGTAAGATGGCATCCCTTCGTACACCACGACTAACTCTTTGGCAGAAGAGAACATTTCGTCATCGTTCATGCACAGGAAGCCGCCGATGTTCACCAGACAGTCTTTTTTACCACTCATGGTACAACCGTCGGCGTAGCTGAACATCTCATGCACGATTTCGGCGATGCTCTTGCTCTCAAAGCCCTGCTCTTGCTCTTTGATAAAGTAGGCGTTTTCCACGCAGCGGGTAGCGTCGTAGAACACTTTAATGCCGTGTGCTGCCGTCAGTTCACGCACCGCACGCATGTTCGCCATCGAGACCGGCTGGCCGCCCGCGAGGTTAACCGTCACCGCTAGGCAGATATAGGCAATATTCTCTGCGCCTTTTTCATCAATCAGCTTTTGTAATTTTTTAAGATCGATATCACCTTTAAACGCAATATTCAGACCGGCATCGTGCGCTTCGTCACGAACGATATCGACAAACACCGCACCATTTTTTTCCTGGTGATAACGGGTAGTAGTGAAATACATATTACCAGCAACATATTGCCCTGGTTTAATAGCCAGCTGTGATAATAAGTTTTCTGCGCCGCGGCCCTGGTGAGTAGGAACAATATGTTTAAAGCCGAACAGTTCCTGCACGGTTCTTTCCAGATGATAGAAGTTTTCGCTGCCCGCGTACGCTTCATCACCCATCATCATTCCGGCCCACTGCTTGTCGCTCATTGCGTTGGTGCCACTGTCGGTCAGCAGGTCAATATAAATATCTTTCGAATTTAACAGGAAAGTATTGTAACCCGCTTCTTGCATTTTCTTAAGGCGCTCATCACGCGGGATCATAGATACAGTTTCAACGCTTTTAATACGGAAGGGTTCTGCCGGATAATTCATTTTGTTTCTCCAGTAACAGTGGTCATGTACGTATTAATGTGAAGTAAAGCATACCTGGTTCATCAATAAACTCTGATGAAATATAACTATTCGCCTCCTGAGCCAGGGGGAGAAATAATGTGGAGGCACTATGCAAGATTTGATTGATTATGGAAATAGCCCGGTCAACATTAATCACTGGCAATAATTTAAAAAGCTGTAAATGTGAGTGATGCAAATCACACGCCTTTTTTTTACCCGTTAATATTCAACAAGTTTTTTTTTGCGTTTCGATTTGCCATTCATCGTAGTGTGTCTGCGGGGAGTGGAAATACTGAAAACTTAACTTTCCAGGCTGTGCTCGTAATGTATTGCTGAATGAGTACACCTCATTTTGTGAGAGTCGGATCACTTCATGGAGTGACATTTGTGATTTACATCACTAAAAGTGTAAAGCAAAGTGTACAAAACGGTGTTGTTTCAGAGTTTGCTATTTGCTTCAGTGAGTTAGATCGCATTTTTGGCCTGATGCAGAGGAGCGCTATTTTCTGGAAATGGCCGTATTTGGCGGACTGGAGGGGAATGGATTTATACGGTGAATAATACCGGATTTATTGGGGTGAAGGCGTTTTCTATTTATTCCGAAAGCGTGCTATTCGCGCTTATTTCATCTTATTTACATCTGGACTTACCGAAGATCACTGGGGGAATTTACAGGGGTTTTATTAGGGAAGGTGCGAACAAGTTCCTGATATGAGATCATCATATTCATCCGGAGCGCATCCCAGAGGGACATCATGAGCCATCAACTCACCTTCGCCGATAGTGAATTCAGCACTAAGCGCCGTCAGACCCGAAAAGAGATTTTCCTCTCCCGCATGGAGCAGATTCTGCCATGGCAGAATATGACCGCTGTCATCGAGCCGTTTTATCCCAAGGCGGGCAATGGCCGACGGCCCTATCCGCTGGAGACCATGCTGCGTATTCACTGCATGCAGCATTGGTACAACCTGAGCGACGGTGCCATGGAAGATGCCCTGTACGAAATCGCCTCCATGCGCCTGTTTGCCCGATTATCCCTGGATAGCG
>NZ_JAOWGW010000066.1:0-138198 GCF_030332945.1 Citrobacter sp. Cpo037
ATCACACACAGCGCCATCCGAAAAATCGGAGGTGAGGCTATGACCAGAATGAGCACCATTTACAGCAGACTTTCATATGGATCAGGAACCACGCTTGCCGGCTGCGGTGTATCAGCGAAGGCATATGCCGAAACAGCTAAAACAGCAAAAGAGGTGTCCTGGATGTTGGCCGACAGAATTGCAGGGTTAAGCCTGAGCGACTGGGCAATTATTGTCGGTATCGCATGCACCGTTATCACCTGTGCAGTGAACTGGTATTTCCGCTGGAAAGAACGGGAGGATCGGCGCAATGGCTATGCCACCAAAGCTGAAGAATAAACTGAGTGCAGCGGTCGTTGGTTTAATTCTTGCGGGGGCTTCCGCGCCCGTGATTCTCGATCAGTTTCTGGATGAGAAAGAAGGCAACAGTCTGACCGCATACAAGGATGGCTCCGGCATCTGGACTATTTGCCGTGGCGCCACGATGGTTGATGGTAAGCCAGTAGTTCAGGGCATGAAGCTGTCTGCTGAGAAATGCGATCAGGTAAACGCCATTGAGCGTGATAAGGCACTGGCGTGGGTTGACCGAAATATCAAAGTACCACTGACCGAACCACAGAAAGCCGGGATCGCGTCTTTCTGCCCATATAACATCGGTCCCGGAAAATGTTTCCCATCTACGTTCTATAAGCGAATAAATGCTGGCGACCGTGAAGGTGCCTGTGAAGCGATCCGCTGGTGGATAAAAGACGGTGGTCGCGATTGTCGTCTGACCAAAGGGCAGAAGAACGGTTGCTATGGTCAGGTTGAACGGCGAGACCAGGAAAGCGCGTTGACGTGCTGGGGGATAGACCAGTGAGCCTGCGCTATCAGTTCATTGTTATTTTGTTGCTGGTGGCCGTTGCATTCTTCGCGGGTAGTGTATGGAGCAGCCGCGGTTGGGAAAAGAAGTGGGCCGAGCGTGACAGCGTAGAATCATCGCAAACAGCGAACGCACAGACCGCCGCTCGCATGATTGAACAAGGGCGTATTATTGCCCGTGATGAGGCTGTAAAAGATGCACAAGCACAAGCCGCTAAATCCGCTGCCACTGCTGCTGGCCTGTCTGCCACTGTTAACCAGCTGCGTACCGAAGCAACAAAGCTTGCCACTCGCCTGGACGCCGCAAAGCACACCGCAGATCTTGCCACTGCCGTCAGAAGCAAAACAGCCGGAGCCGACGCCGCAGTGCTCGCCGACATGCTCGGACGCCTTGCAGAAGAAGCTCGATATTATGCTGGACGAGCTGACGAAAGCTACCGCGCTGGAATGACGTGTGAGCGGATTCATGACTCGGTGAGAGAGTCAAATAGCCAACAATGAGCTTCGCAATCAGCAGTCGCCAGATGAAAGAGAATAAGCATGTACTGGCTGTTGAGCATGAGTACATTATGCATCCACATTTGCTAGTTGGATGACAGTAATTGGTTAATAATTGAACGGAATGCGGTATGATAAACCACATTCATTAAAAGGTCAGCCATCATGTCATTCTTCGATTACGCAATGCAGCGTGTTGGGCTTGTAGCCAATATGACTGTCACGTGTCCGATATGTGGACATAAATCTACTCAGTCGACCACGAAAGTACGTCAGCAACAGGTATTACTTTGCCCAAAGTGTAAATCGCTTTTTATCATTCACAGGTAGTCGGTCGCGATACAAATAACCCTAGGCCTCGCAATAGCGGGGCTTTTTAACAACTGAATGCGCATGACAGTAGTTCTTACAGCTACGCAGATTGAAGACCTGGCAGCCTTCGCGAAAGAAGATGGGCAGCCCCAATACACCATCACCACTGGCACGATCCCGGAATTTGAAGCGGATGATGGCGAGATTATCCCTGAATACACAGGGATGATCGCCTACTCAGAGTCACTTGAGCACGGTGTATTGCAACTCGACGATTAGTGGCATTCAGCAGGCATTCCCTGAGTGCCTGTAATAATGCTATAAAAAATCACCTAAAAAGATAAAGGTGATCTATGGAAAGGTTCATAACTTCAATTGAGGCTTCACTTGAAAGTGAAAATTGGTTAGCAGCGTTATTTATGGCGCTTGCTATGCCAGATATTTGTAGAAGCTTAGAGCGACCTGATATTAGTCCGAAGACAACGGGGAAATGGTATAGAGACTGGGTAACCCGTTACATTGAGGGCGAATACACTGCTGGTCGTTTTGAAGAATGCAAATTCTATGCACAAGATTTTTGGTTGTATCGTTGTTCTTGCCTTCATGCTGGTGTTGATCCGGAAAACAAAAAGAGAATGATGAAATTCAATTTCACACCTCCTCCCGGTTCAGGTCATCTGGTGCATTTAAACCATTATGATGGAAAGCTTCAGTTGCAAATCGATGTTTTTTGCCGAGATATGATTGCAGCCGTCAACCGATGGTATGAGGAAGTAAAAGAAGATCCAGTCATAATTAACAGAATGGAAGGTCTTATAAGCATCTCATCCGCTTCATATGGCTCATTCATACGTTTCAGTTAACCGCCTCTGGGCAGTTTTTTATTGCCATCACAAAGGTCACTTTCGAGTGGATTTGTTGTTGCCATCACCATGGACAAGCCCATCGTAATGGCAATGTTGTCATACCAATGGAACGCCAGTAAGCCTGAAATGAATCAGGCTCAGAATAAACCACAGTATCGTTGCTGTTGCAGGGGAAAACAGAATTGTAACCAAGACATTGGAAGCTTCCATAATTTCTCCTTTTTTATACATTGAGGGAGATAGCCTCGAATTGAGGTTATCTATTGTAGTGCCTAATAGGTCTTCCCATTAGTGAGTCGTAAAGATTGCGACTCTTTAAAAGATTCATTACAGGAGATATGGAAATGGTTTCGCTTCGTTTGAACAAAGCTGTGTTAATCAGCCCCATAGGTATTCGCTGAGTGTCTGCGATCATGCTTTACTAAATAATTCATGGGTTTATCATGGTGACTCTTTGATAAAAGGAGTTTTGGTAATGAAATTTCTCTGGGTTGTATGCATTATTTGCGGAGTTATTGGGTTTGTGCAGGGAATTATCGGGGTGTTCGGTGCTGTTAGTGCGCCTCAGCAGGCTGCTGGTGCAGCAATGGGCGTTGCATGGGCGGTAATCCCATATTGCATCTGTCGTGCTATCCAACAGATGAGACCACAAGAAGTGGTAATCAAAAAAGACGAATGATACTCAGCTATCACATCGAATAAGCCTCGCAAGAGCGGGGCTTTTTAATGCCCGCCACCTATCATTGCAAGTGATAATCATTATTATTAAATGGGTCCTCCCGGCGGGGTGGCCTGCCACGGGGCGGCATGCTCGCGGAAAACGGCTAGTTTTTCAGATCTAAGGTCATCATCATCATTTGCGCAGGTTATTGATCTCATTGGAGGCGATTTCGTGCAGATGTCGAATCGTTTAAAAAGTGTTCACCATCATGGACCAGGAAATTGCCACTTTAAAACTGAATATCAACCAGTTGGCGGGGATCACTGGCGTACACCGTCAGACGGTCGCCGCCAGGCTGAAAAATATTGAACCGGCACCAGGTAGCAACAGCAAATTAAAGCTTTACCTGATCACCGACATTCTGACCGAACTGATGATCCCCACTGTGTCAGCCAATATCGATGACATGCTGCCATCGGACAGGCTTTCCCACTGGAAAGCGGAGAATGAGCGACTCAAGTTTGAGCTGGATACGGGGCAGCTCATTCCCGCTGATGAAGTGGCGCGCGAATTCTCATTGATGGCGAAAGCCGTCGTCATGGTACTTGAAACCCTCCCTGATGTACTTGAGCGTGACTGTGCATTAACGCCTGTTGCGGTTTCTCGCGTGCAGAGCGTTATTGATGACCTGCGCGATCAGATGGCGGAGAGGGTGCAGGACGCTGAAGCAGAGGAGGAAGAGCCAGAGGAGGACTGATGGCAAAGCGGGCATCCGCCAGAGGCATCCGCCGCGATGTTTCCGGTATTTTACGTGCCCCGCGTCGAATGCAGGTGGCCGATGCGGTCAGTACTTATATGCGCGTGCCGATGGGGGCGGGTAACTCCGTTCCATGGGATCCGGATCTGGCACCTTACGTGATTGAACCGATGAACTGCCTGGCATCGCGTGAATATGATGCGGTAGTGTTTGTTGGTCCGGCGCGAACGGGTAAAACCATTGGTCTGATTGATGGCTGGATTGTTTACAACGTTGTCTGTGATCCGGCTGATATGCTCCTGATTCAGATGACTGAGGAAAAGGCGCGCGAGCACTCCAAAAAGCGTCTTGATCGTACATTCCGTTGCAGCCCTGAAGTGAAATCCCGACTGAGCCCGCGGCGTAATGATAACAACGTATATGACCGCACGTTTCGCGCCGGGAACTACCTGAAAATCGGCTGGCCATCGGTCAATATCATGTCCTCATCGGACTATAAATGCGTGGCACTGACCGACTATGACCGTTTCTCGGAAGACATTGACGGGGAAGGTGACGCCTTTTCACTGGCATCAAAGCGAACAACAACGTTCATGTCGTCAGGTATGACACTTGTTGAGAGTTCACCGGGCCGCGACATACGTGACACAAAATGGCGCCGTAGCTCACCGCATGAAGCACCTCCTTCAACGGGGATTCTGGCGCTGTACAACCGTGGTGATCGCCGTCGCCTTTACTGGCCGTGCCCACATTGCGGTGAATATTTCCAGCCTGAAATGGACAATATGACAGGTTACCGCGATATCGCGGACCCTGTTCAGGCCAGCGAGAAAGCCTGTCTTCAATGCCCTGCCTGTAAAGAGCACATCACTGCGGATATGAAGCGTTCGCTCAATATGAAAGGGAAGTGGCTGCGGGATGGGCAAACCATCGACAACGATGGTGTTATCACTGGGGAAGGGCGACGCTCGCGCATTGCCTCCTTCTGGATGGAAGGCCCTGCCGCCGCGTACCAGACCTGGGCGCAGCTCATCTATAAATTTCTTACCGCTGAGCAGGACTATCAGGCCACCGGCAGCGAGGAAGCACTGAAGACGGTAATCAACACCGACTTTGGGCGTCCGTATCTTCCTCGCTCCAGCATGGAACAGCGCAAAAGTGAACTGCTTGAGCAGCGTGCGGAGGTTGTACCAAAGCGCTCTGTTCCGGACGGGGTTTGTTTCCTTATGGCGACCGTCGATGTTCAGGCGGGGCGCAACCGGCGTTTTGTTGTTCAGGTTACTGGTTACGGCAGCATGGGTGAGCGCTGGCTGGTGGACCGCTACAATATCAGGCAGTCGATGCGCTATGACGCCAATGGCGAGAGCCCGCAGATTGACCCGGCAAGCTATCCGGAAGACTGGGATTTATTGCTGACCGATGTGTTTAACAAAGCCTGGCCATTGGCATCGGATCCGACCCGGTGTATGCGGCTGATGGCGATGGCCGTTGACTCCGGCGGTGAGGATGGTGTGACAGACAACGCTTATAAATTCTGGCGTAAGTGTCGTCGTGAAGGACTCGGAAAACAGATTTACCTGTTCAAAGGCGACAGTGTCCGCCGATCAAAACTCATCTCCCGAACCTTTCCTGATAATACTGGACGTTCAAGCCGACGGGCACAGGCATCTGGTGATGTCCCGCTTTACCTGCTCCAGACCGATGCTCTGAAAGACCGGGTGAACAATGCTTTGTGGCGTGATTCACCAGGCCCTGGCTATGTGCATTTCCCTGACTGGCTCGGCAGCTGGTTTTACGATGAACTGACCTATGAGGAGCGATCGACCGATGGCAAATGGAGTAAGCCGGGACGTGGTGCAAACGAAGCATTTGACCTGCTGGTCTACGCTGATGCGCTCGCCATCCTCCACGGCTACGAGAAAATCAAATGGCCCGCTGCTCCTGAGTGGGCGAGGCGGGAAACCTGGCTGGAGAACGCGCCGCCGGAGGCTGGCGAAGCGTCATCCCAGACACCAGAACCAGTACCCACCAAAAAACGGAAGCGGAAAAAGCCCGTAACCGATGATGCTAACCCTTGGAGTACATCAGGAGGATGGTTGTGAACCGTGTTGATATTGAAGCCATGATCCAGCGATATACCGAAGCAGAAATGGCGGTACTGGATGGCAAAACTATCCGTTTCAATGGGCAGGAAATGACGATGGAGAACCTGTCGGAAATCCGAAAAGGGCGTCAGGAGTGGGAGCGTCGGCTCACTTCTCTTATTTCTCATCGCCGCGGGCGACCCGGTTACCGACTGGCGAGGTTTGAATGAGCCTTTTAGATGATGCGATTGGGGTCTTTTCGCCTGGCTGGAAAGCAGCCCGTCTGCAGGCGCGCGCGAAAATCAGGGCATATGAAGCCGTTACCCCGACCAGAACGCACAAAGGGCGCCGTGAAAATCGTTCAGCTGATCAGCTCAGCAAAATGGGGGCGGTATCACTGCGGGAGCAGGCCCGGTGGCTCGATAACAATCACGATCTGGTGATTGGGGTGTTCGATAAGCTGGAAGAGAGGGTGGTGGGGAAAGCCGGAATTATTGTTGAACCCCATCCCAAACTGATGAACGGTAAAATCGCCAAAAAGCTGGCAGATCAGATCCGTAATAAATGGGCAGAATGGTCTGTCAGGCCTGATGTCACGAACCAGTTTACCCGCCCGATGCTTGAGCGCCTGATGTTGCGCACCTGGCTGCGGGATGGCGAAGTGTTTGCCCAGCTTGTCAGTGGAACCGGGAATGGTCTTACGCCAGCAGCCGGTATCCCCTTCTGGCTTGAGGCGCTTGAACCAGATTTTATTCCCATGAACAGCGATGCTGCCAGCCAGCTTAATCAGGGGGTATTCGTCGACAACTGGGGCAGACCAAGGAAATATCAGGTTTATAAAAGCCTGCCCGTTTCAGGCCGTCAGCTTGATACCAAAGAAGTGGATGCGGAAAACATGCTGCATCTTAAATTTGTCCGCCGTCTGCACCAAACCCGGGGCGTATCGATGCTATCCGGTGTACTGATGCGTCTGAGCGCACTTAAAGAGTATGAAGATGCTGAGCTCACCGCCGCACGTATTGCTGCTGCGCTGGGTATGTACATCAAAAAGGGGGACGGGCAAAGCTTCGAAGAGAGTAACAGTTCTTCCGATGATGATGATCGGGAAGTGATGATTCAGCCAGGCATCATTTATGACGATCTGAAGCCTGGTGAAGATATCGGCATGGTGAAATCTGACCGGCCCAATCCTAACCTTGAAACCTTCCGTAATGGGCAACTTCGCGCTGTCGCAGCAGGCAGCCGACTCAGCTTTTCAAGCACAGCCAGAAACTACAACGGCACCTACAGCGCGCAGCGGCAGGAACTGGTGGAATCAACAGATGGCTATCTCATTTTACAGGACTGGTTTATTGGCGCGGTGACCCGGCCAATGTACCGCGCCTGGCTGAAAATGGCGGTGGCCGCTGGCGAGATTAAATTACCCCGCGGTCTGGATATGGAGTCGCTGTACTCGGCGGTGTATTCAGGCCCTGTTATGCCGTGGATCGATCCGGTTAAAGAGGCCAATGCCTGGAAGTTACAGATCCGGGGCGGAGCGGCAACGGAATCCGACTGGGTCCGCGCCAGCGGACGTAACCCGAACGATGTGAAGGCGCGCCGGAAGGCAGAGATCGACGAAAACAAAGAGATGGGGCTGGTGTTTGACACTGACCCTGCCAATGACAAAGGAGGCACAAGTGCCGAAGCCAAAAAACCGGGCGCACCACCGTCCGAAAGCCAGCGCAAAAAGTAATTCCTGGTTCCGTATGCAGGCCAGCGCCGACAACGAAGCGGATATTTATATCTACGACGAGATCGGCTACTGGGGGGTGACGGCGCGCCAGTTTGTGAATGACCTTAAGGCGCTGGGCGACATTACCCATATCAACCTTCACATCAATTCGCCCGGTGGTGATGTCTTTGATGGCATCGCCATTTTTAATGCCCTGAAGCATCACGGCGCGGCGATCACCGTTCAAATTGATGGTCTGGCAGCTTCAATGGCTTCGGTGATTGCGATGGTTGGCAACCCGGTAATTATGCCGGAAAACACGATGATGATGATCCACAAACCATGGGGATTCGCAGGTGGCGATGCCAACGACATGCGGGATTATGCCGATCTGCTGGATAAGGTCGAGTCTGTCCTGATCCCGGCGTACGCGGAGAAAACAGGAAAAACGACCGATGAAATCGCCACCATGCTGGACGATGAAACCTGGATGGATGGTAAAGAATGCTTAGCGCATGGCTTTGCCGATCAGGTCACTACATCTCTGCAGGCGATGGCCTGTATTCAATCAAAACGTATTGAGGACTTTGAAAAGATGCCAAACAGCATTCGTAACATGATCACCCCGCCGCGCAATACTACCCAGCGCGAACCGCAGCAACCGCAACCACAGGTGGCGGCAACGACGACCCCAGCGCCAGCGTCCACTTCTGATGAAGCCACTATCCGTGCACAGGTGCTTGCCGAGCAAAAGAACCGTGTTAACGCAATTAACGATCTCTTTGCGATGTTCGGCGGCAAGCATCATGAGCTGCAGAATAAATGCATCGCGGATCCGGAATGCACAGTGGCTCAGGCTAAAGATGAACTGCTGGCGGCGCTGGGCAAAAATGCAACACCGTCGAATAAAACCACGGATGCGCACATTTACGCCGGGAACGGTAACTTTGTTGGCGACGGAGTTCGCCAGGCACTGATGGCGCGTGCGGGCTTCGAGAGCCTGGAGCGGGACAACGTCTATAACGGCATGACGCTGCGCGAATATGCCCGTATGGCACTGACCGAACGCGGCATCGGCGTTTCCAGTTTTAACCCGATGCAAATGGTCGGTATGGCACTGACGCACAGTACGTCTGACTTCGGTAATATCCTGCTCGACGTTGCTAATAAAGCGTTACTGCAGGGCTGGGAGGAAGCGGCAGAAACTTTTGAGCAGTGGACCAAGAAAGGCCAGTTGTCTGACTTTAAAACGGCGCATCGTGTCGGTCTGGGCGGCTTCTCATCCCTGCGTCAGGTACGCGAAGGTGCTGAATATAAGTATGTGACCACCAAAGATAAAGGTGAAAGCATCGCGCTGGCCACCTACGGTGAAATCTTCTCTATTACCCGTCAGGCGATCATCAACGACGATCTGAATCAGTTAACCGATGTACCTATGAAGATGGGCCGTGCAGCAAAAGGGACGATTGGCGACCTGGTGTATGCCGTTCTGACCGAAAATGCGAAATTGTCTGATGGTAAGCCGCTGTTCCATGCTGATCACGGTAATATTTCCGCAGGCGCGATTTCTGTAGCCAGCCTTGATGAAGCGCGCAAGATGATGCGTCTGCAGAAAGAGGGTGAGCGTCCCCTGAATATTCGCCCGGCATTCATGCTGGTGCCAGTCGCGCTCGAAACCCTGGCAAACCAGACGATCAAGTCTGCCAGTGTGAAAGGGGCGGATATCAACGCCGGTATCATGAACCCAATTCATAACTTTGCTGAAGTTATCGCGGAGCCGCGTCTTGATGCCAAAGATACCAGCGCCTGGTATCTGGCCGCAGCTAAGGGCACAGACACCATCGAAGTGGCTTACCTGAACGGCGTTGATACTCCGTATATCGATCAGCAGGAAGGTTTCACTACCGACGGTATTGCCACCAAAGTGCGCATCGATGCCGGTGTATCACCTCTGGATTATCGCGGCATGGCGAAATCAACCGGGAAATAATTCCTTCCACTCAAGCAGCACATCACAGCCCATCAGGGCTTTTTTTGTATCTGAATTCGGCCCCGTATGGGGCTGGATGGAGACTGAATTTATGGCGAAGAATTTTGTACAGCATGGCAAAACTATTGAGATTGCCAACACGGGCAGCGTTGAGATCCTGAGTGGTTCGCCGGTGATGGTGGGGAAAGTCGTGGCGATTGCCATTACTGATATTGCGGCAGGCCAGACGGGAGACGGTTTTACCGAAGGTGTTTTCCTGCTGCCTAAGCTGACTACCGATGCGATCACCATCGGTGAGCAGGTTCATATCAAAGATGGAAAAGTGCAGAACGACGCGACAGGTGCCGATCTGGCCGGGGTTGCCTGGGAAGATGCTGCTGCCAGTTCCGCAATTGTAGCCGTGAAAATCAATGCCTAATCCCTTTGACAGACTTGTCAGCCGCATGGATGCGGTCACGGTGAACAAAATGGGCAAGCCAGCGACCATCAACGGGGAGCCCATGATTGTTATTCCGGCTGAGTTTCTGGAAGAAATGGGGCCTTTGAGCGGAACAGGGCGATCGCTGGTGGTGTTTACTGCAGGATACAGGCCGCGTCGTAATGACGTGGTGATTTTTGAAGGGGAGGAATTCCATCTTACCCGTCACGAACGCTTTAACGGCAAACCGCGCATCTTTATCGAGTAAGCAGGAGGGAATATGTCGATTAAGGGGCTGGAGCAAGCCATTGCTAATCTGAACAGCATCAGTAAAAGAGCTGTACCGCGCGCTTCCGCCCAGACGGTGAACCGTATCGCCACGCAGGCGGTCAATCGCAGTGTGTCCGCTGTCGCGAAATCAACCCGCGTTCCCCGAAAACTGGTCAGGCAGCGTGCACGGATACGTCGGGCTACGGTGGAGAAGCCGCGCGCTCTGATTCGCATAAACCGCGGGAATCTTCCCGCTATCAAACTGGGACCATCCAGTATGCGTCTGTCACGGCGTAAACGTGATAAGTCAGGTACGAACAGTGAGCTGCGTGTGGGGCGTTTTCGTTTTCCCGGGGCCTTTATTCAACAACTGGCAAACGGTCGCTGGCATGTCTTGCGGCGTACCACAAAGAGTCGGTATCCCATTGAAGTGGTCAGTATTCCCCTTTCCGTTCCTCTGACCGAAACGTTCCGGGCTGAAGTGCCAAAACTTATGGACGAACGTATGCCGCAAATTATGCGACAAAACCTGTCTAACCAACTGAGGCTGATCCTTAAACGATGAAAAACAGTGATATTCGCAAAGCCGTACTAACCGCGCTCCAGCGCAATATCTCAGATGCAGTGATATGGTTCGATGGTCGTCCTGGGTTTCTGGATGAGCAGGATCTTCCGGCGGTTGCGGTTTACCTTTCTGACGCCCGAGCCTCGGATGAAAGTGTTGATGAAGATATGTGGACAGCCGTGCTGCATGTTGAGGTATTTCTAAAAGCCACGGCTACAGACAGTGCTCTGGATTCCTGGATGGAGGACCGCATCTATCCGGCAATGGCTGATGTTCCCGAACTGGCAAATCTTCTCGAATTGATGGCGGCTCAGGGGTATGACTATCAGCGCGATGAAGAGGCCATGACGTGGGGATCTGCCGACCTCAGTTATTCCATCAGCTACATTATGTGAGGACGTAATGACTACACCAAACCCACTGGCGCCGGTAAAGGGTGCCACCACCACGCTCTGGATTTATTCCGGGTCGGGCAACCCGTTCGCTAACCCATTATCAGATGTTGACTGGACGCGCCTGGCAAAGATTAAAGACCTGCAGCCCGGTGAACTGACTGCCGAATCAAACGACGACACCTATCTGGATGATGCGGATGCTGACTGGACGTCCACTTCACAGGGCCAGAAATCGGCGGGGGAGGCCAGTTTTACGCTGGCCTGGAAACCTGCCGAGAGCGGGCAGCAGGATCTGGTTCGCTGGTTTGATGACGGTACCGTGCTGGCGTACAAAATCAAATACCCGAATGGCGCCATCGATGTGTTCCGTGGCTGGGTAAGCAGCCTGGGTAAAACGGTGACGGCAAAAGACACCATTACCCGTTCTGTCAAAATCAGCAACAACGGCAAACCAGGTCTTGCTGAAGACAGCGCTGCTGCAGTGATTGACGTAACCGGCGTCAGCCTGGATAAATCGACCACCACCGTTGCGGTTGCTGCCACCACCACGCTGAATGTCACCGTGGCGCCAGCCAGCGCAAGCGATCCATCTTTCCGGGCCACCACCACGGATGCAGGTAAAGCCACGGTGACTGTCGCTGGTACAGTGCTGACGGTAACCGGCATTTCCGCCGGAACCGCCGACATTATCGTGATGACCAACGACGGGCTTTTTGTCGCGACCTGTAAAGTCACCGTTTCCTGACTTCCGGGGCTGTGGCCCCGCTTTCTGGAGTAATGCATGTTTTTAAAAAGTGAGCCGTTCGAACGCAACGGCAAGACCGTCACGCTCTACGAACTGTCGGCGCTACAGCGTATTGAGCATCTTGAACACCTGAAGTCGCTGGAAAGTATCTCTGATGCCGACATGCAGGCGGCGATGGATATGACGATTAAATCCGGCGCACTGCTGGTGGCCATGTCTTTATGGCATGACCACCCCCTGAAAGGGACGCACAAAACGCCGAAAGAAGACGTTGAGCAGATCCAGAATGAAGTGCTGATGACCTGGCCGCTGGAGATTGTTTCCGCTGCAGAGTACAGCGTGAAGCTGCTGTCCGGCATGGTACCGCTGCAGGAAGCGAATGATCCGGAGGATGTCGCTGTGACTGAACCAGTCAGTCTGGAAAAGTCCTCGCCAGTGAGCTGACATTCGTCCTGAAACTGGCGCGTGAATTTCGCCGCCCGGACTGGCGCGCCATGCTTGCTGGTATGTCGTCAACGGAATATGCCGACTGGCGAACGTTCTACCAGGACAATTTTTTTAATGATGTGCAACTGGATGCACATTTTTCCTCGCTGATGCATATCGTCATTACCGCGCTTGACCCCAAAACCACATCAACCCCTGCCAGCTTCAGCCTGCTTTCACCTTCTGCGGAGGATATTGCCGACGATGAACCCGGTGACGCTGTGCTGATGGCAAAGGCCGAGGGCATTTCAGGAGGTGTTCGCTATGGCCCAGACGGCAGTGGGTGACCTGGTCGTTAACCTTGACGTTAATTCGTCAAAGTTCAACGAGCAGATGGAGTACGTTAAAAGGCAGTTTAAGCAGACGGGGGACGCAGCGAATGACTCGGCGCTGAAGGTGCAGCAGTCATTTACCCGCCAGGAGAGCGCCGCGAAGAAGGCCGGTATTTCAGTCGGCCAGTATAACGCCGCGATGCGTATGCTGCCTGCGCAGTTTACGGATATCGCCACTCAGCTGGCCGGTGGGCAGAGTCCGTGGCTTATCCTGCTGCAGCAGGGCGGTCAGGTTAAAGATTCTTTCGGCGGTATCATTCCGACCTTTCGGGCGCTGCTGGGCACCATATCGCCGGTGATGGTAGGTGTTGGCGCGCTGGCTGCCGCCACTGGCGCGGTGGTTTACGCCTGGTATCAGGGCTCGTCCACGCTGTCTGATTTCAACAAAACGCTGGTTCTGTCCGGTAATACTGCCGGGCTGACCTCAAACCGCATGCTGGTGCTGGCGAAATCCGGCGAGCAGGCGGGACTCACGTTTAACCAGACCAGCAGCGCGCTGACGGAGCTGGTCAACGCCGGAGTGCGTGCTGGTGCCCGGTTCGATGAGATGAGTCAGGCGGTAGCGAAATTTACCGATGCGTCGGGTATGCCGGTCGATAAGGTGGCGGCGGCATTCGGCAAACTGACGAACGATCCGACCTCTGGTCTGATTGCCATGGCGCAGCAGTTCCACAACGTTACCGCGGAACAGATTGCTTATGTGGCGCAGCTGCAGCGTGCCGGGGATGAAGCCGGGGCGCTGCAGGCAGCTAATGATGCGGCGACGAACGGTTTTCGTGAGCAGACAAAGAGCCTGCGCGACAATATGGGGTCGATTGAGTCTGCTGCCGACAGCCTGAAGCGCGCCTTTAAATCGATGTGGGATGCGGCGCTCGATATCGGGCGGCCTGACACCACGCAGGAGATGGTTGCCAAAGCTGAAGCGGCCTTTAAGCGGGCGGATGAAATCTGGAATCTGCGTAAAGGTGATGGTTATGTCAATGATGATGCGCGTGCCAGCTACTGGAACGATCGGGAGTCTGCCCGCCTTGCACTGGAAATGGCGCAGCAGCAGGCCAGCGTGGCAAAGGCCACTGAGGATAACGCCGCCCGCGAGGCGGTGATTGAATCTGACCGCCAGAAGTATGCCGCGCAGGCGCAGTCGAATTATGCAAAGACGCAGACTGCGCTGGAGAAGTACACGGCCCGTCAGAATGAACTGAACAAGGCGCTGAAAGACGGACGGATCCTCCAGGCTGACTACAACATCAATCTGGAAGCTGCGAAAAAAGAATACGACGACTCGCTGAAGAAACCCAAAGCCCCTTCAGCGGTAAAAACACCTGCAGGTGTAAAAAGTGTCGATACTGCCAGCGCGCAGACGCTGGAGCTGGAGGCGCAGTTACGCACTCTGCAGGAGCATAAGAGCATCACGGATACCATCAGCCAGCAGCGGCAGGAATTGTGGAAACAACAATCCCGCTTTTCGGTGCTGGAAGAGGCCGCCAAAAAGCGCGCGCTGACCGCCGATGAAAAATCGGTGCTGGCGAACAAAGACGAGGTACTGGCGCGGGCCGAAGTGAATGCCCGACTGGGCGATCAGATTGTTGCCCAGGAGAGGTTAAACCGCCTGCAGGACAGCTCGCAGAAGTACGTTACTCAGATTGGGGAGAAAACCCGAGCGCTGGTTGCCGGGGGCAGCATGAGCAGTCGCGGCGCGCAGCGGCAAAACGAAGAGGCACAGCTGCGGCAGGGCTGGATGAATGCCGGCGGTACGGATACCGATCAGGGTTATCAGAACGAACTGGAAGCGCTGAAGAAATATTATGCCGCACAGGATGAGCTCCGCGGCAACTGGCAGGCCGGGGCGAAATCAGCGTGGGCTGACTATGCCGATTCAGCGGCTGATGCCTATGGTTCGATGAAGTCCGCTGCTTCAGCCACATTCGATGGCATCAGCCAGAATATGGCCGATATGCTGACGACAGGGAAAGCAAACTGGGCAGATTTCACCCGTTCCACGTTGTCGATGCTGACGCAGATCCTGATGAAGCAGGCTATGGCTGGCCTGGTCAGTTCCGCCACGTCAGCGCTGGGTTTTGCTGGCGGTGGTTATACCGGGTCCGGCGGTAAGTATGAGCCTGCAGGTGTGGTGCACCGTGGAGAGTTTGTCTTTACGCAGGAAGCCACTAACCGAATCGGTGTCGGCAACCTTTATCGCATGATGCGCGGTTATGCGACTGGTGGCCTGGTCGGGGGGAGTGGCGCTGGCGTTGCTTCTCCTTTTGGTGTCAGCGTGTATGCACCGGTTTCGGTTACAACAGGCCAGGGGGATTCCGGTCAGCAGAAAGGAAACGGTGATGCGCTGGGGAAAGCCTATCAGCAGGTGATCAACAGTTCCATCAGGGAAGGTATCACCAGAGAGGTCCGGCCCGGAGGCATTATCTGGAATGCAACAAAACAGAGGTAAGCAATGGCGATCGAGCATTTTGCGTGGCGGATTAAAGCATCCAGCCAGCCGACCCTGAAAAGTAAGGATACCGTCCGCACGGCACAGTTTGGTGATGGCTATAAGCAAGTATCAGGTGCCGGGATGAATGATGAAACGCTCAGCTATGAGTTTTCATTTACCGGCGAACCGGGAACCGTCAAGGATATCTATGCTTTTCTGCGGCGCCATAAGACGAAATCATTTTCGTTTACCCCGCCAGGCGGTGATCTTGCGCTGTGGCGTGTTGAGGCAGACAGCCTGCAGCGCGTCACCAAAAGTAAAACGGTGGAAACCGTATCAGCCACCTTTGAACAGGCGTTTGCGCCATGAGCTTAAACAGTGATTATCAGAAACTTGAGCCGGGCAATGTTGTCCGGCTTTTTGATGTCGATGGCACCGCATTTGGTGTTTCCGACGTTCTCCGCTTCCACGCCCACAATATTGCCCACACGGCCGATGAAATCGCCGCTGCTGGTGGAGATGAAAATAAGCTACCGGCGAAATCGATCTGGTGGCAGGGGCATGAATATAAAGCCTGGCCCTGCCAGATAGAGGGTATTGAGACTGCGACCGACGGGACCAGCGCACAGCCAACACTCTCGGTCGCTAACCTGGATAGTTCCATTACGGCGCTGTGTCTTGCTTATGATGACCTTCTGCAGGCGAAGGTCACCATTCATGACACACTGGCGCAGTATCTGGATGCGAAAAACTATCCGGAGGGCAACCCGTCTGCGGATCCGCAGCAGGAAAAGCTGAAGGTGTTTTACATAGACGCCAAGAGCACTGAAACCAACGAGGTGGTGGCGTTTACGTTGTCCAGTCCGATGGACCTGCAGGGGCTGATGATCCCGACGCGCCAGCTACATTCGCTTTGTACCTGGTGTATCCGTAACAAATATCGCTCAGGTGATGGATGTGACTATGCCGGAACGCGTTATTTCGACAAGCACAACAACCCGGTTAACGATCCGTCACTCGATGAATGTCCCGGTACGCTCACTGCGTGCAAGTTGAGGCATGGCGAGGGGAACGAGTTGCCGTTCGGTGGCTTCCCTGGCACATCCCTGATCAGGAGCTGATATGCGTCAGAAAATTATCGACGCCATTATGGCGCATGCTGCTGCTGAATATCCGCGTGAATGCTGCGGCGTAGTGGTGCAAAAAAGCAGGGTGCAGCGGTACATTCCCTGCCGTAATCTGGCAACCGATCCGACAGAGCATTTCCACCTGTCGCCGGAAGATTACGCCGCTGCCGAAGACTGGGGAACAGTGATTGCCATTGTCCACAGCCACCCGGATGCCACGACGCAGGCGAGCGAACTGGATAAGGCACAGTGCGACGCTACACTGCTTCCGTGGCATATCGTCAGCTGGCCGGAGGGGGATGTACGTACTATCCAGCCGCGGGGCGAGTTGCCGCTGCTGGAGCGCCCGTTTGTGCTCGGTCACTTCGATTGCTGGGGACTGGTAATGAGTTACTTCCGGCAAACGCATGGTATTGAACTGAAGGACTACCGCGTCGATTACCCCTGGTGGGAAGACAGTTACCCCGAAAACTTCTACCACGATTGCTGGTATGAATGCGGCTTCCGTGAATTCAGCGGTGCGCCGCAGCCAGGTGACATGGTGATCATGCAGGTCCAGGCTAATAAGTGGAACCATGCCGGAATCTTGCTCGAAGGTAATATGTTACTCCACCATCTTTATGGCCATTTGAGTCAGCGTGTGCCGTATGGGGGATACTGGCAGGAACGGACGATGAAGGTTCTACGGTATAAGTCTCTGTGCTAACCTTTTGCAAAACCAAAGGGGATAGGGATATGAAAAAGACTTTGCTGCTTCTAATCGCAATAGCTGTTGCGGGCTGTTCAACTGAACCAGTTCTTCCACAAAATGCAAAAGAAGTTGATGCCGCGGTTGAATTTCATCAAAAACCAAATACGACAGAAGTTACCATCATTCGTGATAAAGGGTTTGTAGCTGGAGGGTGTGCTATCACATCCTATGTGAATGGCGTGCCAGTTGCTGAACTTGAAACAGGGGAAAAAGTTAGAGCTTATTTACCAGCGGGTGAAATAATTATTGGTGCTGGATTCGCTGGAAAGGGGCTATGTAGTGGAGCACCAAAAAAAGAGCGGGAGTTTATAATCAAACCTGACACACCGAGGGTGTTAAGAATATTCACGGATCAAAGTGGTAATGTTGATATTTTACCAATGACTGTAAATTGAAATATATTAAATATGAGAACCACCTTCGGGTGGTTTTTTTATGGGAGTAACAAATGCAAGAAGTAATGACTCAAATTGAGCTACATGGGCCTTTGGGAAAAACCTTTGGTAAGGTTCACCATCGCTTGATTAGCACTACTCACGAGGCATGCAGGGCGCTATCTGCCACTATTAAAGGCTTCGAGCAGTACATGCACACCAGTAAACAGCGAGGTCTGACCTTTGCGGTATTTCGTGGAAAGAAAAATATTGGGGAAGATGATTTAGGTTTCCCGGTGACTGGTGAAGTAATCAGAATTGTTCCAGTTACTATAGGTAGTAAAAAATCCGGTGTCCTTCAGACAATCCTAGGCGCAGTATTAGTAGCTGTTGGTGTCGTTCTAAATTTTACGCCTTTTGCAGCGGCCTCGCCTTTCTTCTATCAGGCTGGTGGTGCGTTGATCATTGGTGGCGTTGTTCAAATGCTTTCGCCACAGCCAGCAGGACTTGCCAGCAAACAGGATGCCGAAAATCGGGCATCGTATGCATTCGGTGGTGTAACTAACACTGCTGCTCAGGGTAATCCAGTTCCCCTTGGTTATGGGCGACGCCGGATCGGTGGCGCGATTATTTCTGCCGGAATTTATGTTGAAGATAAACAATAAGCTGAAAGGTGGGAGAAAGTTATGACCTTAGAGCAAAAGGTAAAATTTCAAGAAACAAAAGTTGATGATACTAAGGAAATAAAGGCGGTCCCTAAGGAACACGCCTTTGAACTAATTAAACCCAATGGGGTTATCGCTCTCCGGTTAGGGAAAATTTCGTAGCCTGGCAAATCCGAGCAAGCTCAATATAGCTACTTGCCCCCTGATTATGAGCTAGCGCTTGGTCAAGTTTGCTAAACAACTCAGCCTGCTTTTCTGTGTCCTTCCCTACAACTGTTGAGGCAAGCGCCCCAAATGCACTCATGAGAGCATAAGCAAGGTCCTCAGCGTTAGGTGGGTGCTCGTATCGACAGCTTCAAACTTATATTTAGTCATTTTAATCCTTCGTTAAGAGGTAATCAGCCATCCCTCCTTCCCAGAGTACGTCAGCGTCCCAGCGCTGACGGGCTGAGCTAACACATTAACCAGGGTTATAGATGAGCAACATCCTGATATTCAAACAGTAGCCACCTTATGGTGGCTTTTTTATGGGTGAAATATGGCGTCGAAAAAAATCACAGGGCGAAAAGGTGGTGGTTCTAAAAGCCGAACACCGACGGAACAACCGGATGATCTTCAGTCTGTTGCGAAGGCAAAGTTGCTGGTGGCGCTGGGGGAAGGTGAGTATGCCGGTGCTTTAACCGGAAAAGATATCTACCTCGATGGCACACCGCTGGAGAATGTCGACGGCTCCCAAAACTTTGGTGGCGTAGTTTGGGAATTTCGCGCTGGTACGCAGGCACAAAATTACATTCAGGGTATTCCCGGCACCGAAAACGAAATCAACGTTGGAACTGAAATATCTAGCGCCACAGCCTGGACGCGTACCTTTACGAACACGCAACTATCAGCCGTTCGCCTGCGACTGAAATGGCCTTCACTGTTTAAGCAGGAGGACAACGGCGATCTGGTAGGGTATTCCATCAATTATGCAATAGACCTGCAAACTGATGGTGGTACCTGGCAAACCGTTTTTAATACCAGCGTAACCGGCAAAACTACGTCTGGTTATGAGCGCAGCCACCGTATTGATTTACCGCAGGCTGGCAGCACCTGGACAATCCGATTGCGTAAGATTACCGCTGATGCAAACAGCGCGAAGATCGGCGATACGATGACGCTACAGAGCTTCACCGAGGTGATTGACGCCAAATTACGTTACCCGAATACCGCTCTGCTTTACATCGAATTTGACTCAAGCCAGTTCAATGGCTCTATCCCGCAGATTTCCTGCGAACCAAAAATGCGCGTGATCCGTGTGCCGGATAATTATAATCCTGAAACGAGGACTTACAGTGGTACATGGCAAGGGGCGTTTAAGTGGGCCTGGACCGATAACCCGGCGTGGATATTTTACGATCTGGTTATTACCGATCGCTTTGGTCTGGGGAATCGTCTGAGTGCAGCCAACATCGATAAATGGACGTTGTACCAGGTATCGCAGTATTGCGATCAGCCGGTACCGGATGGAAAGGGTGGAAGCGGGACAGAGCCACGCTATACCTGTAACGTCTATGTTCAGGACAGGAATGACGCTTACACTGTGCTGCGTGACTTTGCGGCTATATTCCGGGGTATGACGTACTGGGGCGGTGATCAGATTGTGGCGCTTGCGGATATGCCGAGAGATGTGGATTACGCTTACACCCGCGCTAACGTTATCGACGGACGCTTTACCTATTCCAGCAGTACAACAAAAACGCGGTATACCACGGCGTTGGTTTCCTGGTCTGATCCGGATAACGCCTATGCGGATGCGATGGAGCCGGTATTTGAGCAGCCTCTGGTGGCCCGGTACGGATTTAATCAGCTGGAAATGACAGCCATCGGTTGCACCCGTCAATCAGAAGCGAACCGAAAGGGGCGCTGGGGTATTCTCACCAACAATAAGGATCGTGTTGTTTCGTTTGATGTTGGCCTGGACGGAAACATTCCGCAGCCGGGATACATCATCGCCGTGTCAGACGAGCTTCTGTCCGGCAAAGTTATGGGCGGCCGCATCAGTGCTGTTAACGGTCGCGTGATTAAACTTGACCGCGCAGCTGATGCAGCAGCAGGCGATCGCCTTATTCTCAATCTTCCCTCCGGTGCGTCACAGAGCAGGACTATTCAGGCGATTAATGGGGAATCAGTCACAGTCACCACGGCATACAGTGAGACACCACAGGCCGAAGCAGTATGGGTGGTTGAGTCAGACGAGCTCTACGCCCAGCAGTATCGAGTTGTCAGCGTCTCCGATAATGATGATGGCACTTTTTCTATTACTGGCGCATGGCATGACCCGGATAAATATGCCCGTATCGATACCGGAGCCATCATTGACCAGCGGCCGGTGAGTGTGATCCCGCCGGGTAACCAGTCGCCGCCGGCTAACATTGTGATCAGCTCGTTTTCAGTGGTGCAGCAGAATATCAGCGTCGAAACCATGCGTGTGAGCTGGGACCAGGCGCAGAATGCCATCGCCTATGAGGCACAGTGGCGCCGCAATGACGGTAACTGGGTGAATGTGCCGCGCAGCTCCACCACGTCATTCGATGTTCCGGGCATTTATGCAGGGCGCTACCTCGTGCGTGTGCGCGCCATTAACGCCTCTGAAATATCCTCTGGCTGGGGCTACTCCGAAGAGAAAACGCTGACGGGCAAGGTAGGAAATCCACCGAAACCTGTCGGCTTTGCGACAACGCCGATCAACTGGGGGATTCGTCTGAACTGGGGATTCCCGGCTAATACCGGGGACACGCTGAAAACGGAAATTCAGTACACCGCGAACAGTGATTTCTCAAATCCCCTATTGTTGTCGGATGTGCCTTATCCGTCAGCCGAATACACCCAACTGGGACTGAAGGCGGGACAGGAGTTCTGGTACCGCGCGCAGCTGGTTGACAGAACGGGTAATGAATCAGGCTGGACCGACTGGGTTCGTGGTGTATCCAACGCGAATGCTGACGACTACCTGGGCGATATTGCTGATGACTTCCTGACGTCTGCAGACGGTGACCGCCTGACAAGCGACATTGATACCAACCTGGAAGCCGCGTTGCAGAATGCGCTGGCCAACCATGCAACCGTGGAACACCAGTGGGCGCAGTATGGTGAAGTACGCGCGGATATTCTGGTGGTTAAAACGACCATTGCGCAGGTCGATAAGGCCATGGCTGAAATGTCGACGCAGGTGCAGGCACAGTTCAATGATGTGACTGCCGCGCTGGAAGATAAGCTCACCGCCGTGGTTGATGCCACCGGAGCCTCTGCAATTTACACCCTCAAAACCGGAGTCCGGATTAACGGCGTGATGTATAACGCCGGAATGTCGATTGCGGTGCTGGCGGAAACGGGTAAGACGGTAGTCACTCGTGTCGGATTTAACGCCAATCAGTTCGTCCTGATGAGTGGCAGCGGTGATACGCAATATTCGCCGTTTGCGGTGGTCAATGGTCAGGTGTTTATCAGCGATGCGTTTATTCAGAATGCGAGTATTACCAGTGCGAAAATAAAGGATGCTGCCATTACGAATGCCAAAATTTCAGGCTCTGTATGGTCTGAAGGGTACAAAGTTGCCAGCCAGGGAGGGTGGTGTTTATCGAAATCTGACAATAACCTGTCTTTTACCGGGCCAACAGGACGGTTGCTTGTGCAGGTAGGTAAGCTTACAGGGGTAGCGCCTAATGTCTGATTATGGTTTTGCTTCATGGGATGCCAGTGGCGCCCCAAATAACTACGGAGTTAAGCCCATAAGCCTGGTTGGGAAAATAGATATGAATGATGGTCAGAAATCAGGGACATATTCATTTACCGTACCTGCCGGATTCAAATTAGGCTTTATGGTTGGCCTTTCTCCGTCATTTGATAATTATCAGGCCGGGCGAAGAACAATCAGCGTGAGTGGCAATGCTGTCGTTATCGGTAGTGCAGGTGATAATTCCATCGGCACTAACGTATATGTGGCAGACAAAACCCAGGTAGTTGTATTTCTGGAGAAAGTCTGATGGATTACGGGATAATGATAGTTAATGATGCAGGCAATCCTTTTATTACACCACAGTCTGTTCCCATATCGCTTTACTCAAAAGGTTCTGCTAACTCTATAAAACTGAGTTCAGGTAACAGTAGTGCAACAGTAACGCTGCCGAGGCCAAATAACTGGGGGGCTGTGATTCCGTTTGCCTATACGACGCAGCCATGTGCCCTGAAGGCATCTGTTGATGCAAATAATAATCTGGTTGTGACTGCAATCAATATCCTGGCCGCATCGTTCACTTTGTCTGTTTTTTTGTTTACTGAGTTTACTCCCACACTTCCTGATTACGGTTTTGCATCCTGGAATGCTGCCGGGGATTTGGTTTTCACTAATGAGATGAAGGTACTCACGGACGTTCAGACTTTGGGTAATCCGGCCTCAGATACGGATTCCGGGATAACGCTGGATAAAACGCTGAACGGACGGTTTGCCGTAATCCCGCAAATGACAGGCGTTATTCACTGGAGGAATACCGTGGCGGGGAACATTGTGCAGATACCCAACGGGTTCTCAGCGTATTTCAATGGGAACACCACCAGAGTGAACAGCCAGGCATATATTTTTACAGGTGGAAGCGGTTGGGTTCAGGCTGGTTACAGCAATAACGCAAGGGCAGCAATTGTTCTTGATGTATCGAATTATCTATAGCCTCAGTTTCGTCCTCACAAAATATCAATTCATTCTATCGAATAATATCCGGAGTCATTATGTCCGCAGGAACACTCACCCTGACGAATAACTCTGCTGCTGTTTCCGGCAGCGGAACCACATTTACCACAGAACTGGCAGCCGGTGATTTTATTGTCGCTACGGTCGGCGGCATTCCCTATACGCTCCCGGTTAAATCAGTGGAAAGTGATGCCGCGTTGACGCTGGTTAGTAACTTTACTGGACCAACACAATCAGGTGCGGCCTGGTCTGCCGTTCCCCGTGTGGCGCTGAATATGGTTACCGCCGCAATGGTGGTTCAGAACACTGAAGCGCTGCGCGGACTGAATTACGACAAGCAGAACTGGCAACGCATTTTTTCTGGGAGCGGCAATGTAACGGTAACTTTGCCGGATGGAACGACATGGACCGGCCCATCCTGGAATAGCATTACCACATCACTTTCAGGCAAGGCGGCAAAAGGTGCAAACAATGACATTACCTCGCTAAGCGGACTCACTACAGCGCTGTCTCTGGCTCAGGGTGGCACTGGGGCAAAGACCGAAGCGGGTGCTCGTGCAGGAATCGGACTTAAAAACGGGTTCCCAATTGCAGAATACAACGCAACAAATGAAACGGTTATAGATAATTTAGTTTCAAAAATGCGCGGTTTCAGTCTTGCCACAGTTCAAAATAGTGGGCAAATGACAGGGGATTTTTATGAAATTCCAGCGAATGCTCCGACTTTATGGGTGGGAGCAAATGACACCTGGTTCCTGATGAGTGTGCATTATCTGGCCCGTGGTATTCGTATAATGTCAGGATATGGTTCAGCTGGGGTATCTACAACAAGGATTCTGCTTGATAATCTTACAACAACAGTAGATGCGAATGGTTTCATTAAGAAAGCTTCTCCTGTTGTCAGGCTTACAAACAATCCAGAGATTATGCCAACCAGCTTTTTGGAGGAATTTAAGCTGTCAGGATATGCCGGTACGAACTGTGAGGCAGAAGGGGTGATAGCTGAAAAAATATCGACTGGTGTCTATGAAGTTCGCGGAGCCGTTGGACTGTGTAGCGAAGGATGGACCCTGGAAGTTCCTCGGGATGAAAATGGTAATCGACTGTGTTTTGTTAACACACAAATATCAGAAAATGGAACAATCACTGTTCGTGTTTTCAAACGTCGTTTCGATATTGATAGTGCGATGATCGTTGCAGGGGATGAAATGGATATCCCGGACGGTCGCTGGATAGATTTACGCCTGGAAATGCCGGACAGCAGTATCTGGAATCAGCGTCAGAAAGAAGCAATGGAAGCAGTAAAGGATACAGGTTCGTAAAAACGTACCCGAGAAAAAAAGATGATGC
Source organism: Citrobacter sp. Cpo037 (assembly GCF_030332945.1). NCBI lineage: Bacteria > Pseudomonadati > Pseudomonadota > Gammaproteobacteria > Enterobacterales > Enterobacteriaceae > Citrobacter > Citrobacter sp. Cpo037. The sequence continues at coordinate 24,358 of NZ_JAOWGW010000066.1, forward strand.
ACTATGCACATTTTATAAAAATTTACTGTGGGGATAAATAAGTAATGTTATGGCAGTCAGGGAATTCTGTGACTGCCTGACCACGTTAAAAAACTAATCTGGCGAATTGTCTAGAACTAAGAAAACAACCACATATCAGCTTCTTCAAACATTTCCTGGACAGTACGGCTTATCTGTTCCTTCTCATGCTTGCTGGCGTCAGTGTTGATCGCCGGCAGTGTCATCATCGGTTTAACCCGAACATCAGCGTCGGGGAAAATCCGGTGAACCCTCTTACTCAATTCGCCCAGGATGATATCTTTCGCACCAGGCAGACCATCAAAATTCCTTTTGTCATAAACGAGTTCCACGAACATTGCTCATTGCTCCTTTACTGGATGGGTATACAGTATTTATACTGTGTTTTTATCCAGTATTCAAGAGAGGGCGTAAACATGGGCTTTCCTTCACCAGCTACCGACTATATAGAGCAGCGGGTTACGCCAGCCAGTGTCTGCATGACTCCCGACAGTCGCATCCTCGAGACGTCGGCGGGTTATGCGCTCATCGTCCCGGTCACGCGCCCACAGCAGGGTGATGCGCTGTTGATTCTGTCCGGAGGTCGGACGCAGTTTGCGAAGCTTAGGGGGAAAGCGTTAATCACGGATGACGGCGAAGCGATCGAAGGTGATGCAGCTGAAGAGGCTGAGGTTATGAGGCGGGTGACGCACTTTATCAACAGCACTGATGCTGCGATATCTCTTGAGGCGGCATTGGCGCAGTTTTGAGACATATGTACGATAGAAAAATTCCGAAGATTGGCAATAGATCTCTTTATATTTGCATTCAAATTTTGTTTATTATGTATTTACATAACGTAAATTTATAAAATTTAATAAAAACAACTCAGATTGCTTATTTTTAAAGATGCATTTAATATATATGTTATAAATTGCAAAGCTCATTAAGGGATTCCCCAGTGAATATTGATAAAATGAAGATCCATCATGCCGAGATTATCCATAAAATTAGCCGCCTCAGGGAGCTTAGCCGGGCGGGTGTGACGGCTCATGCGCAAGAAATCGCTCAAACCGTTATCAGTATGAGTTCTGTGATTAAAGTACACCTTTCTGCCGAAGATCAGTTTTTATATCCTTATCTGGAAAAGGTGAACGATCAAAAGCTAAAAACAATGAGCGTAAATTTTCAGCGCGAGATGGCTGATATTGTTGCCGAGTATGAAAAGTTTTCCCGTCGCTGGAATACGGCAAATAAGCTTATCAATTGTGACGAGGCATTTCGCCGCGACGCGAATGTAGTGTTGCGCAAGGTGCATGAACGAATGCAGCGCGAGGATCATAATTTTTATCCGCTGGTAGAGCAGCTTTAAAAAAGGGCGGCAATGGTTCATCCAATACGGGAATTTGGTTTCCCGTATCCAGAAAGGTATGAAAAGGACTTGGTAAAAGCTGGCACTACTCCGAAACTAACCACATATCGGATTCTTCAAACATTTCCTCCAGCATGCGGTTCAGCTTCTCCCGATCGCTTTTGCTGGCATCGCTGTTTAAGCCGTTCGCCTGCATCGGCTTAACCTTCACTTCTGCATCCGGAAAGATCCGGTGCACTCGCTTTGTTAACTCATTCAGAATTATTTCTCTGGCACCTGTTAATCCTTCAACATTCCGTTTGTCGTACACCAACTCAACGAACATACCGCCTCCAAAGCAACAATGATTTTGCACGCAATTTATACTGTTTATTTATACAGCGTCAACGGTTGGGCACGTAGCTTTTTAAGGAAGGTTTTTGGGGCATGTATGGGGCATAAATGCCAGTCTTGGGGCATGGTTGGGACATTTTAACTCATATGAACTTAACCGAATTTCATATGGAGGCGTCTTATAATGCACTGATTAACCTAAAGAAAACACATGCTCTTGGGCGTTCTTTAGTGATTTTAAAAATTACCGCGTCACGCAGTTAAAGTGGCGGGCATATTCTTCAAGGCTGGTGATCCCTAGACGCACCCATTTTGGATGCGACCACTGGGGTAAACCGATATAGATCATAGCGCTTGCAGAATCTCCTCCACGCTGCGAACGCGCGCAATGCGCGGGAAAATGTGAGTCATGCTGCCCTGGTGTTGTTCAGCACTGGCGGCGCTACAGGCATCCTCTGCAATGATCAGACTGAAACCCAGCTCCCACGCATTTCTCGCCGTTGACTCCACGCCAATGTTAGTAGAGATGCCGCACAGGACGATGGTATCGATGCCCCGGCGACGCAGCTGCAATTCCAGATCGGTGCCATAGAAGGCTCCCCACTGGCGTTTAGTCACTTCGATATCGCTGGCGCATTTCCCCAAAGCAGCCGGGTAATGCCACCAGTTTTCGGGCAACGCTTTTGCCGGAGTATGAGCATCTACCGGTTGTTTCAGCGTTTCGGCGTAATCGTCAGACCAGCCAACGCGCACCATTACCACCGGGGAACCGTGGGCACGGAATTTTTCCGCCAACTGCGCGGCGCGGGTAACCACATCCTGTGCCGTATGAGGTCCGCCAGCGAAAGGCAGGATCCCTTCCTGTAAATCAATCACGACAAGGGCGGTTGTTTTAGCGTTCAATTCCAGCATGGTCACTCCAGTAATAAAAGAATTCCGTTACACCTTAATCGCGAATCAGTGTGAAAGGGGCGACAATTTTTGTTATTTTTTGTGAGATTACGCAATGCCCGTCCAGGAAACAGGCGTACAGTCAGTACCGGACTGAGAGTCTATCCCAGTAGGCTCTTATCGTGCGGCAGAATTTCCAGTATAATAGCCGCCTTTTTTCATTCAGTTGTGACATTCAGCTAAAGCTGCGACTTCGTCATCTGCGAGACAGGTGACAATCCGCCTGCGGCAAAGTTAAGGGATATCTCATGCGTACAGAATATTGCGGACAGCTACGTCTGTCCCACGAGGGGCAGCAGGTGACTCTGTGTGGTTGGGTCAACCGTCGTCGTGATCTTGGTAGCCTGATCTTTATCGATATGCGCGACCGCGAAGGTATCGTGCAGGTATTTTTCGATCCGGACCGTGCGGACGCGTTAAAGCTGGCCTCCGAACTGCGTAATGAGTTCTGCATCCAGGTTACGGGCACTGTGCGTGCGCGTGACGCGAAAAACGTCAACGCCGATATGGCGACGGGCGAAATTGAAGTACTGGCCTCCGATCTGACCATCATCAACCGTTCAGACTCGCTGCCGTTGGACTCTAACCACGTCAACACCGAAGAAGCGCGACTGAAGTATCGCTATTTAGATCTGCGTCGCCCTGAAATGGCGCAGCGCCTGAAAACGCGTGCTAAAATCACCAGCCTGGTGCGTCGTTTTATGGACGACCACGGCTTCCTCGACATCGAAACACCGATGCTGACCAAAGCAACGCCGGAAGGCGCGCGCGATTACCTGGTACCTTCTCGCGTACATAAAGGTAAATTCTACGCGCTGCCGCAATCACCTCAGTTGTTTAAACAGCTGCTGATGATGTCTGGCTTTGACCGCTACTATCAGATCGTAAAATGCTTCCGTGATGAAGACTTACGAGCTGACCGTCAGCCTGAATTTACCCAGATCGACGTTGAGACTTCCTTCATGACCGCACCGCAGGTGCGTGAAGTGATGGAAGCGCTGGTACGTAACCTGTGGCTGGAAGTTAAAGGCGTGGATCTGGGTGATTTCCCGATCATGACCTTTGCCGAAGCTGAGCGTCGCTACGGTTCCGATAAACCAGACCTGCGTAACCCGATGGAGCTGGTGGACGTTGCCGATCTGGTGAAAGACGTTGAGTTTGCAGTGTTCTCTGGTCCGGCAAACGATGCGAAAGGCCGCGTAGCTGCTCTGCGTGTACCGGGCGGTGCTGCACTGAGCCGTAAGCAAATTGACGATTACGGTAACTTTATCAAGATTTACGGCGCGAAAGGTCTGGCTTACATCAAAGTCACCGAACGTGCGAAAGGTCTGGAAGGTATCACCAGTCCGGTTGCTAAGTTCCTGAACGCAGAAATCGTGGAAGCGATTCTGGCACGTACCGGTGCGCAAGACGGCGACATGATTTTCTTCGGTGCCGACAACAAGAAAGTGGTTGCCGACGCGATGGGCGCGCTGCGTCTGAAACTGGGTAAAGACCTGAACATCACCGACGAAGCCAAATGGGCGCCGCTGTGGGTTATCGACTTCCCAATGTTTGAAGACGATGGTGAAGGCGGACTGACCGCAATGCATCACCCGTTCACCGCGCCGAAAGATATGACGGCCGCTGAGCTGAAAGCAGCGCCGGAAGACGCGGTTGCCAACGCATACGATATGGTCATCAACGGTTACGAAGTAGGCGGCGGTTCCGTGCGTATTCACAACGGCGACATGCAGCAAACCGTATTCGGTATTCTGGGCATTAACGAGCAAGAGCAGCGTGAGAAATTCGGCTTCCTGCTGGATGCGCTAAAATATGGTACACCGCCGCATGCGGGCCTGGCGTTTGGTCTGGACCGTCTGACTATGCTGTTGACCGGTACTGACAACATTCGTGACGTTATTGCTTTCCCGAAAACCACGGCTGCAGCGTGTCTGATGACTGAAGCGCCAAGCTTTGCCAACGCAGCTGCGCTGGCGGAACTGAGCATTCAGGTTGTTAAGAAGGCCGAGAATAACTGATATGACATATAAACAGCCTGTCTCGGTGTTAGTCGTGATTTATGCAAAGGACACCGGGAGAGTGCTGATGTTACAGCGACGCGACGATCCTGATTTCTGGCAGTCGGTCACCGGCAGCCTTGAAGAAGGTGAAACCGCGTCGCAAGCCGCTATGCGCGAAGTAAAGGAAGAGGTCGCCATTGATGTTGCATCTGAGCAACTGACCTTAATTGACTGTCAGCGCACGGTGGAGTTTGAGATTTTTAGCCATTTACGTCATCGCTATGCACCGGGAATTGAACGTAATACTGAATCCTGGTTTTGCCTGGCACTTCCCTCAGAACGAAAGATCGTGTTCACCGAACATCTGACCTATCGTTGGGTTAATGCGGTTGAAGCCGCCCAATTAACTAAGTCGTGGAGTAACCGGCAGGCGATTGAAGAGTTTGTAATTAACGTCGCCTGAAAAGGCGCGCTTTTTGGAGATATTATTTATGGCAGGTCATAGTAAATGGGCCAACACCAGACACCGTAAAGCAGCGCAGGATGCTAAACGCGGTAAAATTTTCACCAAAATAATTCGTGAGCTGGTGACGGCGGCTAAACTGGGCGGCGGCGATCCGGATGCTAACCCGCGTCTGCGTGCAGCGGTTGATAAAGCGCTGGCTAACAACATGACCCGTGACACCCTGAACCGTGCAATCGCGCGCGGTGTGGGTGGTGATGAAGATTCCAACATGGAAACCATCATCTATGAAGGTTACGGTCCTGGCGGTACAGCCGTTATGATTGAATGTCTGTCTGACAACCGTAACCGTACCGTTGCGGAAGTGCGTCACGCGTTCACGAAAACGGGTGGTAACCTCGGTACCGACGGTTCCGTGGCTTATCTGTTCAGCAAAAAAGGCGTAATCTCCTTTGAACAGGGCGACGAAGACGCCATCATGGAAGCGGCGCTGGAAGCAGGTGCTGAAGACGTTGTGACCTTCGACGACGGCGCAATTGACGTTTACACCGCGTGGGAAGAGATGGGCAAAGTACGTGACGCGCTGGAAGCGGCTGGTCTGAAAGCGGACGCAGCTGAAGTGTCTATGATCCCATCCACCAAAGCGGATATGGATGCAGAAACAGCGCCGAAGCTGATGCGTCTGATCGATATGCTAGAAGACTGCGACGACGTGCAGGAAGTTTACCACAACGGTGAAATCTCCGATGAGGTTGCTGCCACCTTAGAATGATGTGGTTAAGCCATAAAATAACAGGAGATGCGTGATGTCTATTATTCTCGGCATTGACCCGGGGTCGCGCATCACCGGTTATGGTGTTATTCGTCAGGTCGGCAGGCAGCTGACCTACCTCGGCAGCGGCTGCATTCGCACCAAAGTCGACGATCTACCGTCACGTCTGAAGTTGATTTACGCGGGCGTGACGGAAATCATCACCCAGTTTCAGCCGGACTATTTTGCCATTGAGCAGGTTTTTATGGCGAAGAACGCCGACTCGGCGCTAAAGCTGGGACAGGCTCGCGGCGTGGCAATCGTTGCGGCGACCAATCAGGATCTACCGGTCTTTGAATACGCGGCCCGCCAGGTAAAACAGACCGTGGTGGGGATCGGTAGCGCGGAAAAAAGCCAGGTCCAGCATATGGTACGCACGCTGCTAAAACTCCCGGCGAATCCGCAAGCGGATGCTGCGGATGCACTGGCGATTGCCATTACCCACTGCCATGTCAGTCAGAACGCCATGCAAATGAGCGAGTCGAGGCTGAATTTGGCGCGAGGTCGATTACGTTAGTGACAAATGAGGCTGGATATCTATCCAGCCTTTTTTTATGATAGCGCATTACCTTTTAGCCCTTAACGCAGGAGCGTCACGTGATAGGCAGACTCAGAGGCATCATTATTGAAAAACAACCCCCGCTGGTCCTTCTGGAAACGGGCGGGGTAGGCTATGAAGTGCATATGCCGATGACCTGTTTCTACGAGTTGCCGGAAGCCGGGCAAGAAGCGATTATTTTCACCCATTTTGTGGTGCGAGAAGATGCTCAGCTATTGTATGGCTTTAACAACAAGCAAGAGCGCACGCTGTTTAAAGAGTTAATCAAAACCAATGGCGTGGGACCGAAGCTGGCGCTGGCGATCCTCTCCGGTATGTCTGCTCAGCAGTTCGTTAATGCCGTGGAGCGCGAAGAGCTGGGCGCGCTGGTGAAATTACCGGGTATTGGTAAAAAAACCGCAGAACGCCTGATTGTAGAAATGAAAGACCGCTTTAAAGGTTTACATGGTGATCTCTTTACGCCAGCAGCGGATCTGGTCCTGACGTCTCCGGCAAGTCCGACAACGGACGACGCCGAGCAGGAAGCGGTTGCTGCGCTGGTGGCGTTGGGCTATAAACCACAGGAAGCCAGCCGCATGGTGAGCAAAATTGCCCGCCCTGATGCCAGCAGTGAAACCCTGATTCGTGAAGCGCTTCGCGCGGCATTGTGAGGTAACGGATGATTGAAGCAGATCGCCTGATTTCGGCTGTCAGCACTACCCCTGAAGATCTGGTGGATCGTGCGATTCGCCCAAAATTGCTGGAAGAGTATATTGGCCAGCCTCAGGTCCGTTCGCAAATGGAGATTTTTATCCAGGCGGCGAAGCTGCGCGGTGACGCTCTCGATCACCTGCTGATTTTCGGTCCTCCTGGTCTGGGTAAAACTACGCTTGCCAATATTGTCGCTAATGAAATGGGTGTTAACCTGCGCACCACGTCCGGTCCGGTACTGGAAAAAGCGGGTGACCTGGCGGCAATGCTTACCAACCTTGAACCCCACGATGTGCTGTTTATCGATGAAATTCATCGTCTGTCACCAGTGGTGGAAGAGGTGCTGTATCCGGCGATGGAAGATTATCAGCTGGATATCATGATTGGTGAAGGGCCGGCTGCCCGTTCGATTAAGATCGATCTGCCGCCGTTCACGCTAATCGGGGCGACGACGCGCGCCGGGTCGTTAACCTCTCCGCTGCGTGACCGTTTTGGTATTGTGCAGCGCCTGGAGTTCTATCAGGTGGCAGACCTGCAGCACATTGTTGGGCGTAGCGCACGCTTTATGGGCCTGGAAATGAGCGATGAAGGCGCGCTGGAAGTGGCACGCCGCGCCCGCGGTACGCCGCGTATCGCCAACCGTTTATTACGCCGGGTACGTGATTTCGCTGAAGTGAAGCATGACGGCACGATTTCGGCTGATATTGCCGCCCAGGCGCTGGATATGCTCAATGTGGATGCGGAAGGATTCGATTATATGGACCGTAAGCTGCTGCTGGCGGTTATCGATAAATTCTTTGGCGGACCGGTAGGACTGGATAACCTGGCAGCGGCGATTGGGGAAGAGCGTGAAACCATTGAGGACGTGCTGGAGCCGTATCTGATTCAGCAAGGTTTTCTGCAGCGTACGCCGCGTGGACGTATGGCAACCGTGCGCGCCTGGAACCATTTTGGCATTACACCGCCACAGATGCCTTAGTGCCTGATGTCGTGACGCTCATCAGGCCTGGGCGATTTTGTAGGCCCGGTAAGCGCAGCGCCACCGGGCAACGCATGCTTAGTTCGCCTGCTTTTTCATCATGCTGAAAATAAACAGCAGCGCGGCGCACAGCACCACGGAAGGACCTGCCGGGGTGTCATAGAAGGCCGAGAAGGTCAGCCCGCCTGTAACCGCTATCATTCCCACTCCAACGGCAACCCCTGCCATCTGCTCCGGCGTACGGGCAAAGCGACGGGCGGTCGCCGCAGGGATGATAAGCAGTGAGGTGATAATCAGCGCCCCGACAAACTTCATCGCCACACCAATCGTTAACGCCGTAACCAGCATCAGCAGCAGCTTCACGCGTTGCAGCTTCACACCATCGACAAATGCCAGATCAGGACTGATGGTCATCGACAGCAGGTTACGCCACTGCCAGAACAGAATCGCCAGAACAATAACCACGCCGATGGCGATGGAGATAAGATCTTCTGGCGTCACGGCGAGCAAATCACCAAACAGGTAAGCCATCAGATCTACACGGATGTTGGACATCAGGCTGACAACAACCAGCCCCAATGACAATGCGCTGTGCGCCATAATACCCAGCAAGGTATCGATCGCAAGGTGAGGGCGCTTCTCCAGCCATACCAGACCGCCAGCCAGCAACAGGGTGACGGCGATAACCGCATAGAAAGGGTTTACATCCAGCAGCAGGCCAAAGGCGACCCCCAGCAGCGAAGCGTGGGCCAGCGTATCACCGAAATAAGACATTCGACGCCAGACTACAAACGAGCCGAGTGGGCCAGCGGCACAGGCCAGCATGATCCCGGCTAACCAACCGGGTAATAACAATTCAATCATGAGTGACCATTTCCCCGGCGTAAGACGATACGACCCTGTAAATCGTGGCGGTGATTGTGATTATGACGGTAAATTCCGAGTTGTTCGGCGCCGCGTTGCCCGAACATTGAGATGAATTCCGGGTGCATAGAAACCACTTCCGGCGCACCGGAACAGCAAATATGATGGTTCAGGCACAGTACCTCATCGGTTTTGGCCATCACCAGATGCAGGTCATGGGAAACCATCAGTACGGCGCAATCCAGTTCACGTCGCAACTGGTCGATAAGGTCGTACAGTGCGACCTGCCCATTGACATCCACGCCCTGGGTTGGTTCATCGAGCACCAGTAGCTGAGGTTTATTCAATAAAGCACGGGCCAACAGGACGCGTTGCGTTTCCCCGCCAGAGAGCTTTTGCATCGGCGCATCCATCAGATGCCCGGCCTGAACGCGCTTCAGTGCCGGAAGGATATCCTCTTTTTTGGTGCCGGGACGTAAGCGCATAAACCGACTTACCGTCAGTGGCAGCGTAGTATCGAGGTACAGTTTTTGCGGTACATAGCCAATCCGCAATTGACCATTACGCTTGATTACGCCCTCATCAGCCGCTACCAGCCCTAATACAACGCGCACCAGCGTAGACTTCCCGGCGCCATTTGGGCCGAGAAGCGTTAAAATTTTACCGGGTCGAAGTTCAAGCGATACGTCAGACAGGACGCGGCGTTGACCATAAGAGACCGAGACATTTTCCAGTGAAACCAAAGTCGTCATATCAATTTTAGTCTTGCAGAAGTTATAGAATGTTATAATATCACATTTCTTGTATTCATTACGATGATTGGTCGCATTATGTTACATAAAAATACGCTTCTTTTCGCAGCATTATCCGCTGCTCTTTGGGGTAGTGCAACACAGGCAGCAAATGCCGCTGTGGTGGCCTCGCTCAAGCCGCTGGGGTTTATTGCTTCAGCTATTGCAGACGGGGTAACAGACACTGAGGTTCTGTTGCCTGATGGGGCTTCCGAACATGACTATTCACTGCGTCCATCAGACGTAAAACGCTTACAGGGCGCGGACTTAGTTGTTTGGATTGGACCTGAGATGGAAGCGTTTATGGAGAAGTCAGTCAAGAATATTCCTAACGCGAAACAGGTAACGATTGCGCAGCTCAATGACGTGAAACCGTTACTCATGAAAGGTGCCGATGACGACGATGACGATCATGGACACGATGATGCTGGCAGTGAAAAAAGTGACGAGCATCACCATCATGGCGATTACAACATGCATCTTTGGCTTTCCCCAGAGATAGCGCGGGCCTCAGCGGTTGCAATCCATGAAAAATTAGTGGAACTTATGCCGCAAAGTCGAGCCAAACTTGACGCCAACCTGAAGGATTTTGAGGCACAATTAGCCGCAACCGATAAGCAGGTAGGTAACGAGCTCGCACCGCTCAAGGGAAAAGGTTATTTCGTTTTTCATGACGCCTATGGCTACTACGAAAAACACTACGGACTAACACCGCTTGGTCACTTTACCGTGAACCCTGAGATTCAACCTGGTGCGCAGCGTTTACATGAAATAAGAACACAGTTGGTTGAGCAAAAAGCAACCTGCGTTTTTGCTGAGCCACAGTTCAGGCCAGCGGTCGTTGAAGCCGTCGCGAGAGGGACATCCGTTCGAATGGGAACGCTGGATCCGCTCGGAACGAATATCAAACTGGGTAAAACAAGCTATTCAGCGTTTTTGAACCAATTAGCCAACCAGTATGCGAGCTGCCTGAAAGGAGATTAATGAGGAAGTGAATACGTGCAACAGATAGCCCGCTCTGTCGCTCTGGCATTTAATAATCTGCCGCGACCCCATCGCGTTATGCTGGGGTCGCTTACCGTACTGACATTGGCCGTCGCCGTCTGGCGGCCTTATGTTTACCACCCCGATTCTGCACCCATCGTTAAAACTATCGAGCTGGAAAAAAGCGAGATTCGTTCGCTGTTGCCTGAGGCCAGTGAACCTATCGATCAGGCCGCGCAGGAAGACGAAGCCATTCCGCAGGATGAACTGGATGACAAAACGTCTGGTGAAGCCGGCGTGCATGAGTATGTCGTCTCCACAGGCGATACGCTGAGCAGTATTCTTAATCAGTACGGCATCGATATGGGCGACATCAGTCAGCTCGCTGCTTCCGATAAAGAACTGCGCAATCTGAAAATTGGTCAACAGTTATCCTGGACGTTAAGCGCGGAAGGTGACCTGCAGCGCCTGACCTGGGAAGTGTCCCGCCGTGAAACCCGCACTTACGATCGCACTGCGACAGGTTTCAAAATGAGCAGCGAAATGCAGCAGGGCGATTGGGTTAACAGCCGTATCAAAGGCACGGTGGGCGGAAGCTTTGTCGCCAGCGCCAAAGAGGCCGGACTGACCAGCTCTGAAATCAGCGCGGTGATTAAGGCCATGCAGTGGCAGATGGATTTCCGCAAACTGAAAAAAGGCGATGAGTTCTCAGTGCTGATGTCTCGCGAAATGCTGGACGGTAAGCGCGAGCAAAGCCAGCTGCTGGGCGTGCGTTTACGTTCTGAAGGCAAAGACTATTACGCCATCCGTGCTGAAGACGGTAAGTTCTATGACCGTAACGGTACCGGGCTGGCGAAAGGCTTCATGCGTTTCCCGACGGCGAAACAGTTCCGTATCTCCTCGAACTTTAACCCGCGTCGCCTGAATCCGGTGACTGGACGCGTAGCGCCGCACAAAGGTGTCGACTTTGCGATGCCGCAGGGGACGCCAGTACTGTCGGTAGGCGATGGTGAAGTGGTCGTAGCGAAGCGTAGCGGCGCTGCCGGATACTATGTTGCGGTACGTCATGGTCGCACCTACACCACCCGTTATATGCACCTGCGTAAGCTATTGGTGAAACCAGGTCAAAAAGTGAAACGTGGCGATCGTATCGCGCTGTCAGGTAACACCGGGCGTTCAACCGGTCCGCACCTGCACTACGAAGTGTGGATCAACCAGCAGGCCGTGAACCCTCTGACGGCGAAACTGCCGCGTACAGAAGGTCTGACCGGCTCGGATCGCACCGATTATCTGGCGCAGGTGAAAGAAGTTATGCCTCAGCTACGTTTTGATTAATTAGCACACTGATAAAGCCGGTACGCGATGCGTGCCGGCTTTTTTTATTTTGTACGGCGCATCGTGCGCCGCTACACTATCAACAGATCTACTTTTCGCCGCACCAGACACTGGAAGAGCATGGAAACGAAAAAAAAGAATATTGAGTATATCCCTGAGTTTGATAAATCATTTCGCTATCCGCGCTACTGGGGCGCCTGGCTGGGTGTAGCGGCGATAGCTGGGATTGCGTTAACGCCGGCGTCATTTCGCGATCCTATTCTGGCAAAGCTCGGACGGATGGTTGGACGTTTGGGAAAAAGCTCACGTCGCAGAGCACTGATCAATTTATCCCTTTGTTTTCCTGAACGCAGCGATGCTGAGCGCGAAGCCATTGTCGATGAGATGTTCGCGACAGCCCCTCAGGCGATGGTCATGATGGCGGAACTGGCCCTGCGCGGTCCGGAGAAAATTCAGAATCGGGTTGACTGGCAGGGCCTTGAAATCATCGAAGAGATGCGCCGCAACGATGAAAAAGTGATTTTTCTCGTTCCTCATGGCTGGGGCGTAGATATCCCGGCGATGCTGATGGCTTCCCAGGGACAGAAAATGGCAGCAATGTTCCACAATCAGGGGAACCCGGTATTTGATTACGTCTGGAACACGGTGCGCCGTCGTTTCGGAGGCCGATTACATGCACGTAATGATGGCATCAAACCGTTTATTCAGTCTGTACGTCAGGGATATTGGGGATACTACCTGCCGGATCAGGACCATGGGCCTGAGCACAGCGAGTTTGTCGATTTTTTTGCTACCTATAAAGCAACGTTACCGGCAATTGGTCGCTTGATGAAGGTTTGCCACGCGCGTGTAGTGCCGCTGTTTCCGGTGTATGACGGTAAAACGCACCGCCTGACGATTAAGGTCCGTCCTCCGATGGATGACATCCTGACAGCGGATGACCACACCATTGCCAGACGAATGAACGAAGAGGTGGAAATTTTTGTCACGCCTCATGTCGAACAATACACCTGGATACTGAAACTGCTTAAGACGCGTAAACCCGGCGAGATTGAGCCCTATAAGCGCAAAGATCTCTATCCGAAGAAATAAAAAAAAGCCTCTCAAACGAGAGGCTTTTTTACATCAAACGCTGGCGTTACTCGACGGTCAGAATACGCGTGGTGTTAGTTGAGCCAATAGTGCTCATCACATCGCCCTGTGTCACAATCACCAGATCGCCGGAAACCAGATAGCCTTTATCGCGCAGCAGGTTCACTGCTTCATTGGCGGCAACGACGCCATCTGTTTCGCTGTCAAAGTGAACCGGGGTGACACCGCGATACAGAGAGGTCAGATTCAGCGTACGTTCATGACGAGACATCGCGAAAATTGGCAGACCGGAACTGATACGAGAAGTCATCAGCGCAGTACGACCAGACTCCGTCATAGCGATAATAGCGGTGACCCCTTTCAGGTGGTTAGCAGCGTACATCGCTGACATCGCAATCGCTTCTTCAACGTTATCAAACTGCACGTCAAGGCGGTGTTTAGAGACGTTGATGCTTGGGATCTTCTCTGCACCCAGGCAAACGCGCGCCATTGCCGTGACGGTTTCCGCCGGGTACTGACCTGCTGCTGTTTCGGCAGAGAGCATCACGGCATCGGTACCGTCGAGGACGGCGTTAGCCACGTCCATCACTTCCGCACGAGTCGGCATTGGGTTGGTGATCATCGACTCCATCATCTGTGTGGCGGTGATGACCGCACGGTTCAGCTGACGCGCACGGCGAATCAACGCTTTCTGAATACCTACCAGCTCAGGGTCACCGATTTCAACACCCAAGTCGCCACGGGCTACCATCACTACGTCAGAAGCCAGGATGATGTCATCCATCGCATTCTGGTCGCAGACGGCTTCTGCACGTTCTACCTTGGCGACAATTTTCGCATCGCAACCGGCGTCGCGCGCCAGACGGCGGGCATAGTTTAGATCTTCGCCGCAGCGCGGGAAGGATACAGCCAAATAGTCAACGCTGATTTGCGCTGCGGTAATGATGTCGGCTTTGTCTTTTTCGGTGAGGGCTTCAGCAGAGAGACCGCCGCCCAGTTTGTTGATGCCCTTGTTATTGGACAGCGGGCCACCGACAGTGACTTCGGTGAAGACTTTCATGCCCTGAACTTCCAGCACTTTAAGCTGTACGCGACCGTCGTCGAGCAGCAGGATATCGCCAGGCACGACGTCTGCAGGCAGTCCCTTATAATCAATGCCGACTTTTTCTTTGTCGCCTTCGCCTTTACCGAGGTTGGCGTCTAACAGGAACTTGTCGCCAACATTAAGAAAAACTTTACCTTCTTTAAAGGTAGATACGCGGATTTTAGGTCCCTGCAGGTCACCCAAAATAGCTACATGACGTCCCAGTTTTGCGGCAATTTCACGGACCTTATCCGCCCGCAGTTTGTGATCTTCTGGAGAGCCGTGGGAAAAGTTCATACGTACGACGTTCGCACCCGCGGCGATAATCTTCTCAAGGTTGTTATCGCGGTCAGTTGCCGGGCCTAACGTGGTAACGATTTTGGTTCTGCGAAGCCTTCTGGACATGTAATACTCCGTTGACTGAAACAACTAGGTGTTGCGTGAACATTAATCCGGTCGTTCTCAAACATTAACGGTAAAATGAACGACCCGGATGATAAAAGGGTAGAACATTGTTATTGCTTTTAGCGGTCATCACTCTTGATGAGTAATTCTTTATCAAAACGCGATTCCTTGAGCGCTTCCTTGACACGCTTCAAGTTATCTCTAAATTTTGCCCCTCGGCGCAAAGTAAATCCTGTAGCCAGCACATCTATCACGGTCAGTTGAGCAAGTCGAGAGACCATGGGCATATAAATGTCAGTATCTTCCGGTACATCGAGGGTAATAGCCAGCGTGGCTTCACGCGCCAGTGGCGTGCCGGGAGAGGTGAGGGCGATAACCATAGCGTCGTTTTCCCTTGCTAACTGCGCCAGTTCAACCAGACTTTTGGTTCTTCCGGTATGAGAAATAAGCACAATGACGTCGTCGTCGCTACAATTCATACAACTCATCCGTTGCAGGACAATGTCGTCGGAATAGATTACCGGTACGTTAAAGCGGAAAAATTTGTTCATCGCGTCGTGCGCGACCGCGGCGGAAGAACCTAAACCAAAGAAGGCGATTTTCTTCGCCTGGGTTAACAAATCTACCGCCCGGTTTACCGCTGTGTTATCCAGCGACTGACGAACGTGGTAAAGGCTTGCCATCGCCGATTCGAAGATTTTCCCCGTATAAGATTCTACGCTGTCATCCTCATCCACATTGCGATTAACATAAGGGGTACCATTTGCCAGACTTTGTGCCAGATGCAGTTTAAAATCAGGGAAGCCGCGCGTATCCATGCTACGACAGAAACGGTTCACCGTCGGTTCGCTGACGTTGGCTTCTACAGCAAGCGCAGCGATGCTTGAGTGAATTGCCTGCTCGGGAGAGGCAAGAATAATGTCGGCGACTTTACGCTCTGACTTGCTCAAATGTTCCAGTTTTAACTGGATTTTTTCCAGCATATTCATGATGTAGGTAGACTCATGGGTCATGGGCAAAAACGATTTCAACGATAAGGGGAAATCGAGTGGTAACTCTGGTAGATAGTACCCCTGCTAGTGCAGCAACGGGGCAAAATGGACAAAATAGTTGTTGTTTTTTTTCATTACATGATCGGAGTCGGATTTTCATACTTCTTCATGGGTACGAAAAAGACGACTTTTTTATCCATTTTGATGGGTTATACGCCAATAAAGCGGCTGTTCGCGGTAACAGCACGGCTGGATAAGCGTTTACGGTTTCCGGATTCACGTAAAAGCAGTACAGTGCACTGTAATAAAATTACAACCAGTGTCTGGCAAAAGCACCAGGCACTTAATTGAGGAGAATGACATGGCGGTAACGCAAACAGCCCAGGCATGTGATCTGGTCATTTTCGGCGCGAAGGGCGACCTGGCGCGACGGAAATTGCTGCCTTCCCTGTATCAACTGGAAAAGGCCGGCCAGATTAACCCGGATACCCGCATCATTGGGGTTGGGCGTGCCGACTGGGACAAAGCAGCCTATACCAAGGTTGTGCGCGAAGCGCTCGAAACCTTCATGAAAGAAAAAATTGATGAAAGTTTGTGGGAAACCCTCAGCGGTCGTCTTGAGTTTTGTAACCTGGACGTCAACGACACCGCCGCGTTTAAGCGTCTGGGCAAAATGCTGGATCAAAAATCGCGTACCACCATCAACTATTTTGCAATGCCGCCTAGCACCTTTGGCGCGATCTGCAAAGGTCTGGGTGAAGCAAAGCTGAATGCTAAGCCTGCCCGCGTGGTGATGGAAAAACCGCTGGGTACATCACTGGCAACATCCCGTGAAATCAACGATCAGGTTGGCGAGTATTTCGAAGAGTGCCAGGTTTACCGCATCGACCACTATCTCGGCAAAGAGACGGTACTGAACCTGTTGGCACTGCGTTTTGCCAACTCCCTGTTTGTGAATAACTGGGATAACCGCACTATCGACCACGTAGAAATTACCGTGGCGGAAGAAGTGGGCATTGAAGGGCGCTGGGGCTACTTTGACCAGGCCGGTCAAATGCGCGACATGATCCAGAACCACCTGCTGCAGATCCTGTGCATGATCGCGATGTCTCCGCCGTCCGATCTGAGCGCCGACAGCATCCGTGATGAAAAAGTGAAAGTACTGAAATCACTGCGTCGTATCGATCGTTCGAACGTACGTGAAAAGACAGTTCGTGGTCAGTACACCGCCGGTTTTGCCCAGGGCAAAAAAGTTCCGGGATACCTGGAAGAAGAAGGTGCGAATAAGAGCAGCAACACGGAAACGTTTGTGGCGATCCGTGTGGATATCGATAACTGGCGCTGGGCGGGTGTTCCATTCTATCTGCGTACCGGTAAACGTTTACCGACCAAGTGTTCTGAAGTGGTGGTGTACTTCAAAACGCCTGAGCTGAACCTGTTCAGAGAATCCTGGCAGGACCTGCCGCAGAACAAGCTGACTATCCGTTTGCAGCCTGATGAAGGTGTCGATATCCAGGTACTAAACAAAGTGCCGGGGCTGGATCACAAGCATAACCTGCAAATTACCAAACTTGATCTGAGCTACTCCGAAACCTTCAACCAAACGCATCTGGCCGACGCTTATGAGCGCCTGCTGCTTGAAACGATGCGCGGCATTCAGGCGCTGTTTGTGCGTCGAGATGAAGTTGAAGAAGCATGGAAGTGGGTCGATTCTATTACCGAAGCCTGGGCAATGGACAACGACGCACCTAAACCGTATCAGGCCGGGACCTGGGGACCGGTTGCCTCTGTGGCCATGATTACCCGTGATGGTCGTTCCTGGAACGAATTCGAGTAAAATATCATCTAGCCCATAGGTGTTATTTTACCGGTAACATGATCTAACACAGATTGTAGAATAATTTTTGCACTTTTAAGCTCCGCGTGGATTCACCCGCGGGGCTTTTTTTATTACACTGCCTGAAACGATTTTGCCCCTGAGCTACGGCTAACAAGCGATTCAGCTGCTTTTAACCCAACTGAAACACATTGTTGATCCAACGCTCTGACAGATAAATTTTAGGAGCCTCTATGAATCCGAATTTGTTACGCGTAACAAAACGTATTGTCGAACGTTCTCGCGACACGCGTTCCGCCTACCTTGCCCGTATTGAACAAGCGAAATCGACTACCGTTCATCGTTCACAACTGGCGTGCGGTAACCTGGCGCATGGTTTTGCTGCCTGCCAGCCAGATGACAAGGCCTCGCTGAAAAGCATGCTGCGTAACAATATCGCGATCATTACCTCCTATAACGACATGCTTTCCGCGCATCAGCCGTACGAACATTATCCGGACATCATTCGTAAAGCGCTGCATGAAGCCAATGCGGTAGGCCAGGTCGCTGGCGGTGTTCCTGCGATGTGCGACGGTGTGACCCAGGGACAGGATGGGATGGAGCTTTCGTTACTGAGTCGCGAAGTGATTGCGATGTCGGCTGCTGTCGGCCTCTCACACAATATGTTTGACGGCGCGTTATTCCTTGGCGTGTGCGACAAAATTGTCCCGGGTCTGGTGATGGCGGCACTGTCATTTGGTCATCTGCCTTCGATCTTTATTCCCTCCGGCCCGATGGCGAGTGGTCTGGCGAACAAAGAAAAAGTGCGTATCCGTCAGTTGTATGCTGAAGGCAAAGTCGATCGCATGGCGCTGCTTGAATCCGAAGCGGCGTCTTATCACGCACCGGGGACCTGTACGTTCTATGGTACGGCAAACACCAACCAGATGGTGGTGGAGTTTATGGGGATGCAACTGCCTGGCTCCTCATTCGTACACCCGGATGCCCCGCTGCGCGAGGCGTTGACCGCCGCGGCTGCTCGTCAGGTAACGCGTCTGACCGGTAACGGCAATGAATGGATGCCGATCGGTAAAATGATCGATGAAAAAGTAGTGGTGAACGGTATTGTCGCGCTGCTGGCGACCGGGGGGTCAACCAACCATACAATGCACCTGGTTGCGATGGCGCGCGCAGCCGGGATTCTGATTAACTGGGACGACTTCTCCGATCTGTCCGATATCGTGCCGTTGATGGCGCGTCTGTATCCGAATGGTCCGGCAGATATTAACCACTTCCAGGCAGCGGGTGGCGTGCCGGTGTTAATGCGCGAACTGCTGAATGCGGGTCTGCTGCATGAAGATGTGAACACCGTTGCTGGGTTTGGTTTGTCGCGTTACACCATGGAACCCTGGCTCAACGATGGTGAACTGGACTGGCGCGAAGGGGCAGCGAAGTCGCTGGACAGCAATGTGATTGCTACCATCGATCAGCCATTCTCCCACCACGGCGGTACCAAAGTGCTGAGCGGTAACCTCGGACGTGCTGTGATGAAAACGTCGGCGGTTCCGGTAGAAAATCAGGTAATTGAAGCGCCCGCGGTTGTTTTTGAAAGTCAGCATGATGTATTGCCGGCCTTCGATGCGGGACTGCTCGACCGTGATTGCGTAGTCGTTGTGCGCCATCAGGGGCCAAAAGCAAACGGAATGCCAGAATTACATAAACTCATGCCGCCACTTGGTGTATTATTGGACCGTTGTTTCAAAATTGCGTTAGTTACCGATGGACGACTTTCAGGTGCTTCAGGTAAAGTGCCTTCAGCAATCCATGTAACCCCAGAAGCCTACGATGGCGGGCTGCTGGCAAAAGTACGCGATGGTGACATCATTCGTGTGAATGGACAGACAGGTGAATTGACGCTGCTGGTTGATGAAGAGGAACTTGCTTCTCGTCAGCCTCACATTCCTGACCTCAGCGCATCGCGCGTGGGCACAGGCCGTGAAATGTTCAGCGCGTTGCGTGAAAAGCTGTCCGGTGCGGAACAGGGCGCAACCTGTATCACTTTTTAAGACTTATTTTGTAATCAGGCGAGAGAAAACTCTGATGAAAAACTGGAAGACAAGTGCAGAAGCAATCCTGACCACTGGCCCGGTTGTACCGGTTATCGTGGTTAATAAACTGGAACACGCAGTGCCGATGGCAAAAGCGCTGGTTGCAGGCGGCGTGCGCGTTCTGGAAGTGACCTTACGTACAGCATGTGCGATGGATGCCATTCGCGCGATCGCAAAAGAAGTTCCGGACGCTATCGTTGGTGCAGGTACTGTACTGAATCCACAACAGCTGGCTGAAGTTACCGAAGCCGGTGCACAGTTTGCTATCAGTCCGGGTCTGACCGAGCCGCTGCTGAAAGCCGCAACGGAAGGTACTATTCCGCTGATCCCTGGTATCAGCACCGTGTCTGAACTGATGCTGGGTATGGACTACGGTTTGAAAGAGTTCAAATTCTTCCCTGCTGAAGCAAATGGCGGTACCAAAGCGCTGCAGGCAATTGCGGGTCCGTTCTCTCAGGTGCGTTTCTGCCCAACCGGCGGTATCTCTCCGGCGAACTACCGTGACTACCTGGCACTGAAAAGCGTGCTGTGCATCGGTGGTTCCTGGCTGGTTCCGGCGGATGCGCTGGAAGCGGGTGATTACGATCGTATTACCAAGCTGGCTCGTGAAGCAGTAGAAGGCGCGAAGCAGTAAGTCGTTAATGCGTAAACCGTAGGTCGGATACGGCATCAATGTTTTATCCGGCCTACGGGTCTGGTTTTTATCCTGCGACTTTCACCTGTGCGGCTGCGTCTTTCGCGCGTATCACCGCATCTTCAATACTCTGTGCTGTGGCCAGCACAACGCCCAAACGACGGCTCCCGTCGATTTCCGGCTTGCCAAAGAAACGCACTTGCATACCCGCACCTACAGCGGCTTGTACGTTATCAAATGTGATATTCTGGCTGGTAAGTTGCGGCAGAATAACGGCGGAAGCAGAAGGTCCATACTGGCGGATTTCGCCAACGGGCAGACCGAGAAATGCACGTACGTGCAGGGCAAACTCAGACAGATCCTGCGAAATTAAGGTCACCATACCCGTGTCGTGAGGGCGAGGGGAGACTTCGCTGAAAATCACCTCATCACCGCAGACAAACAGCTCCACGCCAAACAGTCCGTGACCGCCCAGCGCCAGTACCACCTTGCGGGCTATTTCCTGCGCGCGCGCCAGCGCCAGGTCACTCATCTGCTGCGGCTGCCAGGACTCGCGATAATCGCCATCTTCCTGGCGATGACCTACCGGCGCGCAGAAATGCACACCATCAACGGCGCTGACGGTTAGCAGGGTGATTTCAAAATCAAAATTCACTACGCCTTCGACGATAACGCGTCCGGCGCCTGCCCGGCCTCCCTGTTGAGCATAGTTCCACGCCTCGGTGAGCTGATCGGCTGAACGGATAAAGCTCTGCCCCTTGCCGGAAGAACTCATGACCGGCTTCACAATGCAGGGATAGCCGATTTCGGCAACGGCCTCACGGAAGCGTGTTTCGGTGTCTGCAAAACGGAAAGATGATGTGGGTAAAGACAATTCTTCGGCGGCGAGACGACGGATTCCTTCCCGGTTCATGGTCAGTTGGGTCGCTCGTGCGCAAGGCACAACGTGTTGACCTTCCTGTTCCAGTTTGACCAGCATATCCGTGGCAATCGCCTCTATTTCCGGCACGATGTAATGTGGTTTTTCACGCTCGACAAGCTGGCGTAATGCCTCGCCATCCAGCATGTTAATTACGTAGGAGCGATGGGCTACGTGCATGGCTGGCGCGTCGGGGTAACGATCCACGGCAATGACTTCCACACCCAGGCGTTGGCATTCAATCGCCACTTCTTTACCCAGTTCACCTGAACCTAATAACATCACTCGCGTTGCTGCGGGACGCAGCGCTGTGCCTAATAACGTCATAAATTAATCCCCTGTTTTATCTGGGCGCAGTATATACGAAAACGTTTGCGTCTGTCTTTATTACCAGGTTGATTTCAGGGCTTAAAAAGAATATACTGTACATAAATACAGGTGATTTAAGAGGCTGCAAAAATGGCGGTTGAAGTTAAATACGTAGTCATTCGGGAAGGTGAGGAAAAAATGTCGTTTACCAGCAAAAAGGAAGCCGATGCGTATGACAAAATGCTGGATACAGCAGATCTGCTCGACACATGGCTGGAACAATCGCCGGTAGCGCTTGAAGACGAGCAGCGTGAAGCTCTCTCCCTGTGGCTGGCTGAGCAAAAAGATGTGCTGAGCGCCATTCTGAAAAACGGCAAGCTGCCTTCGCCACAGGCTGTCGAAAACGATGCGCACGCTGAGGATGATACTCAGGCTGCCTGAAACGACTTGCGCTCCTGACGTTTTGTACCATGCTTTTCCCTGAATCATTGTGCAATTCCTGACGATATTTCACGTTGCCGCAGGCAACCTGAAGGACGAAGGGGAGATTAAGGAGAAAAGAATGTATAAAAAAAGAGCGTTATTGAGCCTGCTGTTATTGTCTGCCAGCGTATCGGTATTTGCGGCAAATATGGAAAGCAAGAATGCTCAGTTCCCCAAGTGCGAAGGACTGGATGCTGACGGTATTGCGGCAAGCGTGAAACGTGACTATCAGCAAAATCGCATCGCGCGCTGGGCTGACGATCAAAAACGCGTCGGTCAAGCCGACCCTGTCGCCTGGGTTAGCACGCCCGATATTACGGGCAAAGACGCGAAATGGTCAGTTCCCCTGACGGTTCGTGGTAAAAGCGCAGATATTCACTACCTGGTGAAAGTCGACTGCAAAGCCGGAACGGCCGAGTATCAGCCGCAGTAACGCAGGTATTTGCACATCTTTTGATGACCTGAACACTTCCTGACATCCCCTCGGGTACGCTTTGATGATTATTCGTCTGTACTTGAGGGGCAAAATGGCTAATTGGCTGAATCAACTACAATCTCTTCTTGGGCAAAAAGGATCCTCCGCGTCATCTTCTGGCGAGCAAGGGCTGAGTAAACTTCTGGTTCCAGGCGCGTTAGGCGGTCTGGCAGGATTACTGGTTGCCAACAAATCTTCACGAAAATTGCTGAGCAAATACGGCACCAGCGCGCTTCTGGTGGGCGGCGGTGCGGTTGCCGGTACCGTGTTATGGAACAAATACAAGGATAAGGTTCGCGCTGCGCATCAGGATGAGCCGCAGTTTGGCGCACAAAGTTCACCGCTGGATGAGCGCACCGAGCGTCTGATCCTGGCGCTGGTTTTTGCGGCGAAAAGCGATGGACATATTGATGCCAAAGAACGAGCGGCCATTGAACAGCAGCTCCGTGAAGCGGGCGTGGAAGAGCAGGGCCGCGTTCTTATTGAACGTGCTATTGAACAACCGTTAGATCCTCAGCGCCTGGCGCAGGGCATCCGCAACGAAGAAGAAGCGCTGGAAATTTACTTCCTGAGCTGTGCGGCGATTGATATCGACCACTTTATGGAGCGTAGCTATCTCAATGCGCTGGGCGATGCGTTGAAGATCCCGCTGGATGTTCGTGAAGGCATTGAACAGGATCTCAAAGAACAAAAACAGGCTTTACCGGGTTAATTACTTACCGCTAAGGCGCATGTTTCGCTTGCATCATTGCTGTCTTTTGCCACCCTTATAGGATGTTTAAGCAAAAGAACAATGACATGCTACCAAAAGCTTCTCGTATTCCTCACGCCATGACGCAGCATGGCGATACTCGAGTTGATAATTATTACTGGCTGCGAGATGACACCCGCTCGCAGCCAGAAGTGCTGGATTATCTGCAACAAGAAAATGCGTATGGCCGCCAGGTTATGGCCTCGCAGCAGGCTTTGCAGGATCGCGTCCTGAAAGAGATTATCGACCGTATCCCGCCTCAGGATGCATCAGCCCCCTATGTGAAGAATGGTTATCGCTACCGGCATATTTATGAACCGGGGTGCGAATATGCTATTTATCAGCGTCAGTCTGCCCTCAGTGAAGAGTGGGATGATTGGGATACTCTATTGGATGGGAACCAGCGCGCGGCACACAGCGAGTTTTATACGCTGGGTGGACTGGCGATATCTCCGGATAACACCATCATGTCGCTGGCGGAAGATTATCTCTCTCGCCGGCAATATGGCGTGCGTTTTCGCAACTTGCAAAGCGGCAACTGGTATCCGGAAGTGCTGGAAAACGTCGAAGCGGATCTGGTCTGGGCGAATGATTCTCAGACTTTCTATTACGTGCGCAAGCACGAAACAACGTTATTGCCGTATCAGGTGTGGCGACATACAGTCGGCTCGCCATCGTCATTGGATGAGCTGGTGTATGAAGAAGCCGATGATATTTTTTATGTCAGCCTGCATAAAACCACCTCGCTACACTATGTGGTTATTCATATCGCCAGTGCGACCACCAGTGAGGTTTTACTGCTTGACGCAGAACTGGCGGATGCCGAACCGTTGGTCTTTTTAGCGCGACGCAAAGACCATGAATACAGTCTCGATCACTATCAACACAATTTTTATCTGCGCTCCAACCGTCAGGGGAAAAATTTCGGCCTGTATCGTACCCGCGTTCGTGATGAGCAAGCCTGGGAGACGCTGATCCCAGCGCGCGACAACGTGATGCTGGAGGGCTTTACGCTATTCACTGACTGGCTGGTGGTAGAAGAGCGTCAGCGGGGCTTAACCAGCCTACGACAGATTAATCGTAAAACGCGCGAAGTGGTCGGGATCGCCTTTGACGATCCGGCTTATGTGACCTGGCTTGCCTATAATCCAGAGCCTGAGACATCGCGCCTGCGCTATGGTTATTCCTCCATGACCACCCCGGACACGTTGTTTGAACTGGATATGGACACCGGGGAACGTCGTGTGCTTAAGCAGACGGAGGTCCCCGGATTTGATGCGGCGAATTACCGTAGCGAACACCTATGGATAACTGCGCGTGATGGCACCGAGGTTCCGGTTTCGCTGGTTTATCATCAAAAGTATTTCCTGAAAGGAAAAAATCCGTTACTCGTTTATGGCTATGGCTCATATGGCGCCAGCATGGATGCCGATTTCAGCAGCAGCCGTTTGAGCTTACTGGATCGCGGCTTTGTTTATGCTATTGCCCATGTGCGTGGTGGCGGTGAATTAGGACAGCAGTGGTACGAGGACGGTAAGTTTCTGCACAAGAAAAATACTTTTAATGATTACCTCGACGTCTGTGATGCGCTGCTAAAAATGGGCTATGGCGCGCCTGAGTTGTGTTATGGCATGGGCGGAAGCGCCGGAGGCATGTTAATGGGCGTCGCCATTAATGAACGCCCGGAACGCTTCCATGGTGTTATTGCTCAGGTGCCGTTTGTCGATGTGGTAACCACTATGCTCGATGAATCAATTCCCCTGACGACCGGTGAGTTTGAAGAGTGGGGTAATCCGCAGGACGAAGAGTATTACACCTATATGAAAAGCTACAGCCCGTATGACAATGTAACCGCGCAGGCATACCCACATCTGCTGGTCACGACGGGATTACACGATTCCCAGGTGCAATACTGGGAACCAGCAAAATGGGTGGCAAAACTGCGTGAGCTGAAAACGGACGATCGTTTGCTGCTACTTTGCACGGATATGGATTCCGGACACGGCGGTAAATCCGGGCGTTTTAAATCTTACGAAGGCGTGGCCCTTGAGTACGCGTTTTTGATTGGACTGGCGCAGGGAACACTGCCTGCTCAGGCGTGATCCAAATAGTGTTTTAGCGTTAATCGTAGTTCCGGGCTCATATTGTCAAGGTTATTAAATAACCAACGTAGATAGCCCGGATCGCGTTCAGCCACTTCTGATACCGGTTTTCCGCGGTACTTACCAAAAGTGAAAGTAGTGAGTAAGGCGGGACGGCCGGTAATATCGACCATTTGATCGGCTGTCCAGCCTGACGTCTGCATGATGTCGATCAGCAGTGCCGCAGTGATGTAGCAATCGTACAGGGCGCGGTGATGGTGGAGACCCGCTGGTGTCTGGACGCTCAGCTTGCGCGATTTATACAACGCTATGTTGCTGTATTTGATCCCCGGCCACAACCGACGGGAGAGCTTCATGGTGCAAATCCATTCCCCGGGCATATCGGGCAATACGCGGCGGTCAAAGCTGGCATTGTGCGCCACGTACCATTCGCTGCCGTAATACTGCGGGATGACGTCTTCAATCCATGGCTTATCGGCCACCATTGCTTCAGTAATGCGATGGATAGCCATTGCTTGTGGGCTGATGGGGCGGTCAGGGCGTACCAGGTGGCTCATGGGGTTGACTATTTTTCCGTCAACCACGTCGACAGAAGCAATTTCAACAATGCCTCCCTGTAGACCACAGGTTTCTGTATCTATTATGCGCAACATGCCATGCTCCTGACCCAAAACGACTAGCGTAATGGAATGATATCACCTTGCCAACCCCGTGGCGTGCGTTGGCCGGTTAACAGCAACGAACCGCTGTCTGCGCGAACAATCAATCGACCTCGTTCATCCCATAACGCACTGCTACCCCGCGCATTGGCCATTAATACCGCGATGGCGAATTTATGTGAGAAACTTTGTAGGCGAGATGTAGAGGAGAGCAGTTCCGGTTCACTGACTGACTGGCAGCTGGTGAACAGCGAAAAAGCCGGGTCGATATCAATGCCTTCCGGTTGGCTATCTACAACGCTGATGGCATTTCGCTGTCTGGCAATACAGGCCCCGTGGCTCTGATGGAAGGTTAATGGCGAAGTCATCCAGGGAGAGAAAAGCGCAATGCCTTTCACGAACCGGTTGTTATGTTCTACAGGTAGTCCCGCAATTATCGTCATGCGATAAGTCGCTGCGGCATGTGCGAGAGGTTCTAACAGCGCTTCATCGGGTGGGGCAGGAAGCGCGTCATTCTCATCAACACAACCCAGCAATGAGAGGGAAGGGAAGACCAGCAATTCACATTGGCATTGAGCTGCCGCATGAATGAATTGCAGGTGATGCGCGACATGTTCGGTAACTGAGGTGTGAAGAGGTTCGTATTGTGCTGCTGCGATTTTCCAGTATGACATAATGATTTCCTTTTCATAGTGTCTACAACCATCCTTAATGTGTGGATTAAGAATATGCTTATACTGTAGCAGGCGTCATGTAAGGAATCGTAACGTAATATAAGTTTTATTTAACTTTAGGCTCGTAAGGTAAACGTGAAAGCGTAACGGATGCCAGGCGGTGCGCGATGAGTCTTTCGCGGAACCAGTCGCGTAAATGCTCTGGCTGTTCGCGTTCAACAACTTCTGCAACAACGGGCATATTGTATCGCTCCTTAAATGCCACTCCAGCCGCAGCCAGATCGACATTGACCTTATCCATTTCCGCTTGCTCAAGTTTGGCCAGATTGATGTTCATGGGCTTTTCCTTTTCTCTGTCTTTCGGCGCGCAAAGTTACTAAGAGTGTGCGTTAATGGCAAGACAGAAATGATGATTCTCGACTCGACCATTGTAGAAGGTTATTCTCTACAGGTTAGACATAACAAAAAGGAATAGTTGAAATGGCTTCATCTGCATCTATGCTTCGCAACGCGCTCATCGTACTCGCCAGCGTTCTGGCAACACCTGCGGCATTGGCGCATGCCCACCTCACAAAACAAAGTCCGGCGGCTAACGCTGAAGTTGCGGCATCTCCTCAGGCGTTGACGCTGAATTTTTCTGAAGGCGTAGAGCCGGGATTCAGCGGTGCAACGCTGACCGGTCCTAACAAAGAACAGATCAAAACGGGCAAGGCATCGCGCAGTGAGCAGGACAAAACGCAGCTGATTGTTCCGCTTGATCAAACACTTGAAGCAGGAAAATATACGGTCGACTGGCACGTTGTCTCCGTGGATGGTCACAAGACGAAGGGGCAATATACCTTTAGCGTGAAATAACCAATGCTGGCATTTACCTGGGTTGCACTACGGTTTATCCATTTTACCGCTTTGATGCTGGTGTTTGGCTGTGCGCTTTACGGCGCATGGCTGGCTCCCGTTTCAGTTCGTCGTTTAATGATGCGTCGTTTTTTACGTCTGCAACGGCATGCTGCGACGTGGAGCTTTATCAGCGCGACGCTGATGCTGGCGATTCAGGGTGGGTTAATGGGCTCAGGCTGGCGGGATGTTGTCTCTACTGACGTTTGGCTCGCCGTGTTGCAAACGCAATTTGGTGGCGTCTGGTTATGGCAGATTATCCTCGCCTTGGTCACGCTGGTGGTGACCATCATGGTGCCGCGCAGTATGCCGCGACTACTGTTAATGCTGACTATTGCGCAGTTTATTTTGCTGGCTGGCGTCGGACATGCGACGCTGCACAGCGGTATCCCTGGCGCAATCCAGCAGGTTAACCACGCTTTACATTTGGTATGCGCTGCCGCCTGGTTCGGTGGTTTGCTGCCCGTACTTTACTGTATGCGAATGGCGCAAGGTCGCTGGCGGGAACAGGCCATCAGTACCATGATGCGCTTCTCACGCTATGGACATCTTTTCGTTATCGGTGTTTTACTAACCGGTATTATGAATGCGCTGTTTATTGTCGGTTTTTCTGTTCCCTGGCACATGGCTTACGGGCGACTGCTTTTGTTAAAAGGTGCCCTGGTCATGCTAATGGTGGCGATTGCGCTGGTGAATCGGTATGTTCTGGTACCACGCATGCGGCAGGATAACCGCGGCATGACTCTCTATTTTATTTGGATGACCAAGCTGGAATGGGGTATAGGAGCCGTTGTTCTGGCGATTGTCAGCCTGTTTGCAACCCTCGAACCTTTCTGATTGATGGACTGGCGAAACGCATGAAAAAAATCATTATCTCTTTATTACTCCTGGCAAGCTCCGGAGCCGCGCTGGCTGCGCCGCAGGTCATTACCGTCAGCCGTTTTGAGGTTGGCAAAGATAAGTGGGCGTTTAATCGGGAAGAGGTGATGCTGACCTGCCGTCCAGGTAACGCGCTGTATGTCATCAATCCCAGTACGCTGGTGCAATACCCGTTGAATGATGTCGCCAGACAGCAGGTGGAGAGCGGAAAAACCACGGCAAAGCCGATAGAGATTATCCAGATTGATGATCCGGCGAAACCGGGCGAAAAAATGAGCCTGGCACCGTTTGTAGAGCGTGCAGAAAAGCTCTGTTAATTGTCAGATGTAGCGCTCTGATTTCCAATAAAAAACCGCAAGGATCTCGCAGGAGAACTTGCGGTTTTTGCGTTTGGATGCGTAACAAACGTCCTTTTTTTCCGGCCACTTTAGCCGCGGACTGGAAAACCTGGCGCTGTCATCTATTCTTAAATGGCAGGGTAACTTAGCCTGCATTAATGCCAACTTTTAGCGCACGGCTCTCTCCCAAGAGCCATTTCCCTGGACCGAATACAGGAATCGTATTCGGTCTCTTTTTATGTGGCGAATGCGATGCCATCCAGGGCAAAACACGGCGTATTGCATGCTGCATTCTCCATAAACCATACCATACTCCTGCCCACGATCGTCCAGGCTTTTTTACCATCATTGCTAAAATTATAATCAGGTACCCTTGTAATCTGGAGGCGACATGGGACGACCTGGCAATATCTATCAACGAATCGACGGTACGCAGTGGCGTCACGTCTGGGTGGTTGGGGATATCCACGGATGCTTCTCGATGCTGATGGCTAAACTGCGCCAGTACCGTTTTGATCCCTGGCAGGATCTGCTGGTTTCAGTGGGGGATGTTATCGACCGTGGACCAGACAGTTTGCGTTGTCTGAAACTACTGCGTAAACGCTGGATTGTCGCGGTCAGGGGGAACCATGAACAGATGGCGCTGGACGCGCTGGCGACGGGGGATCAATTCATGTGGTTTATGAATGGTGGCTCGTGGTTCGAGCAGGCGGAGCAACCGGCAGCGAAATTTGCTCTTGAAGAGTGTTGACAATTACCCTGGATTCTGGAGCTGCATTGTCAGAACGGCATACACGTTATTGCTCATGCCGATTATCCGGATGATGATTATCAGTGGCTAAAAGAGATCGATTTACAGCGGGTGCTGTGGGACCGCTCGAGGCTAATCAACAACGGTTGTGGGATTCGCGGCGCGGATCACTTCTGGTTTGGCCACACGCCGTTGCGCCATCGGCTGGATCGCGAGAATCTGCACTATATTGATACCGGTGCTGTATTTGGCGGCGAGTTAACGCTGGCACAACTGCAATAATCAAAAATCGCTGTATTCCTGGGCCGGATGCCAGAAACTGTCGATGTAGTCATCCGCAGGTAAACATCCGCCGTTACGAATACGTTGATCGTCCATCGATATCAGGCACTGCCGCTCAGTTTTGTAGACATCAACCACGATATCTTCACAACCGCCATCCAGATAGCACACAAAAAGAACCAGCGTGAACATTCCATCCTCAAATGGTAAAGCCATACCTGTAGTGTAGAAGATGTTGATAGATGAGGGAAATTAACCAAGAAATAACCCGTCTGGCGACGGGTTCTTTTTGAATCAGGCAAGGCGCATGATCCAGGCATCTGACTTACGATCGTAGTGTTCGCGAAATAGTACTGAATGTTCTCCGTTCAACAGGGCCGGGACGCTGGTGTCGGCATCCCAGGCATCCAGTTGCATACATAAATCTGGATCGGATTTACACGGAATGGTTAACGTTCGGTCCCCCGGCGATTCGCCATGTAACTCGGCGTCGTCGATTTCAAAAGCGCCAATGCGCACACTGGTTTTCATCATCGTGCTCTCCGTTAATTTGCTGGTTGTGGTACGACCAGTTAGGCCGTCCATTTTTCAGCGTAGTCAACGTTAGCAAAAGCGCCAGTAAAAACGTGCGTTATCCCGTAAAGAGTTTGCCATCCCGGACAAGATCGCGCGGATAGCTATTCTTCAGTCGCGATCCAATGCGTTTTGCCAGACCGATCGGCTGATGCTGGAACGTAACCAGTACGTCGTCACTCGTCGGTGCGGTTTGCGGGTAAACATCTCTACCGCGATACCACTCTTCCGCTTCGGCAAGGGTCAGCTCGAATGCATGGCTGTGGTTCGGATCGGCGAGGGCGATAACGGCCTCATGCTGCCAGCGATACCCTTTATTGTGGGTTTCAGCCAGTTTGATCCCGAGTCGAGAAAAGCGAACCTTGCCAATCAGAGGTTCAATGTCAGTCGGGAACAGCCAGATCTCTTTATCGCGCTGCCACAGGCGCAAATTATCTTCCCACTGCAGTCCACAAGCGCTCGCGGCTTGCGTGACAAGCGCGGACTCGCGTCCTTTAAGCGGGCTAAACGGGAAGTTTCCGACTTTGTACTTCGGCGCAGGTAGTGCAGGGATTGCAGCTGTTTTGCGCAAACGCGCAACGAAGAAACCTTCGCAATCGTAAATCTGCGGGAATACATGCAGGAATCCTTCCGGCGTCAGGGCGCGTTCGGCCTGCGGAAATAAATCACCCAGAGGTAAAAACTCGACGGCATCAGGATAGGTCTCAATCAACCACTGCATGATATTTTCATTTTCGTCACGATTAAGCGTACAGGTCGAGTAAACCAATGTGCCACCGGGACGCAGGGCGTGGAAGGCGCTGTCGAGTAATTCGCGCTGGGTCGCGGCAATTTCCAGATTACTTTCTACAGACCAGTTTTTTAGCGCATCAGGGTCTTTACGCACCACGCCTTCACCGGAACACGGTGCGTCGAGCAATATGGCATCAAATGACTCCGGCAACGCAGCGCCAAATACGCGTCCGTCAAAATGGGTCAGGGCGACGTTGGCTATCCCGCAACGGCTGACATTGGCATGCAGGACTTTGACGCGACTGGCAGAAAACTCATTCGCCAGAATGGCGCCTCGATTATTCATTTTTGCGGCAATTTGCGTGGTTTTGGAGCCGGGGGCTGCCGCAACATCCATTACGCGTTCCGGGGTATTGCCTTCGGCGAACAGCGCGGAGACTGGCAGCATTGAACTGGCTTCCTGAATATAAAACAGGCCGCTTAAATGTTCTGCGGTGCTGCCGAGCGGCACTGACTCTTCATCATCGCGTTCGATCCAGAAACCTTCCGTACACCAGGGAACCGGAGTGAGAGACCAGTTGTAAGGTGCTGTCAGCGCGAGGAAATCGGCAACGGAGATTTTCAGCGTATTGACGCGAATGCTGCGGCGCAACGGGCGCTGACAGGCAGCGAGAAATTCATCGAATGAGAGCGTGGAAGGCATTGCTTCACGCATTTGAGTCAGAAAGGCGTCGGGAAAATAAGCCACTTGGTACCACCGGCAAAAAAACAGGTGCGCAGTGTAGCATAACTGCTCCGGCGTACGTACTCGCGCCGGAGCAGTGGATACATTAACGTGGCAGGGCGGTGCCCCATTCACGCCACTCTTTCGGTTCGCTTTCCAGCAACAGGAAGTGTTTACCTGCCTGTGCTTTAGGTGCCAGCGGTGTACCCGGTGGTGTCGCGAAGGCGATGCCGCCGCGAATGAACTGGTTGAAGGTACCAGTCTTCACGACACCGCCGGTTAAACCGAAGTCGAGATTGTAGCCGGATGCCAGCCAGAACACGGAGTTGTTGCGTACCAGATGCTGATAGCGTTGGCTAATGCGCATGGCAACCATCACACGATCGGAAAGCGAGCCCAGCGTCAGCCCGGTGACGGTCCCCACTTCAATACCTCTGAACAACACCGGGGTTCCGATATTCAGCGAACCTGCTTCTGGTGCTTCAACCACAATACTCAGACCATCGAGGTAACGAGAGTCGGTAATGGTGGCTTCCTGCAGCTCAAAATCACGGCGCGGATTACCGCGTCCGGGTTCAACGTTGATATACGGCTGCAGGATTGTATCCAGATGCTCCACGCCCGCTGCCGAAATTTGTGGGGTGATCACAGAGAAACGGGTACCGCTTCGCGCAAAGGTCTGCACGTATTCCGGGTACAGAACCGCTTTTGCCTGAACTTCGTTACGGGCGGTGATCAGCTCAAGCGTTTGGATCTGGCCGATATCGATTCCCAGGTAGCGAATCGGCATGCCTGCAGCGAGTTTACCGGCATCGAACGCATGCAGCGTTATCTGGCCGCCGACCGCACGCGCGGCGGTTTCCGAAGCATACAGAATACGCTTGTCACCTTTGCGTTGGCTGGCGCTGGCACCGCTTAAATTATCGAAGCTGATCGCCCCTTTAAGCGCGCGTGAAAGGGGAGATGCCTGTACGGTTAATCCGCTGCCGTTAAGCTGAACTTTTGCTCCGCCTTCGGCCCAGAACACGCTGTTGCTGGTCAACAGGTTGCGATATTCCGGTTTGATATGCAGATCGATATCAAACGCATCGGCGCGAGGACGAACGCTAATCACTTCACCGACCTCGAATTTGCGGTATAGCACCACCGAACCGGCCTGCACATCAGGTAGCGTTTCGGCGCTCAGGCTGACCGTAGTGGTTGGCAGATCGCTCAGGCTGTTTTCAATGGCTTTCTCCAGGTTAGCGTAAAGCGGGTAGCTTTTTTTCATTTCGCCCTTGGTTCCGGGCAAAATACGAATGCCGCCGCTGAGCCACTCACTGGCGCTGGCGCCAAGGAACTCCACGCCATCAAGTCCAACTTTGACATCCACGCGGCTGTTCACCACGAACTTACTGTCACCCTGCACCAGGTCACGATGCTGTGGTTCAACAGCAACGGTAAATGAGACGCCTTTGCTGGAAAGCGTACGCTCAATCACCTGACCGACCTGTACGCCGTGAAGAATTAGCGGCTGGCCAGCATCAATACCGTAACTCTCCGGCGCTGTCAGCGTAAACGTCATGACGCCTGGGTCGTGTAACAACGACTTCTCAGCGGGGATAACGACAAACTGGTTACGCGGCTCGCCTTCGCCAGGTACCAGCTCGAAAGTTTTACCTGTCAGCAGCGAACTGAGATTCACATCGCTTAACGATAATTTAGGGCTGTGTAACTCAATTCGTGTGTTGTCACGCAGTAGCGTTACGACGCTGGGATCGACCGTCATTTCGCCGGTGACTTTACCGCCTGGGTTTAAATCCAGTTTTGTGAGCTGACCGACTTCTAATCCTTGATACATCAGCGATGTTGAGCCTGCTTTGAGTCCATCTCCGCTGGGTAAATCAAGCTTGACGATTACTCCGCGCTGGCTATGCGCGAGATCCTGATATAGACCAAACGTGTCGTCTGCCGCAGCAGGTTTTGAGTCTTCGGGTGAATCAAAAGCAATGGCACCGTTGACCAGCGCCGCCAGACTCTCCAGTTTTACCTTCGCACCGCTAAGGCTAACATCCGCATTTACACCGGAGACGTTCCAGAAGCGGCTGCCTTTTTTCACCAGATTGGTGAAGCGGCGTTCAATCAATACATCGATGGTTACGCCCTGATGGTTCGGGTTAATGGTGTAGTCATAAACCCGGCCCACCGGAATTTTACGGAAATAAACCAGTGAACCGCTATTAAGCGATCCGAGATCAGGGGCGCGCAGATGCAGCATTAAATCGCCATTATCCAGACGATACTTGGGCTGGGTGTCAAGGGCGACGAAATGATCCTCTGCCTCGCCAGTACCGGGCATCATGCCGATATAATTGCCGCCAACCAACGCATCCAGACCAGAAACCCCAGCCAGCGACGCCTTCGGCGTGACCAGCCAGAACTGGGTATCTTTGCGCAGAGCATCTTTCATGCTCGATTTGATGCTGACGCGGACTTCAATTTTGCGTAGATCTTTGCTGAGGTTTATATCCTGCACCGTGCCCACTTCAACGCCCTGATAGCGAACGGGAGTACGGCCTGGCACAATGCCGTCCGCAGACATAAAGTCAATGGTCACGGTATTGCCACGATCTTCATAGCTTCCCCAGATAAGCCATCCTGCGATCATCAGCGCGATGAACGGCAGCAGCCAGAACGGGGAGATACGGCGTTTTGTTTTAATCTGCGCTTCAGTCTGCGAAGCGGGCGTTTCCTGACTCATGTGCATCCCAAAGTAAGCGGCTGTCCAGCCATTCCACAGCAAGAATAGTCAATATTACCGCTGCGCCGAAATAAAACGCAGCCGGTCCCATAGTAAAAGCAAGTATCTGATCGCGATTTATCAGCGGCATGGTTAACGCGATAACAAAGAGATCCAGCATCGACCAGCGGCCAATCCAGGTCACCATACGCAGTAGTTTTATACGGGTGCGCAACCCTTGTTCACAATTAAAGTGGATGCTGAATAGCAACGTAAACATCACAATCACTTTGGTAAATGGCACTAATATACTGGCGATAAACACGATCGCCGCTACGCCGACATTACTGTTTGCCAAAGACATTATGCCTGACAGGATTGTGTCTTCCTGCCGGCCGCCGTTGACATAAATTACCGAGATGGGCAGCAGGTTAGCGGGTAAAAGCAGGACAATCGAGGCCAGCAGAGCCGCCCAACACTTTTGGATACTTTGATTTCTGCGCCAGCGCAACGGAATATGGCAGCGGGGGCAGCGACCGCGGGCGTCCGGATAACCTGTAAAATGGCAGCCAAGGCAGACGCGTAGCTTATCATCGGGCCGACGAGCCGGTCTTTGCGGGTAGAAACGGTCCCAAAGCTGCTCAACGTTAAGATGCGACAGCGTCAAAATACTGAGGATCACCAGCGCAATAAAAGCAAACAGCCCCACGCCAGGCTGCAAAAAAGCATAGTCCTGAACCTTGATTGATGCGACACCGATACCCACCAGGTAAATATCGAGCATCACCCACTCTTTGAGCCTTTCCAGCATTAGCAGCACCGGGCGCAGGTTCATCCCGAGAATATTACCAAACCACAGATAAGCGATTGAAGTCACGAGAATTAGCGGCGCGCCAGCGACGCAAAAAAGCACGAAGGAGGCGGTAAGGGGGTCACCTTGTCGGGTCATTTGCCAGATGCCTTGCATCACATTGGCATCAATGCGCACGCCTAATAAATAGATGTGCAGGAGTGGCTCTCCCCAGGCAAAGGGCATCAGCAGCAACATGGTGAAAGCCATGGCCGCCAGTCGCGTTAACGACCAGTCGCGTCCGTCACGAATTTTTGCCTGGCAGCGTGGGCAAAAGGCACTTTGGTGCGAACGCATTTTAGGCAAGCTAAATATCAGGTCACATTCAGGGCAGCGATGATAATGTGCACGAGGTAGTGCCTCACCGATGGACCTGATGGCTATTTTTTTAGTTGGCGTGATGCGTGGTGTCGTTAAGGCCATGTATCGCGAATCAAATTGTTGAAGTAATGTTATCTTAACTCATGACGGGAATGATCTTGAGCATTAACGCATTTAATGTTTATTTTAGTAGGCTGCAGTTTTAAGTAAGACAACTAAGTGATTATATAATGAACAAAATAGAGCTATACACGGATCTGAACCGTGATTTTCAGGCATTGATGGCAGGTGAAACCAGTTTTCTGGCAACGCTGGCGAATACCAGCGCATTGTTGTACGAGCGTCTTGCAGAAGTGAATTGGGCCGGTTTTTACCTGCTTGAGGACGATACGCTGGTGCTTGGTCCCTTCCAGGGCAAAATTGCCTGCGTGCGGATCCCGGTAGGGCGCGGTGTGTGCGGTACCGCAGTGGCGCAGAACCAGGTTCAGCGTATTGAGGACGTACATGCTTTTGATGGGCACATCGCCTGTGATGCCGCCAGCAATGCTGAAATCGTCCTGCCGATCGCTGTCGACAATCAGATAATAGGCGTGCTGGATATTGATAGCACGGCATTTGGCCGCTTTACTGAAGAAGATGAACAAGGTCTGCGTACGCTTGTGGCACAGCTTGAAACCGTGCTTGCAACGACGGATTACAAAAAATTCTTTGCGCGCGTCGCAGGATAATCAACGGATAACGTAGCAATTACTGATGACGTCATTATAATGTCGCCTGTTCATGCCTGCGCTTGTTGGCTACGTCCGTTGTAATCAGGAAATTTCATGGAAAATCAACCTAAGTTGAATAGCAGTAAAGAAGTCATCGCGTTTCTGGCCGAACGCTTCCCGCAGTGTTTTAGTGCGGAAGGCGAAGCGCGCCCACTGAAAATTGGCATTTTTCAGGATCTGGTAGAGCGTGTTGAGGGTGAAATGAACCTCAGCAAGACTCAGCTCCGTTCTGCCTTACGTCTCTATACTTCAAGCTGGCGCTATCTGTATGGCGTTAAATTGGGCGCAACGCGTGTTGATCTCGACGGCAACCCTTGTGGTGAGCTGGATGAACAACATGTTGAACATGCTCGCAAACAGCTGGAAGAAGCTAAAGCCCGTGTTCAGGCGCAACGCGCAGAGCAACAGGCGAAAAAACGCGAAGCGGCCGCTGCCGCCGGTGAAAAAGAAGACGCACCGCGTCGCGAGCGTAAGCCGCGTCCTGCACCGCGTCGTAAAGAAGGTGCTGAGCGTAAACCTCGCGCTGAAAAACCAGCAGCAAAAGCACCGCGTGCTCCTCGCGAAGAACAGCATACCCCGGTATCTGATATTTCAGTACTGACGGTAGGGCAGTCTCTGAAGGTGAAAGCAGGAAATAATGCGATGGATGCCACCGTATTAGAAATCACCAAAGATGGCGTCCGTGTACAGCTGAATTCGGGTATGTCTTTGATTGTACGCGCAGAACACCTGGTGTTCTGAAACGGAGGCCAGGCCTGGCATGAACACTTTTTTTAGGCTTACTGCGTTAGCTGGTCTGCTTGCATTAGCAGGCCAGGCACTTGCTGTGGAAGACATCACGCGTGCCGATCAAATCCCCGTTTTAAAGGAAGAAACCCAGCATGCGACGGTAAGCGAACGTGTGACGTCGCGTTTTACGCGATCACACTATCGCCAGTTCGATCTGGATCAGGCGTTTTCGGCAAAAATTTTTGACCGCTATTTGAATTTGCTCGACTACAGCCACAACGTGCTGTTGGCGAGCGATATCGAACAGTATGCAAAAAAGAAAACGGTCCTCGGCGATGAACTGCGCACCGGCAAGCTGGATGTCTTTTACGATCTCTATAATCTGGCGCAAAAACGCCGATTTGAACGTTATCAGTACGCATTAAGCGTACTGGCACGTCCAATGGATTTCACCGGTAACGACACCTTTAACCTCGACCGAAGCAAAGCGCCGTGGCCGAAGAGCGAAGCAGAGCTTAATGCGCTGTGGGACGGCAAGGTTAAATTTGACGAACTCAGCCTGAAGCTGACCGGTAAAACCGATGCGGAAATCCGCGAAACGCTGACGCGCCGCTACAAATTTGCGATTCGCCGTCTGGCACAGACCAACAGCGAAGATGTGTTCTCACTGGCGATGACAGCGTTCGCCCGTGAAATCGACCCGCATACTAACTATCTCTCTCCGCGCAATACCGAGCAGTTCAATACTGAAATGAGCTTGTCTTTGGAAGGTATTGGCGCGGTTCTGCAGATGGATGATGACTACACCGTCATTAACTCCATGGTGGCAGGTGGTCCGGCAGCCAAGAGCAAAGCGATCAGCGTTGGCGATCGTATTGTCGGCGTCGGACAGACGGGCAAGGGCATGGTCGATGTGATTGGCTTGCGTCTGGATGATGTCGTAGCACTGATCAAAGGGCCTAAAGGCAGCAAGGTACGCCTTGAAATTCTGCCTGCCGGTAAAGGTACCAAGACGCGCACCGTGACGCTAACGCGTGAACGTATCCGTCTCGAAGACCGCGCCGTTAAAATGTCCGTGAAAACCGTCGGCAAAGAAAAAGTTGGCGTACTGGATATTCCTGGCTTCTATGTAGGCCTGACTGATGATGTCAAAGTCCAGTTGCAGAAACTGGAAAAACAGAACGTCAGTAGCATCATCATAGATCTGCGTACCAACGGCGGTGGAGCGCTGACCGAAGCGGTTTCGCTTTCCGGTCTGTTCATTCCTTCCGGCCCGGTGGTTCAGGTTCGTGACAATAACGGTAAAGTGCGTGAAGACAGTGATACCGACGGCGTTGTGTACTACAAAGGCCCGCTGGTGGTATTGGTCGATCGCTTCAGCGCCTCAGCATCAGAGATTTTCGCTGCGGCAATGCAGGATTATGGCCGAGCGCTGATCGTTGGTGAACCCACCTTCGGTAAAGGCACCGTTCAGCAGTATCGCTCCCTGAACCGTATTTACGATCAGATGCTGCGTCCGGAATGGCCTGCGCTGGGTTCTGTTCAGTACACGATCCAGAAATTCTACCGCGTAAACGGTGGCAGCACGCAGCGTAAGGGTGTTACGCCGGATATCATCATGCCGACAGGTAATGAAGAAACTGAAACTGGCGAGAAGTTTGAAGATAACGCGCTGCCGTGGGACAGCATTGATGCGGCGACCTACACCAAGTCAGATAATCTGACGCCGTTCGGACCTGAATTGCTGAAAGAGCACAATGCACGTATTGCGAACGATCCTGAGTTCCAGTACATCATGAAGGACATTGCGCGTTTCAATGCGATGAAGGATAAGCGCAACATCGCTTCTCTGAATTACGCTCAGCGTGAAAAAGAGAATAACGAAGATGACGCAATGCGTCTGGCGCGTATTAACGATCGGTTCAAGCGTGAAGGCAAACCGCTGCTGAAGAAACTGGACGATCTACCGAAGGATTACCAGGAGCCGGATCCATACCTGGATGAAACGGTAAAAATCGCGCTCGACCTGGCGCATCTTGAAAAAGAAAAGCCAGCGGAACAGCCCGCAACCAGTCAATAACCTCGAACAGGCACAAGAAATTGTGCCTGTTTTTTTAACAAGTGCATGAAGACGTCAGTCTGATACGATAAAATGTAAAGTTGTGTCTTTCTGGTGACTTAGCACCTATGGATGCTTGAAAATAGTCATAAGACCCATACGATATGGGTAATCGCATAGTGCGTTTTGTTAAATTGAGGTTAAAAGAAAATTATGATGCGAATCGCGCTCTTCCTGCTGACGAACCTGGCTGTGATGGTCGTTTTCGGGCTGGTATTGAGCCTGACAGGGATTCAGTCAAGCAGCGTTCAAGGCTTGTTGATCATGGCACTGCTGTTTGGTTTTGGTGGTTCCTTCATTTCGTTGCTGATGTCCAAATGGATGGCGTTAAAGTCCGTTGGCGGGGAAGTGATCGAACAGCCTCGCAATGAAAGAGAACGCTGGCTGATGAATACAGTTGCGAACCAGGCCCGCCAGGCCGGGATCGCTATGCCGCAGGTTGCAATCTACCATGCGCCAGATATTAACGCGTTTGCTACCGGTGCGCGCCGGGATGCCTCGCTGGTGGCTGTAAGTACTGGCCTGTTGCAAAACATGAGTCCGGATGAAGCCGAAGCGGTTATCGCGCATGAGATCAGCCACATTGCTAATGGCGATATGGTTACCATGACGCTAATTCAGGGTGTGGTGAACACCTTCGTTATCTTTATCTCACGTATTCTGGCGCAGATTGCCGCTGGGTTTATGGGCGGTAACCGCGATGAGGGAGAGGGTAGCAACGGTAACCCGTTAATCTACTTTGCGGTAGCGACGGTACTGGAGCTGGTATTTGGTATTCTGGCGAGCATTATTACGATGTGGTTCTCACGTCATCGTGAATTCCATGCGGATGCAGGCTCAGCGAAACTGGTGGGTCGTGAAAAAATGATCGCCGCGCTACAGCGCCTGAAAACCAGCTATGAGCCGCAGGAAGCGACCAGCATGATGGCGTTTTGCATCAACGGTAAATCCAAATCGTTGAGTGAGCTGTTTATGACTCACCCGCCGTTGGACAAACGTATTGAAGCGCTGCGCAGCGGTGAATACCTGAAATAATTGGCAGCAGACTAAAAATAAAAAGCGCGTCGACAGACGCGCTTTTTTTATGCCTGAACTCGCGGTTGTGTGATACGTAAGCCACTCACGATTGCGGCCAGCGAAGCCAGAATACCCGCTGTTATCAGCGAGACGTGTGTTCCGCTGTCACCAAACTGATTTAGCATCAGCGCAACCAGTGCGGCCCCGGTACTCTGGCCCAGTAAACGCGCCGTTCCGAGCATACCGCTCGCGCCTCCGCTACGATCACGCGGCGCGGAGGTGATGATGGTGTGATTATTCGGTGACTGGAACAAGCCAAAACCCGCACCACACAAAATCATTGGCCAGATGATATTAAAATCAGAAGGTGATGCGGGCAGCAACACCAGCGAAAACAGCCCACACGCCATTACTGCCATGCCCAGCGCGCCCAGCAGACCCGCATGAACACGTTCAATCAGATATCCCGCCAGTGGGGCCATCACCATGGTTGCCAGCGGCCACGGCGTCAGTAGCAGGCCCGTTTCAACCTCGCTGCGCCCGAGAACCGTTTGCATGAAAAAGGGGAGAGAAACCATTGCCAGCATTTGTGCGCTGAATGAACAGATTGAGGTGCAAATAGAGAGTGAAAACAGCGGAATGCGTAGCAGATCAACCGGCAATAACGGTACTGGCAATGCGAGTTGGCGGCGGATAAAGAAAAACCCTACCACGAGAAGCCCCACCAGTTCAGCACCAATCAATTTTAGCGACTGTCCCTGTGCAAACCCGCTGAGTGCCGTGATTAACAAACCGAATGTTAAGGCGTTCATTACTGCGCTGGGCAGATCAAAGCGCGGTTTATTGCTACGTGAAGAATTGGGGGGCAAAAAACGCATAGCCAGTAGCAGGGCGATGATCCCCAGCGGGACGTTAATCAGAAATAGCCATTTCCACGAGGCAATAGAGAGAATTGCCGCCGCAATAGTCGGACCCGCTGCCGAGGAGACTGCCACAATAAAGGAGTTAATTCCCATTCCGCGGCCAAGCTGGCGCTGAGGATAAATGAGTCGGATCAATGCCGTATTAACGCTCATCAGCGCCGCGCCGCCAAACCCCTGAGCCACGCGCGCTAACGTCAGCATATGTAGCGAGTCTGACAAGGCACAAAACAGCGACGCCAACAGAAACACGACCAGACCACACTTATAAATGCGTCGGTAGCCAAACATATCACCTAAAAAAGAGAGCGATAACAGCGAAATAACGATCGCAATTTGGTAGGCGTTCACAATCCAGATTGAGCTGGCGGGTGAGGCCTGAAGATCGGTGGCGATAGTGGGGAGGGCAACGTTCGCTATTGCGCCATCGAGTACTGCCATAGAGATGCCAATAACAATGGTTAAAATTGCGCCATATCGCTGGGGCAATGGCAGACCATCGGTCTGAGTTTTTTCCATAGGAAGTCAATATTGTCGGAATTTATGATGAGAATAATAATTTTAGCATTGATATTCAGGCGTTAGGTCGCAGATTTGTAACTAAGTAAGCAAAGAGCGATTGCGAGGGCTGATACGTGAAATTATAATAAAAACCGGTTCTGATTTTTATAAAACACTCGAAAGGGGTGATAAATGGCAATCGCAGATCTGGATAAACAACCCGATTCTGTATCTTCCGTGCTGAAGGTTTTTGGCATCCTGCAGGCGCTGGGTGAAGAGCGCGAAATTGGTATTACCGAGTTGTCGCAACGCGTTATGATGTCGAAAAGCACCGTTTATCGCTTTTTGCAGACCATGAAAACGCTGGGTTATGTGGCACAAGAAGGGGAATCTGAGAAATACTCACTGACCCTGAAATTATTCGAGCTGGGTGCTCGCGCGTTGCAAAACGTCGATCTTATCCGTAGCGCTGATATTCAGATGCGCGAACTTTCGCGCCTGACCAAAGAGACAGTACACCTTGGCGCACTGGATGAAGACAGCATCGTCTACATTCATAAAATCGACTCCATGTACAATCTGCGCATGTATTCTCGCGTAGGTCGCCGTAATCCACTGTACAGCACGGCTATCGGTAAAGTTCTGCTGGCATGGCGTGACCGCGATGAAGTGAAGCAAATACTGGACGGTATTGAGTACAAACGCAGCACCGACCGTACTATTACCAATACTGATGAACTGCTGGTACTGCTGGATAAAGTCCGTGAGCAGGGCTACGGTGAAGACAACGAAGAACAGGAAGAAGGTCTGCGCTGCATCGGTGTGCCGGTGTTTGACCGTTTCGGTGTGGTGATTGCAGGCTTGAGTATTTCATTTCCGACGCTGCGTTTCTCTGAGGAACGTTTGCACGAGTATGTGGCGATGCTGCATACGGCTGCGCGTAAAATTTCAGAACAAATGGGTTATAACGACTATCCGTTCTAATCTGGCGTAATAGCGTCAACGTTAAAACCCCAGGTATTTTTGTATCTGGGGTTTTTTATGAACAGTCATAAAGTTAGTTGGTGCAAATAACGTAGCGTATGTATTGTTGCTATATTAACCGTTATCAATAATGACCGTACTTTTTCTTAACAAAGGGCAATCCGACAGGCCAATGATACCGCTGTTTGTGTGGACGTATTGTGCGGTGCTGGTTCCGCGGGCGGTCAGATATTGGCATTGCAAGCCCAGACCCGCTGCATTCTCCTTACTTCCAATCAAAATTCCATAGCCGCTCAGTAATAAACCGATCCAAACCAGAGCTAACAACACAATAGCGCGGATTATCAGACGCATTACAACCTCTTATCTTTTCTCGTTATTATTAGATTAGCCTGTACATGGGATGAAACAAGTGAATCATTCCTAAAAAGATTGAATGCCGATACAGTTAACGCTGGGTTTAGGTAACGCATGATAATTTATAGACATAAGATGTAGATTCGAAGAGTGGGGCTGGAGTGAAAAAAATTCGCTGGGTAGTGCTGATAGTTGTCGTGCTGGTATGCATACTGATGTGGGCGCAAGTGTTCAACATCATGTGCGATCAGGATGTACAATTTTTCAGCGGTATTTGTGCCGTTAATAAATTTATTCCCTGGTAAGCGCATTTTTGCCACAGTTGATTACCTTCTTGTGCGGCAGTGGTAAACTACGCTGTCTACATTGAGGTGGTAAAATGAACGAAGTTTTGAATTCTGGCGCGTTGAGTTTGGCGTCTTTGGCTGTATCGGTGGTGATTCTGGTTGTCGGGCTTGTACTGTGGTTTTTCGTCAATCGGGCAAGTTCGCGTACTAATGAGCAGATTGAGCTGCTCGAAGCATTGTTAGATCAGCAAAAAAGACAGAACGCATTGCTCCGTCGCCTTTGCGAAGCGAACGAACCTGAAAAAGCGGCAGAGCCTGCTGCGGTCACAGCGAAGGATGAAAATGATGACATCATCCGCCTGGTAGCTGAGCGGTAAAAACGGTATGACAGGATGAGGATCTGTTGCTTTTGTTCTCAGATGTTTCATCCTGTCGCCAACGTGCCAGATTATTTTCTTCTGTACATGTCGTGTAATTAGCACTCTGATACGCGTGTAAACTCAGTATTTTCAGATGCTCCAACCAATTAATATCTTATCCCCGGTCTGATATAAATATAATTTCCCATACGATAAAAATATGATTATGTCATTTTTGTGATAGCGATCGTTTTATTAACAGCGAAACGTTTCTCTTACTTTTTTTGTGCATTGTCATCATTCTTTCATTATTTTGGTGCAAAAGCAGAAGGCGGATCTCATTTTTACGCTTGTGACATTTTATGCATTACTAAGCATAAAAAATGATATCCGGCACACCCTGTAACAGCTAATCTGGAATAACCGAAGCTATTGAGCTATGGTAGAAATGTCCCGGCAATGGTGCAAGCCAGGCGGGGGATGGGGCGAGCGGCGGGAATATAACACTACTCGGTGTGGCGCATAACTGTGCAGTTGCTGTTTGATGAACGACGGGATTTGTGCGACCGATCGAGACACGTTTAAAAATGGCTTGCCATTATTAACGTTGTATGTGATAACACGTTTTGGGTTAAACGAGGTACAGTTCTGTTTATGTGTGGCATTTTCAGTAAAGAAGTCCTGAGTAAACACGTTGACGTTGAATACCGCTTCTCTGCCGAACCTTATATTAGTGCCTCAAGCAGTAATGTCTCAGTTTTATCTATGTTATGCCTGCGGGCGAAGAAAATACTCTAAGGAATTTTGCAAATGGCAAAGATTAAAGGTCAAGTTAAGTGGTTCAACGAGTCTAAAGGTTTTGGTTTCA
Source organism: Citrobacter sp. Cpo037 (assembly GCF_030332945.1). Taxonomy (NCBI): domain Bacteria; kingdom Pseudomonadati; phylum Pseudomonadota; class Gammaproteobacteria; order Enterobacterales; family Enterobacteriaceae; genus Citrobacter; species Citrobacter sp. Cpo037. The sequence goes on from NZ_JAOWGW010000066.1 coordinate 68,967, forward strand.
TTACTCCGGCTGATGGCAGCAAAGACGTGTTCGTACACTTCTCCGCTATCCAGGGTAACGGCTTCAAAACTCTGGCTGAAGGCCAGAACGTTGAGTTCGAAATTCAGGACGGCCAGAAAGGTCCGGCTGCTGTTAACGTAACAGCTATCTGATCGACACCACTGATTTGAAGCGCATATGCGCAACCATCTCAGATATAAAGCCTCGCCTATGCGGGGCTTTTTAATTCAAAATACGTCTAAATATTTCTAAATGCCCTTCCATTAGCGCTTTGTTGCAAAGGCGTGATGTTCGTAGCATAGTTTTCCCCGCTTTCTTACGACATTTCTCGTTAAATCAGACACCTGAAAAACTATCTTGCTGGAGACCGGGTGAAAAAGAAAAACGACGGCGACGCGCGCAATTTTACTCCCGTACGTTTTGCCCTGCTTTGTGTGGCAATATTATTGAGTCTGGGATTGCTGCTGGGTCGGGTTGCGTGGCTGCAAATTGTCACGCCGACGAGTCTGGTGAAACAGGAAGACATGCGTTCGTTACGTGAGGTAACTATTGCCTCGCCGCGCGGGATGATTACCGATAGAGAAGGGCGACCGCTGGCGGTAAGTGTTCCGGTTAACGCCGTATGGGCCGATCCTAAGACCATCATCAGCAAGGGAGGCGTGGGTTACAACGAACGCTGGCAGGCTCTGGCAAGGACTCTGCATTTGTCACTTAGTACGCTGGCGGAACGCGTTAACAGTAATCCTGGCGGACGTTTTATTTATCTGGCACGACAAATTTCCCCTCAGCAGGCTGAGTGGGTCGATGATCTTAATCTCCCGGGCATCAACCTGCGCGAGGAATCCCGCCGGTTCTATCCCGCAGGCCACGTAGCGGCGAATCTCATTGGTTTTACCAACATTGATGGACAAGGTATTGAAGGGCTGGAAAAGAGCTTTAATAACCAACTGATGGGTAAACCTGGCTCCCGTCTGGTACGTAAAGACAAATTTGGCCATGTCATCGAAAATATCACCGAAGTTACGCCTGTTCCTGCACATGAATTACAGCTCAGCATCGATGAGCGTCTGCAGACGGTCACCGAAGATGCGTTGGACAATGCCGTTATGTGGAATAAAGCGGAATCAGGAGCCGCAGTGCTGGTCAACATTGCTACCGGTGAAATACTGTCCATGGCGAGCTTTCCTGACTTCAACCCCAATAATCGTGATGGCGCGGTACTGGATGATTTTCGTAACCGTGCAATCAGCGATACGTTTGAACCCGGTTCAACCGTTAAACCGCTGGTGATCATGACTGCACTCCAGCAGGGGATAGTACAACCCGACAGCGTGATTGATACCCATCCTTTTTACCTTGATGGACATCGCATTCGCGACGTCGGATTTTACCCGGAACTGTCGCTGACCGGGATTTTACAGAAATCGAGCGATACCGGCGTGTCGCACCTTTCATTGGCTATGCCTGTCCAAAAATTGCTGGATACCTATAAAAGCTTTGGTTTTGGCGATCCAACCGGACTGGGATTAACCGGTGAAAGTAGCGGTTTAATGCCTCAACGCCGCTACTGGAGCGATTTGGATCGCGCGACCTTTGCATTTGGTTATGGATTAATGGTAACGCCGCTGCAGTTGGCGCACGTATATGCAACCATTGGTAGTTTTGGTATCTATCGGCCCCTTTCGATTACCCGTATTGACCCGCCGGTAATCGGTACCCGAGTGATGCCGGAGGCGCTGGTTCACCAGGTTGAACATATGATGGAAAGCGTTGCGTTACCCGGTGGTGGGGGAACTAAAGCCGCGGTCAGAGATTATCGCGTGGCGGTTAAAACAGGAACGGCAAAGAAAATTGGTGATGACGGTAAGTATGTCGATAAATACGTGGCCTACACGGCAGGTGTTGCGCCAGCGAGCGACCCGAAATTCGCATTGGTTGTCGTCATCAATAATCCGCAAAACGGTGCTTATTATGGTGGGGCTGTCTCTGCGCCTGTCTTCAGCCAGATAATGGGTGATGTCCTGCGTCTGGAGAACGTTAAACCGGATGGCATGCCTGCTGACTCCGATCATCTGCTGGTGATGCACGGCAGCAACGTATCCTCGCCGTCGCTGTAAGTTATTTTCCCAGGGCGCAATTCGCGTTACACTTGCGCCCTTAAGTCACCTGCCGGAGTTGTCATGTCGTTTTCCTGTCCTCTTTGCCACCAGCCTCTTACTCAAGCGAATAACAGTTTTGTCTGCCCCGGGCGGCACCAGTTTGACGTGGCGAAAGAAGGGTATGTCAACTTACTGCCGGTTCAGCATAAACGATCGCGCGATCCGGGTGACAGCGCTGAGATGATGCAGGCGCGACGGGCATTTCTTGATGCCGGGCACTATCAACCGTTGCGTGATGCGATTGTGAATGTGCTGAAAGAGAAGTCGACTTCAGAAGATGCAGCGATCCTGGATATTGGCTGTGGGGAAGGGTATTACACCCATGCGTTTGCCGACGCGCTGACGGGTTGTACAACCTTTGGTCTTGACGTCTCCAAAGTGGCAATTAAAGCCGCAGCCAGACGCTATCCGCAGGTGACCTTTTGCGTTGCCTCCAGCCATCGTCTACCGTTCGCAGATGAGTCAATGGATGCCATCATCAGGATCTACGCGCCCTGTAAAGCGCAAGAGCTGGCACGCGTGGTTAAACCGGGGGGATGGGTTATCACCGCCACGCCGGGACCGCGTCATTTAATGGAACTGAAAGGGCTTATTTATGATGAGGTGCGTTTGCATGCGCCGCACACAGAGCAACTGGACGGTTTTGTTCTGCAACAGAGTATTGCGCTGGGGTATCAGATGCAGCTTCAGGGCAGCGAGGCCGTTGCGTTACTGCAAATGACGCCGTTCGCCTGGCGGGCAAAGCCGGAGGTGTGGGAAACGTTAGCGGGGAAAACGACGTTTGACTGCCAGACCGACTTTAGTATTCATGTCTGGCAGCGTCTGAATTAACCGTGGAAGTGTGCCCAGAGGATCTGGGCACCGATACCAATCAGCACCACCCCACCCAAAATTTCTGCTCGTTTGCCCAGCATCGGGCCAATGAAACGACCAATCATCATGCCGAGCGTGGACATAATCAATGTGGCGCAGCCGATGGCCAGCGCGGTGGCAATAATGTTGACCTGCAGGAAAGCCAGGCCCACCCCGACGGCCATTGCGTCGAGACTGGTGGCAATGGCGGTGGTGACCAGCAGCCAGAAACCATGACGGCGCTGCGGTTCTTCCTCTTCATCACCGTTGTCGCGAAAACCTTCGATTATCATTCGCCCGCCTAAAAAAATCAGCAGAATGAAGGCGATCCAGTGGTTCCACTCCAGCACGAATTTGCTGGCCAACATACCCATGCCCCAGCCAATCAGCGGCGTAAGCGTTTCAACTGCGCCGAATATCAGACCTGTGCGCAATGCTTCAGAAAATTTGGGTTTATGCAGTGTGGCACCTTTGCCAATTGATGCAGCGAAAGCATCCATCGACATGCCGAAAGCGAGAAGAACGGTAGCGGTGAGATTCATAACAGCGTCCTGACCGGGGTATCCATAAAACACATCACTGCCCCCAGTAACCATGCATACAGGCCGGAATCACTGTAAATACAGCGCCATTCAGATATGCATTGCAGTTGATGTGCCTATGGTCTCGCCTGACTGAACCTGTAAATTCAGTCCGTACGCGCCACGTTTTTCAACGAGTATGTTGACACGTACATTTCCGGAGTCTGGAAATCGGCTACTCCCCAACGACGGGCGCAACCTTAACATATTTTGAGAATATAAAACAAGAAACGCAGAAATAATATTTGACTTCTAATTGAAAACGATTTTCATTTAGATTTATTTTTAAATAAAACGTTAAAATAAATAACATTGCGGACAGTGAAATATAGCCTTGGCTATGTTTATTTTTATGCTGATATATAAAAAACATAGTTCAGGCTATATTTATAACTTATTGATTTGAAATTAAAAGTTTATATATTCTCTCAAGATCGTCTATATTTCGTACGCGAATCAACAATCTTCGATGTTCTAATTGCATCACTAATACACCGTCTTCAGATAAATTCATCTCTTTAATGCGGTTATATTCAATCCAGACGTTGGCGAAGAAAAAACCTTTCTGCTTGAAGATGATTTTTGGCGTACGGATCCAGAACAGATACAACCCCATCAATACCAGTGCACATAATAACCATGTGGTAAATTGCGCGCCGTGGCTGGTGATGTTGTTGTAGATAAGAATAGCTACCAAGCCAAGGAAGATAACGCTGTCGACTCTGCTGCGGGGAAGCAGGGCGACAGTAAGCAGAGTAGGGCCATTACGGCGGGGCATGATGAACTGATCGTAAATGGCATACGCCAGCAGCGAAAAGATAAATAGAACCAGCACCAGGTCCGTGATAGTCATGAATCCTCAACCCTCTAAATAGAAAAACCGGGGGCAAGCCCCCGGTGATGTACAACAGTCTTACAGGCCGAGCAGTCCGACAGCGTAGCCCGCGATACCGATGACGAAGAAGCCAACGATGATCCACAGCGGGTTCACTTTCTTACGCAGCAGCCACATACAGGCGAATGTCAGCAGCAGAGGAACCAGACCCGGCATCAGCTGGTCAAGGATAGTCTGCACGGTGGTAACACGAGTCTGACCATCCTGACCGGTGATAGTAGAAACCACCAGTGGGATGTTTACGTGCGTCCACTTGTTAACCAATGCTCCCATGACAAACAGGCCGAGGATTGACGCCCCCTCAGTCAGTTTCTGCAGGAAGCCGCCGCCCATATCTTTAACGATATCGACACCTTTACGGTAGCCATATGCCACACCGTAATAACGGGTTGCCAGACGAACCAGGTTAAACAGGATGAAGAACAGCAGTGGCCCCAGCAGGCTGCCGCTCATCGCGATACCTGCGCCGAGTGCGGCGAAGACCGGACGTACGGTACCCCAGAAGATCGGGTCACCGACGCCTGCCAGCGGACCCATCAGACCAACTTTGATACCGTTGATGGCACCATCGTCAATCTCTGCGCCGTTTGCACGCTGTTCTTCCATTGCCAGCGTAACGCCCAGTACTGGAGCCGCTACGTACGGATGGGTGTTAAAGAATTCCAGGTGACGCTTAATCGCTTGCTTACGTGCATCGTTGTTTTCCGGGTACAAGCGGCGGATAGCCGGTACCATGGAGAAACAGAAACCCAGCGCCTGCATACGTTCGAAGTTCCATGAACCCTGAAACAGGTTAGAACGAATGAACACGCCACGAATGTCACTCGGAGTGAGTTTTTTCTCGGTGGTAGTTTTAGTCATATCAACCATTTCGCTCACCTGCTAGTCCAGTTCGTTATCGAGATCGTTATTGCCAGCCGCCGCAGCAGGTGCACCGGCTACGCGGTTATATTTCGGGCTCAGCTGAATGTAGAGGATGGCCATGACTGCGCCAATCACACCCAGAGCAACCAGGTTGAAGTTAGTAAATGCCGCGGTGACGAAGCCGAGGTAGAAGAATGGCATCAGATAGCCTGCGCGCATCATGTTGATGACCATCGCATAACCAACCACTACGATCATACCGCCTGCGATGTTCAGACCACCGGTTACGACTTCCGGAATGGCGTTAAGCATGCTCTGAACTTCACTGGTACCAACAGAAATCGCTACGATTACCGCCGGGATAGCGATACGCATAGCCTGCAGGAACAGAGAGGATACGTGCAGCCAGGAGAGCGCCGTCAGGTTACCGTTTTCGGCCGCCTTATCCGCTGCGTGCTGGAATGCTACGGTGATAGTACGAACGATAATGGTCAGTACCTGGCCTGCTGCTGCCAGTGGGATAGCCAGCGCGATACCGGCACCAATGCTTTGGTGACCCGCGATAACCAGAACGGTAGAGATAATTGAGGCCAGCGCGGCATCTGGTGCAACCGCAGCACCGATGTTCATCCAGCCCAGGGCGATCATTTCCAGGGTACCACCGATGATGATACCGGTTTTCATATCCCCGAGAACGGCACCAATCAGCGTACAGGCCACCAACGGACGGTGGAACTGAAATTCATCGAGTACCGACTCCATACCCGCGATACATGCGACGATGAACACCAGCACAATCTGAAGAGTGGTAATCTCCATTGTACTTCTCCTATTGCTATACAGACTTAAGTGTGAAAACTAAGTAAATGCCAGGGAATTATTTCACCTTGGCAATCAAATCCATCATTTTCAGTTTCTGATCGGTAGAAACCTTACGGGCCTCAAGCTCAATACCGCGTTCGTTGAGTTTCTTGAAGGCTTCGATGTCTTTGTCATCGACAGAAATTGCGTTGTTTACCTGCGTTTTACCCTGACGGAAAGCCATACCGCCAATGTTTACGGAGGTAATTTTCACACCACCTTCAACGATACGTTCTACGTCGGTTGGGTTGGTGAACAACAGCATCACACGCTCACCTGCATATTTCGGGTTGTTGTAGACGCGGATCATTTTCGCGACATCAACCACATGCGCCGTCACACCCGGAGGTGCTACCTGAGTCAGCAGCGTTTTACGCACGGTATCGGCGGCAACTTCATCACTGACGACGATAATGCGCGTTACGTTGGTTTCTTTGGTCCAGCGAGTTGCCACCTGACCATGGATTAAGCGGTCATCAATACGCGCCAGGCCGATCTGCATATAATCGTTCGGCCCCATCGGTTTCGCGGGGGTTGCTGCTTTCGGTGCCGCGACGGGGGCAGGAGCGGCTTTTTCCACCGGTTTTGCTTTCAGCGCTTTCACGCCTTCACTACCGGTTTCAACGGCCAGTGCCACTAATTCATCAAAGCTTGGGTTGTCATCACGCGCCATGAAGGTCTCAACCAGCATGGGAATGTTCACACCGGCGATTACTTCGTAATGCTCTTTATCGACGACAATGCGGCTCGCAGCGTTAAACGGGCTGCCTCCCCATGTGTCAACGAGAAACAGCACGCCTTTACTGGTATCGAGTTTTGCCAACTGAGCGTTGTACTTTTCGATCAGCGTTTCAGCATTTTCGCCTGGAACGAAATCGATCCAGCCGACGTTTTCCTGCTCGCCTAACAGCATCTCTGCCGTCTTAAGTAACTGCTCTGCAGCCCAACCATGTGTGCCTATTACAATAGCAATGGTCACTTGCTACCTCCTTTATTATCGTTAACACATCAACGTGAAGATGTATTTGAATCGTCGTCCGCAATCGAATCGATTCAGATAAGGGTTACAAAGAAAAACCTATGATTTTCGTGAATTATTTTAGATATCGAAAAAAATATTTTATGTGATGAAGATCCGTAATTTAACTTCCGATAAAAAGAAATTTCGAAGGGTAAAATATCTCCGAAACAACTTATTGCAAAGGAAGGTAAATCTTTGCTAAAAACAGCTTCTCTCTGTTATGTTTAGCATCTGTTTAATTACTCAGGAGTATAGGGCAGTAGCCCACCATATGGATCGTCACCGACGTCATTTCACCTTCAGGCCGTATCAGGCCTGTCAGATTGGCACTTTTTGCCACAAATTTTCTCTGCATATCGCTTTAACGCCTGAGATCCTCAGCGCGCAGTTTGGTCATTCCTTAAGCAGGAGCTTGTCATGGAATTATTAATGGACCCGCAGATTTGGGTGGGTTTGCTCACGCTTGTCGTTCTCGAAATTGTTCTGGGTATTGATAACCTGGTCTTCATTGCGATCCTGGCTGATAAGCTGCCGCCGAAACAGCGTGATAAAGCGCGTTTAATCGGTTTGTCACTGGCACTGATTATGCGTCTGGGCTTGTTGTCCGTGATTTCGTGGATGGTGACGCTGACAAAGCCGCTGTTCACGGTAATGGACTATGCGTTCTCGGGGCGCGATCTGATTATGCTGCTGGGGGGTATCTTCCTCTTGTTCAAGGCTACGACAGAGCTGCATGAGCGGCTGGAAAACCGTGAACATGATACCGGGCAGACGAAAGGGTATGCGAGCTTTTGGGTTGTCGTAACGCAGATTGTCATCCTCGATGCGGTGTTCTCGCTGGATGCCGTGATTACGGCGGTCGGCATGGTCAACCATCTGCCAGTGATGATGGCGGCAGTAGTGATTGCCATGGCCGTGATGCTGCTGGCCTCTAAGCCGCTGACACGATTTGTGAACCAACACCCGACGGTGGTGGTGCTGTGTCTGAGCTTCCTGTTGATGATTGGTCTGAGCCTGGTTGCCGAAGGGTTTGGCTTCCATATTCCGAAAGGTTATCTGTATGCGGCGATTGGTTTCTCGATCATCATCGAGCTGTTTAACCAGATTGCCCGTCGTAATTTTATTCGCCACCAGTCGACGCTGCCGCTGCGTGCACGTACTGCCGATGCAATCCTGCGTCTGATGGGCGGTAAACGTCAGGCCAGCGTGCAGATGGAATCCGATAACCCGGTGCCTGTTCCTGTCCCGGAAGGCGCGTTTGTGGAAGAAGAACGCTATATGATCAACGGCGTCCTCTCCCTGGCGTCGCGTTCGTTACGCGGCATTATGACGCCACGTGGTGAAATCAGCTGGGTTGATGCCGACCTGAGCGTGGCGGAAATTCGCGAGCAGTTGCTCTCTTCACCTCACAGCCTGTTCCCGGTGTGTCGTGGCGAACTGGATGAGATCATCGGTATCGTGCGTGCTAAAGAGCTGCTGGTGGCGCTGGAAGACGGTGTGGATGTGGCGGCGATTGCCTCTGCTTCTCCGGCTATTGTTGTTCCGGAGACGCTGGACCCGATCAATCTGTTAGGCGTACTGCGTCGTGCCCGCGGTAGCTTCGTTATCGTCACTAACGAGTTTGGCGTAGTACAGGGTCTGGTCACGCCGCTGGACGTATTAGAAGCCATTGCCGGTGAATTCCCGGATGCCGATGAAACACCTGAAATTATTGCTGATGCAGGTGGTTGGTTGGTCAAAGGCGGTACCGATCTGCATGCGTTGCAACAGGCGCTGGACGTGGATACGTTAGTGAATGAAGACGAAGACATCGCCACGGTGGCAGGTTTAGTCATTGCGGCTAACGGCCATATTCCACGTGTAGGTGATGTTATCGAAGTCGCACCGCTGAGCATTACGATTGTCGAAGCGAATGACTATCGTGTGGATTTAGTTCGCATTGTTAAAGAACAACCCGCTCACGACGAAGACGAGTAACCGGGTTTAGCGAAACGGCATGACGGGCATACTGTGTCGCCCGTTATGTCGGGTGGGCGGCGGCGTGCTGCCCGCCAGCCATTTTGGGAAATCACGCAGCGGCATTGGCTTTGCGTACAAAAAACCTTGCAACAAATGTACGCCGTGTCGGCGCAAATGCTGAGCCTGCGCCTGGGTTTCAACGCCTTCCGCCACCAGTTCTATATTCAATTTTTTCCCCAAAGCGATAATGATGTCTGTGACGGTTGAGTTCACGGCGTCTGTTCCTATGGCCGAAGTAAATGATTTATCGATCTTCAGCACATCCGGGCGGAGTTTTTCCAGCCAGGAGAGCGAGCTGTTACCGGTACCGAAATCATCAATCGCCAGTTTTACGCCAAGCCGATTTAATTCGCGTACGACCCGATAATCCACATCCAGTAACGCATCGCGTTCGGTCAGTTCGATAACCAACTGCTGGATTGGGTGCTGGCTGAACCAGTACTGATTAAGATCTTTTAGCAGCGTGCCGTTACGAAAATGGCTGGCGGCGACATTAATCCCAATATGAAACTGACTGCTCATCGGGAAAACGTGTCTTTGCTGAATGGTTTCTGCGATGACATGACGGGTTAGCGGCACAATCAGGTTGTGCTCCTCAGCGATGGGAATAAACACTTCCGGAGAGATCCAACCCTGGCGTGGGTTATTCCAGCGTAGAAGAATCTCCACGCCCATGCATTGCTGGGTTTGCGCATTAAGCAGCGGCTGGCAAAATAGCTCGAATTCCCGAGCAGCAAGGGCCAGATTAATCTCCCAGGAAAAACTCATTCTGCTGGCGGTCGCCAGCCATGCCAGGTAACCCACTAATAAACTTAGGATCACCGCCAGCGGCAGCTGTGTTGGCAGATGTTTAATCGCCAGTTCACTGGGACCGGGGCCGGTGACGCTAATGGTAAACGGGAAATGTTGAGATGACAGCTGGTAGCGTTTTTCATCATTTAGCTTAGGCAGAGTATCGACCACACCCTGATCATACAGTAGATGCCGATTACCAACGGTTAAGCTGGCATCGGTGATCTGCGGCGGCTGGGGTTCAAGCAACATAGACGACAATAAATCAATATTGACGATTTCCAGCACGCCATCTTCACCATCAGCAGAGGACGGGTACCACTGCGTCAAAATCGGACTCCCTTTAATCAGCGAATGGTCAGTAGACAGCAGCAGTTGCGGTTCCCGGCTGGGTAATTCGGGCTGTAGTTGACGAATGGGGACATTGCGATACCCAAAAATGCTGGAGCAATAGAGGATCCCGCTTTGAATCAGATTAATAGAACGCACCGTTTGCAGTCTTGCGGCATGTTTGCTTAAGGGTAAACGCGCCACTGAGCAGGGGAGGCCAATTAACGGCAGCAATACATCACGTCCGGTCTGCAAGGGTAAAAGCACGTCATCCAGTTCTTCTACAGCATGGTTGGCAAAGGTGACGATATTTCGGTGATTTAAATTACGCTCCGAAATAAATCGGACAGTTAATGTGAGGATGAGCGTCAGTAGTGCACATACTGTGCAGACGATTAAGCGATTCCGGCGATAATTTTTAATGATCCGTTGTGCTGTTTGCATGCGGGCCGCCCGATAAGCCGTTGGTCACAGAAGCCAACAGCAACAGAGCAAGTGTAGTGGGGAAAATTACAGTAGACGAGGGAGAGGGGGCAAATTCGCCCATCCGTCGCAGATGGGCGAAAATTAAGTATTAGTCACATTGAACTTTGATTGCCAGGCCACCGCGTGACGTTTCGCGGTATTTGGCGTTCATGTCTTTACCTGTTTCGTACATGGTCTCAATGACTTTATCCAGCGAGACGCGCGGCGCGCTGGTACGGCGCATTGCCATACGCGCAGCGTTGATCGCCTTCACTGAAGCAATGGCGTTACGCTCAATGCACGGAACCTGTACCTGACCGGCAACCGGATCGCAGGTTAAGCCGAGGTTATGTTCCATGCCGATTTCGGCAGCAACACACACCTGCTCAGGGCTCGCGCCCAACAGTTCAGCCAGACCCGCGGCAGCCATGGAGCAGGCTACGCCCACTTCACCCTGACAACCTACTTCTGCACCAGAGATTGAGGCGTTCATTTTGTACAACGCGCCAATTGCACCGGCCGCCAGGAAATAGCGGGTATAGATATCCGGGCTGACGGACTCGATGAAATGATCGTAATAGGCCAGTACCGCAGGCACGATACCGCAGGCACCGTTGGTTGGCGCTGTCACTACGCGACCGCCTGCGGCGTTTTCTTCGTTAACGGCCAGCGCGAACATGTTAACCCAGTCGATCACGTTCATCGGATCGTTGGACAGCTTATCGCTGGAAACCAGCATACGACGCAGAGCTGAAGCACGACGAGGAACGCGCAGCGGACCCGGCAACACACCTTCGGTGTTCATGCCACGATCGATACAGGCCTGCATGGTTTGCCAGACGTGGCCAAAGTACTCTTCAATCTCTTTTTTGCTGTGCAGAGCAAGTTCGTTCTGCATCGCCATGCCAGAGAGAGACAGGCCGGTGCTGTTGCAGTACTCCAGCATTTCAGTCGCGGATTTGAACGGATAAGGCACGCTGACCTCGCCCGCGGCATCCTGACCAAAATGTTCTTCATCAACGATGAATCCACCGCCGATTGAGTAGTAGGTTTTGCTATAAATGACGGTTTCGCCATTGTACGCATGGATCTGCATTCCGTTTTCATGCAGCGGCAGGTTGCCGTTGTGAAAACGCATCCCGTCATTCTGCGGGAAATCCACTTCGTGCTGACCTTGCGCAAGCAGCAGGCGTCCACGCGTTTCTACGTCGCGGATAAATCCGGGGATGCTATCAATATCCACGGTAGCAGGCTCATTGCCCGCCAGACCCATAATAATGGCGATATCGGTGTGGTGACCTTTACCCGTGAGCGACAGTGAACCATACACGTCGACGGCGACACGAGTAACGCTGTCCAGTAATCCTTTTTCGACCAGGTCATCGACGAACTGTTTACCCGCCTTCATAGGCCCTACGGTATGGGAAGATGAGGGACCAATCCCCACCTTAAACATGTCGAATAGACTAATCACGATAATACTCCTACAGGGCGACTGGGCTTTCCAGTAACGATGTTATAACTGCGCATAGTGTAAGAGGGAACGCGGCGATCGGCTTAACTATTCACATGAATTAAACTAATAGATAACCGCGGTTTTACTAATGTTGTGACCTGAGTTTCAAGTTGTCTATGGCGCGCGTAAAGATAAGTATAGTCAGGGCTTGACGCCAATTTGCAGCGCCAGCTCACGAATTATTCCGGCAGTCATTCCCCAGACGAAATATTGCTCATACCAGGAAAGCCATACGCGATGTGAATCGCCACGACGGTAAATATCCAACGGGTGGTAACGACCTAAATGCAGGGCCTGGGCCAGCGGCATTTCGAACACTGCTGAAACTTCATCTTCACTGGCGCGATACGGTAGATTAGGCGGGATAATGCCTACCACTGGGGTGACCTGGAAACCGGTCACGCTGTCGACCGGCGGCAGAACGCCGATCACTTCTACGCATGAAGGTGGGATCGCCACCTCCTCCTGTGCCTCGCGAAGGGCGGCGGCAATTAACGAGGCATCACTGCTATCCACCGCCCCACCGGGGAAGGCGACCTGTCCGGCGTGCTTGCGTAGGTGAACGGAACGCTGGGTTAACAACAACCCCGGCTGTGGACGACGCACGACGGGGATCAGTACGGCGGCCTGGCGCTGGTTTAACGCGGCATGATTGACCTGCGGACGCAGGAGTTGAAAGCGCGATAAGAAATCATCAAGCGTCAGGCTGCTGTATTCCACGTCTCAGTTCTCCAGTTGGTGCAAAATACGATTCACTTTATCAAATGTTTCCTGATATTCAGCGTCTTCCTGACTGTCCGCCACTATGCCGCCGCCAGCGGAACAATAAATTTGTCCGTTTGTGGCTGTCAGCGTGCGAATGGTGATGCTGGTATCCATATTGCCGCAAAAACTCAGATAACCGATGCTGCCACACCAGGCATTACGTCTTTGTGGCTCCAGTTCGTCAATAATTTCCATCGCCCGCACTTTCGGCGCACCGGTAATAGAGCCGCCGGGGAAGGCTGCGCGTAGCAGATCGGTGGCGTGTAATGACTCTGGCAGACGTGCGGTAATGGTGCTGACCAAATGATGAACGGCAGGGAACGGTTCGACGACAAACAGCTCCGGAACCTGTACCGAACCCGGTACGGCAACGCGGCCAATATCATTACGCATCAAATCGACGATCATCAGGTTCTCCGCACGATCCTTCGGCGAATTCGCCAGCCGCCGGGCCTGCTCACGATCGGCATCGGCATCTTCAAGCCTGGGCAACGTACCTTTAATAGGACGCGTCTGGATATGCTGATTCTCCAGCAGAATAAAACGTTCCGGCGAAAGACTGAGGATAACGCCTTCCTCAAGACGAATAAACGCGCTGAACGGGGCGCGGTTAGCGTGATTGAGTTTGACGAATGCCTGCCACTCATCCCCCTCGTAATGCGCTTGAAAACGCTGCGCGAGGTTGACCTGGTAACAATCGCCGCTGTGCAGATAGCCCTGCACCTGGCGGAATTTTTCGCCGTACCGGGCGCGGCTCATATTGGACTGCCACGCCGAGGTCAATGTAAACGGCTCACGCGTTGGCGGTTGTTGCGCATCGAGCCACTTCAGGCGAGCCTCGACATCGTTATGGCTGAGCAGCGATACGGTCTGCAACTGGTGATCGACAATCAGCGCCCAGTCGTAAATGCCAACGGCCATATCCGGTAGCGTAATATCGCGCTCAGCAATAGTCGGCAGAGATTCAAAGCGTCGGCCAAGGTCGTAGCCAAACAGACCTAACGCGCCGCCCTGAAACGGCAGATCCGGGTGATACTCGGGGTGAATCTTGTGTGCAGCTAGCGCGGAATGTAATACCGTCATTGGATCATCAAGCGAGCGCGTGATTGCGTGCCCGTTCTGCACTACGGTCTCTTCAGCACGTGTAACCAACGTGGTGACGGGGTCAGCCACCAGAATATCAAAGCGGTTATGCGGATGGTCGGCTTGACCTGAATGCAACAGCATCGCCCAGGGCAGATGGCTTAATGTCGAAAAATAGCGTTCAGCGGCGTCCTGACGCCAGGGTAATGTGATTACTGCGGGAGATAACGTCTTCATCAGTCCTGACTCGTTGCTACTCTACTGGCTAACTGCCCGGTAGCATGAAATAATTAGCGCAGACAATTTAGCAGGAGTTAACAATGTTTGCAGGTTTACCTTCACTCAGTCATGAGCAGCAGCAAAAAGCGGTAGAGCGTATTCAGGAGCTGATGTCACAGGGGATGAGCAGCGGACAAGCCATTGCTCTGGTTGCTGAAGAGTTACGCGCCAGTCATACCGGTGAGCGGATCGTGGCGCGTTTTGAAGATGAAGACGAATAACGCCGCTTAAACTGCAGCGATTATCTTAATCTCAACTTTGTATTTCGGGTTCATCAATCCGGCCTGAACGGTACAACGTACCGGCGCGTGGCCAGCAACGACCCACGCGTCCCAGGCTTTGTTCATGGCGGCAAAATCGTTTTTGTCTGCCAAAAACAGGGTGGCATCAAGAATACGTGACTTGTTGCTGCCTTGTTTTTCCAGCACCGCATCAATTTGCGCCAGCGTATTTGCCGTCTGCTCAAAGGCGTCTGCATCCAGATTTTCCGGCACGCCGGTGTAATACAGCGTGTTGTTGTGGATTACCACGTCGGACCAACGCGCTTCGGCATCAATGCGCACAATCGTCATAAATCATTCCTCGTTTACGTTTTTTCATAATAGCTTTGGCTTGCGCCAAGACTGCCATAATGTTGTGCCCACGTCACCTCTTCAACTGGCGAAAGACCCGCTGGCCTGACATAATCCCTGTTCAAATGAACAGGGGGCAGTGTGACGGACGATTTTGCAGCAGACGGTCAGTTGGCTAAAGCGATACCGGGTTTTAAACCGCGAGAACCACAGCGGCAGATGGCCATCGCCGTCAGTCATGCCATCGAAAAATCACAACCGCTGGTGGTAGAAGCCGGAACCGGAACGGGTAAAACCTACGCTTATCTTGCTCCAGCGCTGCGTGCCGGAAAGAAGGTCATTGTCTCCACGGGCTCGAAGGCGTTGCAGGATCAGCTATACAGCCGCGACCTCCCGACTGTCGCTAAAGCACTGAAGTTCACCGGTAAACTGGCGCTGCTGAAAGGGCGTTCAAACTATCTGTGCCTCGAACGTCTCGAACAGCAGGCGCTGGCGGGTGGCGACTTGCCGGTACAAACGTTAAGCGACGTCATTCTGCTGCGCTCCTGGTCAAATCAAACCCTTGATGGGGACATCAGCACCTGCGTCAGCGTGGCGGAAGACTCGCAGGCCTGGCCGCTGGTGACCAGCACTAATGACAACTGTCTGGGCAGCGACTGCCCGCTGTATAAAGAGTGTTTTGTCGTTAAAGCGCGTAAAAAAGCGATGGATGCGGATGTTGTCGTGGTTAACCATCATCTGTTTCTCGCCGATATGGTGGTAAAAGAGAGCGGGTTTGGCGAACTGATCCCGGAAGCTGATGTGATGATCTTCGATGAAGCGCATCAGTTACCGGATATCGCCAGCCAGTACTTTGGTCAATCACTCTCCAGTCGCCAGCTGTTAGACCTGGCGAAAGACATCACCATTGCCTATCGCACCGAGCTGAAAGACACTCAGCAGTTGCAAAAGTGCGCCGATCGCCTTGCACAAAGTGCTCAGGACTTCCGCTTGCAGCTTGGTGAGCCGGGTTATCGCGGAAACCTGCGGGAACTGCTGGCCGACCAGCGCGTACAGCGCGCGTTTTTGCTGCTCGATGACACGCTGGAGCTGTGTTATGACGTGGCGAAGCTGTCCCTCGGGCGTTCGGCGTTGCTGGATGCCGCGTTTGAGCGCGCCACGCTTTATCGTGCGCGTCTGAAGCGCCTGAAAGAGATCAACCAGCCAGGCTTCAGCTACTGGTATGAATGCACCTCCCGCCATTTCACCCTCGCGCTGACGCCGCTTACGGTGGCGGATAAATTCAAAGAAGTGATGGAACAAAAGCCGGGCTGCTGGATTTTTACTTCCGCCACGCTGTCGGTAAACGATGACCTTCATCATTTCACCGCACGACTGGGTATTGAAGATGCCGAGTCGATGCTGCTGCCGAGCCCTTTTGATTACACGCGCCAGACGCTGCTGTGCGTGCCGCGTAATCTCCCGCAAACCAACCAGCCGGGGGCTGCACGCCAGTTAGCATCCATGCTGCGACCTATTATCGAAGCGAACAACGGTCGCTGTTTTATGCTGTGCACTTCGCACGCGATGATGCGCGATCTGGCGGAACAATTCCGCGCTACTATGACGCTTCCCGTACTGCTGCAGGGCGAAACCAGCAAAGGACAACTGCTACAGCAGTTTGTCAGCGCAGGTAATGCGCTATTGGTTGCCACCAGCAGCTTCTGGGAGGGCGTGGACGTGCGCGGCGATACGCTGTCGCTGGTGATAATCGATAAACTGCCGTTTACCTCGCCGGACGACCCGCTGTTAAAAGCCCGAATGGAGGATTGTCGACTGCGCGGCGGCGATCCGTTTGAAGACGTCCAGTTGCCGGATGCGGTAATCACCCTGAAGCAGGGTGTAGGGCGTCTGATACGTGATGCTGACGATCGCGGCGTGCTGGTGATTTGCGACAATCGTCTGGTTATGCGGCCATACGGCGCCACCTTCCTGGCGAGTCTTCCACCTGCTCCACGGACGCGTGACATCGCTCGCGCGGTTCGCTTTCTTGCCATACCAACGGCTGAGTAATTTGTTACGGAGTGTGGTAAGATGCGCGCCAAATTTATTGATCTGATCACAAACACCCATGCGAATTCTGGCTATCGATACCGCCACAGAGGCGTGCTCTGTTGCCCTGTGGAATGAAGGTACTATCAAGGCTCACTTTGAGCTTTGCCCACGAGAACACACCCAACGAATTTTACCGATGGTTCAGGAAATCCTGGCCGCTGGCGATCTCACGTTAACCGATATCGACGCCCTGGCGTTTGGTCGCGGTCCCGGCAGTTTCACCGGCGTGCGTATCGGTATTGGCATTGCTCAGGGGCTGGCGTTAGGCGCAAACTTACCGATGATCGGCGTCTCCACCCTGGCGACCATGGCGCAGGGCGCCTGGCGTAAGTCGGGCGCGACTCGCGTACTGGCGGCGATTGACGCGCGAATGGGCGAAGTCTACTGGGCCGAATATCAGCGTGATGACAACGGTAACTGGCACGGTGAAGAAACCGAAGCGGTGTTAACCCCCGAGCAGGTACATGAGCGTTTATTGCAGCTTTCTGGCGACTGGGTGACGGTCGGGACGGGGTGGCCGGCATGGCCTGAGCTTGGTAAAGACAGCGGTCTGACGTTCAGCGATGGTGACGTGCTGCTTCCAGCGGCTGAAGACATGCTGCCCGTCGCCACGCAAATGCTGGCTGCGGGTGAGACCGTAGCGGTCGAACACGCTGAACCGGTTTATTTACGTAACACCGTGGCGTGGAAGAAACTTCCCGGTAAAGAATGAATCTTAGTAGTAGAACCCCGGCTAAGACCTACAGTCGTCAGTGAACAGCATTGTGAACAGGCCGGGGCAGAAGCTAAGAAAAGGGAGTCACAATATGGCGGTGCAAAAGCAGTTAATAAAGGGTGTGTTGGCGGGGGCCTTAGCGTTAATGCTTAGCGGCTGCGTCACCATTCCGGATGCGATTAAAGGTTCGAGCCCGACGCCGCAGCAGGATCTGGTGCGGGTGATGAATGCGCCGCAGCTGTATGTCGGACAGGAGGCGCGTTTCGGCGGCAAAGTGGTGGATATTCAGAACCAGCAGGGAAAATCCCGTCTGGAAATTGCCACCGTTCCGCTCGATAGTGGTGCGCGTCCAGTGCTGGGTGAAGCCTCTCGCGGGCGGATATATGCTGATGTAAATGGCTTCCTCGACCCGGTGGACTTTCGCGGGCAACTGGTCACCGTCGTCGGTCCGATTAGCGGTACGGTGGACGGAAAAATCGGTAATACGCCGTATAAATTCATGTTGATGCAGGTAACCGGTTATAAACGCTGGCATATTACTCAGCAGATTGTCATGCCGCCTCAGCCTATCGACCCCTGGTTCTACGGTGCGCGTGGCTGGCCTTACGGTGGCTACGGCGGATGGGGCTGGTACAATCCCGGCCCGGCACAGGTTCAGACCATAGTAACAGAGTAACTCTTTGTTTTATTGGTAAAAGAAACAGCGGCTCGTCCGCTGTTTCTGCATTAACGTGGATATAAGAAAAATAAATAGTGACGTGCTTCGCAACCTTGTCGTTGTGTAATAAACAAACTGGTACGCTGAGTTAATATTATGTTAACAGTTTGTTTATTGCCTGGGGTTGTGATGACGACGAATACGCATTTTAGAGGTGATGTATTGAAAAAGGTTTGGCTTAACCGTTATCCCGCTGGTGTTCCTGCGGAGATCAATCCTGACCGTTATCAATCCCTGGTGGAACTCTTTGAACACTCAGTAAGACGGTATGCCGATCAGCCCGCGTTTGTAAACATGGGGGAGGTGATGACCTTCCGCAAGCTTGAAGAGCGGAGCCGGGCATTTGCGGCCTATTTACAACAAGGCCTGGGGCTGAAAAAGGGCGATCGCGTCGCGCTGATGATGCCGAACCTGCTGCAATATCCGGTCGCACTGTTTGGGATTTTACGTGCCGGCATGATCGTCGTGAACGTTAACCCGCTTTACACGCCTCGCGAGCTGGAACATCAGCTCAACGATAGCGGCGCGTCGGCGATTGTCATCGTATCTAACTTTGCTCATACGCTGGAAAAGGTGGTCGACAAAACGTCTGTGCAACACGTGATCCTGACGCGTATGGGCGATCAGCTGTCGACCGCCAAAGGAACGCTGGTTAACTTTGTCGTCAAGTATATCAAACGGCTGGTGCCGAAATATAACCTGCCGGATGCCATCTCGTTTCGCAGTGCGCTGCAAAACGGTTACCGCATGCAGTATGTGAAACCCGAAGTGGTGTCGGAAGATCTGGCGTTCCTGCAATATACCGGCGGGACAACCGGCGTGGCGAAAGGCGCGATGCTCACGCACCGCAACATGCTGGCTAATCTTGAGCAGGTTCATGCTACCTACGGTCCGTTGCTGCATCCGGGTAAAGAATTGGTGGTGACGGCGTTACCGCTGTATCACATTTTTGCGCTAACGATGAACTGTCTGCTGTTTATTGAGCTAGGCGGTCAAAACCTGCTGATTACTAACCCGCGTGATATTCCGGGGTTGGTAAAAGAGCTGGCGAAGTATCCGTTTACCGCGATGACCGGCGTCAATACGCTGTTTAACGCGCTGCTGAATAACAAAGAGTTCCAGCAACTGGACTTCTCGTCACTGCATCTCTCGGCAGGTGGCGGAATGCCGGTTCAACAAGCGGTAGCTGAACGCTGGGTGAAGCTGACGGGGCAGTATCTTCTGGAAGGTTATGGCCTGACGGAGTGCGCCCCGCTGGTGAGTGTTAACCCTCACGATATTGACTACCACAGCGGAAGTATCGGTTTACCGGTTCCCTCCACTGAGGTCAAGCTGGTGGACGACGACGACAACGAAGTGCCACCGGGAGAACCGGGTGAGCTGTGTGTGAAAGGTCCACAGGTGATGCTGGGCTACTGGCAGCGACCAGACGCCACTGACGAAATCATCAAAGACGGCTGGTTGCACACTGGCGATATTGCGGTGATGGATGACGAAGGCTTTCTGCGTATTGTCGATCGTAAGAAAGATATGATCCTGGTGTCCGGCTTTAACGTCTACCCTAATGAAATTGAAGACGTGGTTATGCAACACCCTGGCGTGCAGGAAGTGGCTGCGGTTGGGGTTCCGTCCGGCAGCAGCGGTGAAGCGGTGAAAATTTTCGTGGTGAAGAAAGATGCCTCGTTAACCGATGAAGCGCTGGTCACTTTCTGTCGTCGTCACCTGACGGGCTATAAAGTACCGAAGCTGGTGGAGTTTCGCGATGAGTTGCCGAAATCTAACGTTGGTAAAATTTTGCGACGAGAATTACGTGACGAAGCGCGTGCCAAAGTGGACAATAAAGGCTGAGCGTTAAGTCAGCCAGTAGAAAACGCCGGGTAATCCGGCGTTTTTTTTGGCGCAAACCTAAGAGAGCACGATTTGAATTATCAAATGATCACCACGGACGACGCGTTGGCCACGCTGTGCGAAGCCGTCCGTGAATTTCCGGCGATAGCCCTGGATACAGAATTTGTTCGCACGCGTACCTATTATCCGCAGTTGGGGCTGATCCAGCTGTTTGATGGCAAACACGTTGCTCTGATTGATCCGCAGGGGATCACCGACTGGTCGCCGCTGCGCGATATTCTGCGTGATACTGCCATCACCAAATTCCTGCATGCGGGTAGCGAAGATCTGGAAGTGTTTCTCAACGCTTTTGGCGAACTGCCGCAGCCGTTGATTGATACACAAATTCTGGCTGCTTTTTGCGGTCGTCCGCTGTCGTGGGGGTTTGCCGCGATGGTGGAAGAGTTTACGGGGGTGGCGCTGGACAAAAGCGAATCCCGCACCGACTGGCTGGCCAGACCGCTGACCGAGCGTCAGTGTGAGTACGCGGCGGCTGATGTCTGGTATCTATTACCGATCACCACAAAACTGATGGTTGAAACTGAAGCCAGCGGCTGGCTGCCAGCCGCACTGGACGAATGCCGCTTAATGCAGCAGCGTCGCCAGGAGGTTCTGGCGCCTGAAGACGCATGGCGCGATATCACTAACGCCTGGCAGCTGCGTACCCGGCAGTTGGCCTGCTTGCAACTGCTTGCCGACTGGCGACTGCGTAAAGCACGTGAGCGCGATCTGGCAGTGAACTTTGTGGTGCGTGAAGAACACCTGTGGTCGGTCGCTCGTTATATGCCGGGGAGTCTGGGTGAACTGGACAGCCTCGGCCTTTCCGGCAGTGAAATTCGCTTCCATGGCAAAACGCTGATTTCTCTGGTAGAAAAAGCGCAGGCTTTACCGGAAGAATCACTGCCACAGCCGCTGCTGAATTTGATGGATATGCCAGGATACCGCAAAGCGTTCAAAGCCATCAAGGCGCTGGTTGCCGAGGTGAGTACTGAGCATAATCTTAGCGTCGAACTGCTGGCTTCACGCCGTCAAATCAACCAGCTACTCAACTCGCACTGGAAATTAAAGCCGCAGCAGACCCTGCCGGAGTTGGTTTCCGGTTGGCGTGGCGAACTGATGTCCGATCGTCTCAACGCGCTGCTGCAGGAATATCCGCAGTAAGTCACCAGGCTCGCCGGGTTGCGCCATTGCTAACCCGGCCTGCGCAACGCTACAAATCAAGCACCAGGCGCTTACCTTTGGCGCGAGAGCAGCAAATGAGCATGCTCTGCTGGCTGGCTTTTTCGTCGTCGCTGAAATACTGATCGCGGTGATCCGCTTCCCCTTCAAGAATCGTTGTTTCGCAGGTGCCGCACACGCCTTCCCGGCACAGGCACTCAACGCGCGCGGCTTTGTTATTTTCGATAACCTGCAAAATGGTCATCTCTTCCGGGACCACAAACTCGCGTCCTGAACGCGCCAGCACCAGGGTAAAGGCATCACCGCTTTTATCTTCCAGCGCAAATTGTTCGAAATGTAGCGTATTGCTGTCCAGTCTATGGAGGGAAGCCGCTTCTCTGACGGCATCGTTGAGCACTGCTGGCCCGCAGGTGTAAATATGTGTGCCGGGTTCGACATCGGCCAGCAGGCGAGATAAATCAAGGCGTGTCCCTGCGCTTGACAGATGCAGATGAATACGATCGACGCTGGGGTGTTGCAGGAGTTCGTCATAAAACGCGCAGTTGTCCTGACTGGGAGAGCAATAATGCAGTTGCCATTCTGCCTGAGAATGTTCCAGCTCCGGGAGCTGCGATAAAAACGGTGTGATGCCGATACCTCCGGCAATCAACAGATGTTGTTGTGCCTGAGGGGCGAGGGCGAACAGATTGTTAGGCGTAGAAATCGTGAGCGTGTCGCCGGGTTTCACGTTTTGATGCAGATATCGTGAGCCGCCTTTGGATGCTTCCTCCAGTCGTACGGCGATTTGCCAGGCGCTCGTATCAAAGGGGGAACTCATCAGCGAGTACGCATTGCTGTATAGATTCTCGCCATCGCGCATCTGCACGATAATATGGCTGCCACCCTGAAACGCGGGCAACGGCTCGCCTGATGTCGCCGTTAAAGTAAAGCGTTTTACCTGCGCGGTAATCGTCTCAATCCGGCTGACCCGGACTTCTTGCATTTGATAATCAGACATTGCGGCACTCCCTAAAAAATCTGTCCGGCGCGGCTTAACGATGCGCCGGTGTCTGTCGTTACAGCCCCTGGTTATTCCTGAAACACCTGCGCGACCAGATTATGGAAATGGGCAATGCCATGTTCGGAGATACCGCTGCCGCTGGTGTCGGCCATAATGCGGCCCTGACCGCGATACCCGCGCGATTTCAGCCCCTTTTGCACGCTTTCTACCAGACGTAAATCTTCAGGACGAAAGACGTTGCGATACCATTCGATCAGTTGTTTCTGCTCTTCGGTCAGCTCTTCGTTGGTGAAGTAAATGTCATAGTTTTGCAGCGTAGTTTCTGCATCCACTGGAAATTCATAGATAACGGTCATCATGCCTTTGATTGGCGTAACGTTGAGCATGGTGCACGGCCACAGCCAGAAACCGTGGAAGGCGGCATCAACACCTTCTTCGAACTTAAATGACTGCTCTGACGGTTTGGCGAAACCGTATTGTAGCGTCCAGTTGCCGTGCATAGTATGCCAGTAACGATCAACCTGAACCGAGTCGGAAAAACCAGGGTGAGCCGGGCCGCAGTGGTAGCACTCCAGATAGTTATCGACAATATTCTTCCAGTTGGCTGGAGTTCGGGTCGTAAAGCGTGCCGCCAGCTTCAGGTCATGCACATCAGGGCAGGCTTCGATAACTTTGTCTGCAAGACCTGGGAGTTGTTCTTCCACGCTGCCCGCGTTCGGATCCATGTTGATAAACACGAATCCGGCATACTCTTCCAGACGTACAGGTGTAAGGTGCGCTTTTTCGCTGTCGAAGTTGGCGACATTTTCGCAGTTACGCGCATGCGCCAGATTGCCGTCAAGTTTGAACGCCCATGCGTGGTAAGGGCAGGTAATTACATTTTTCGCTTTCCCTTCGCCGCTCAACAGCTGATGACCACGATGCGGGCAAACGTTGTAGAACGCGCGCAGCACGTTATCGCGACCCCGTACCAGCACGATGTTCTCGCCAATCACTTCCCGGGTAACATAATCATTGGGCTTTGCCAGCTCGCTACTGTGGGCGACGCAAATCCAGCTTTTAGCAAACACTTTCTCTTGTTCGTGCTCGAAGGCCTGATGGTCAGTATAGAACCGGGCAGGGATAGTCCAGGCGTCCTGCGGGTTGGCACAGAAATTTTGCGGCAGAATAAACTCAGGGCTCAGATTGCTCATTGGAATACCTTTAATTTGTGAGTAAGAGGATTTTTTACTGGCGCTTAATTGTCGCCTTTGAGTAATGTCCCAGCCGGTGGCGCAACGGGGGCGTTAACTGGCGTTTCGGGAAGATGACTTTCAATTTGATGCGCAGGAACGTGGGCATAGTCCTGCCGTACCCAACGAAGAAAACCGCCAACCTTCACCAACAGAATGGCGAGGAAGGGAAGTGCGGTCAGAACCACCGTGGTCTTCATGGTTTCCAGGGACGCGCCGGTGAATAAAATCGATAAGGGGATCAGGGTGATGACCACGCACCAGAACAGACGTAAGCTACGCTGCGGATCTTCCCCTTCCTGCAGGTTACGCGTGCTGGTGGCCGCCATGGTGTAGGCGACGGCATCCATATGCGAGGCGAGAAAAATAATCATGATCGCCAGATACGCCACCAGGAACAGTTTCCCGGCAGGCAACGACATCAACACTTGCTGTACGGCTGTTTCGCCGCCTAACGTGGCCATAACCTGCGGTACGTCGATCACACCGTTCACAAACTGGTGAATGGAGTAGCTTTCCATCACGCCAAAGAAGAACCAGCAGCCAACGGTACTACCTAAGATTAATGCCCAGATAACCTCTTTGATTTTGCGACCACGGGATACGCGAGTAACAAACATTGCCACGCCAGGGGTGTAGGAGATCCACCACAGCCAGTAGAACACCGTCCAGTTGCGGGTGAACTCACCGTTGCCAAGTGGATCGGTGAACAGGCTCATCTGTAAAAAGTTTTGTGTCGTCAGACCAATGGCGTTGATGATGTTATTGGTGATGAATTCGGTCGGGCCGACAATCAGCACCAGCAGCGGCAGTAAAAACGCCCCCCAGCCGACCATTTTGCTCAGACGTTGCAAGCCGTTGTTGATGCCAATCCAGGAGCTCAGACAGAAAATGCCGCCAGAGAACAGGATAACAAACGCCTGTACGGTGAAGTTATCCGGTAAACCCGTGAGAGCAGATAAACCACGGGTAAAGGTGGCGGCGGTGACAACCAGAGAGATGGTTAACGCGCCAACTGTTGCGATCAGGAACATCAAATCAACCAGCCGGCCCCACACGCCCTGCGGATGCACGCCGGTGATAGCGGCGATTATTCCGGACAGGCTCAGCCCTTTGTTTTTCCGCACATGAAAGTGGTAGGCCATGGTTAATGAAGCCAGCGTATAGGTCGCCCAGGCGCTGATTCCCCAATGGAAAAAAGAGTAGGGTAAGCTGTATTCCAGCGCTTTTTGCGAGTGCGGAGCGATATTCAGACCCGGGGTCTGGTAATAATAGGCCCACTCAGCAACGCCCCAGTAGAGCGTGGAGGAACCTAGTCCGGCACAAATAAACATAAACAGCCAGGACAGCGTGCTGTATTCCGCTTTTCCTTCTCCCAGACGAATGTTGCCGTATTTGCTGGTGGCCAGCCAGACGACCAGACCCATCGCCATCAGAACGAGGATCTGCACGGCGGAACCCAGCATCCGGGTAACGCCGTTAAAAAGGGTATTTGCGACTTGTGCAGACTGCTGAGGGAAGAGACTAAGTGTGGCGGCGATGAAAAGAATAGCCACCAGGCTGATGGCTATCAGCGGCATGTCTTTTTTCTTTACGTTGCTCAACATGGGATCTCCTGGGCACAGTTGCCCGCGTATGGCATTAGCCTGTCGTTGTTATCATGCTGTAGGGAATTAGTGATTTTGTATTTAACAATTTTATTATTTGTTCTTTACATGAATTAAACAATTGCCCGATACGTGAAGCAATAAAACACGGAACGGAAATAATAAAAGGTGAATTGGCGCAGGTTTTTGGCGACATAAAACGCATAAAAAAGCCGCGTCAGTGACGCGGCTCATATTTCGTGGTTTGACCTCTAACGCAGTGCCTGAGCAATGGCTTCACCTACCTGTTGGGTGGTGGCGTTGCCTTTCATATCTGGCGTTTTCGGGCCGCTGGCAATAACATGCTCAATTGCTGCCAGAATACCGTCGTGGGCGGCTTTATAGTTGGCATCACCGTTGCCAAGGAAGTCGAGCATCATGGCGCCAGCCCAGATAGTCGCTATAGGGTTGGCGATGTTCTTGCCGTAGATATCGGGGGCCGAACCGTGTACTGGCTCGAACAGAGACGGGAAGGTGCGTTCCGGGTTTAAGTTGGCTGAAGGCGCAATGCCAATCGTTCCGGTACAGGCTGGACCCAGATCGGAAAGGATGTCGCCAAACAGGTTGGAGGCAACCACCACGTCAAAACGCTCCGGCTGCATCACAAAGCGGGCGCAGAGTATATCAATATGCTGTTTATCCCAACGGATCTCGGGATAGTTAGCCGCCATTGCTTCCACGCGCTCGTCCCAGTACGGCATGCTGATGGCCAGTCCATTGGATTTAGTCGCCGAGGTCAGGGTTTTGCGCGGGCGGTTTTGCGCCAGCTCGAAAGCGTAACGCAATATACGATCCACGCCGCGACGGGTGAAGACCGACTCCTGGATAACCACTTCGTGTTCTGTACCTTCGCTTACGCGTCCGCCGAGTGAAGAGTATTCTCCCTCGGTGTTCTCGCGCACCACATAGAAATCAATGTCGCCAGGCTGCTTGCCTGCCAGCGGGCAAGGTACGCCTGGAAACAGGCGTACCGGGCGCAGGTTGACATACTGGTCGAATTCGCGGCGAAACTTAAGCAGTGAACCCCATAATGAGATGTGGTCCGGTACGGTTTCCGGCCAGCCAACGGCACCAAAATAGATAGCATCGAAGGATTGTAACTGCTCGTGCCAGTCATCCGGCATCATCTTCCCGTGATGGGCGTAGTACTCGCAGCTGGCCCATTCCATTTGCTCAAAGCTGAGTGACAACCCCCAACGCTCGGCGGCTGCCTGCAACACCTGAATGCCTTCAGGCAGGACTTCTTTACCAATGCCATCTCCGGGGATAGCGGCAATACGACAGGTTTTCTTCATAGCAGCTCTCACTTGTACGCCATCAAAATTGACTTTCCCCGTATCCTATAATTGACTGATTAATAGTTAATCCCCCTAACTGGTGAAACATAAAACACAGATCATGAATAATCTGCCGCTGTTAAATGATTTACGCGTCTTTATGCTGGTTGCCCGTCGTGCGGGATTTGCCGCCGTTGCCGAAGAGCTGGGCGTATCTCCGGCTTTTATCAGTAAGCGCGTTGCCCTGTTGGAACAAACGCTGAACGTGGTGCTGTTGCACCGAACAACGCGGCGCGTAACCATCACGGAAGAGGGGGAGCGGATCTACGAATGGGCACAGCGGATCCTGCAGGATGTCGATCAGATGATGGACGAGCTGTCCGATGCCAGGCAGATCCCGCAGGGGATGCTACGAATTATCAGTAGCTTTGGTTTTGGCCGCCGGGTGGTCGCTCCGGCGCTGTCTGCGCTGGCAAAAGAGTACCCGCAGTTAGAACTGAGGTTCGATGTTGAAGACCGTCTGGTAGATATGGTCAATGAGGGCGTCGATCTTGATATTCGTATCGGGGATGATATCGCGCCGAACCTGATTGCCCGCAAGCTGGCGACTAACTACCGTATTCTGTGCGCCTCGCCGGAATTTGTGGCGCAGCATGGAGTGCCGAAACAACTGAACGATCTTTCTACTTTTCCCTGCCTGGTTATTAAAGAACGCGACCATCCGTTTGGTATCTGGCAAATGCGTAATAAAGAGGGCGCACACTCAATAAAGGTTACGGGGCCGCTGTCGTCTAACCATGGCGAAGTGGTACATCAATGGTGTCTGGATGGGCAGGGAATTGCTTTGCGTTCGTGGTGGGACGTTTGCGACAACATTGCCAGCGGACATCTGGTGCATATATTGCCTGAGTATTATCAACCCGCCAATATATGGGCGGTTTATGTCTCCCGGCTGGCGACGTCGGCAAAAATCCGTATTACGGTTGAGTATTTGCGCCGCTATTTTGCCGAAAACTACCCAAAGTTTACTTTGGAATAAATGCTCGATAGGTTAGTCAGAGATAGAAAATAAAAAAGGCAGAATAATCTGCCTTTTTCGTAACCATGATTTAGCGACAAAAGAGCTTATTTAGACTCTTCCGCTTCAGGTAATGTCACGTTAAGTTCGAGGATCGAAATATCGCCGTCTTTTTGTTCAAGTTGTACCGTGACCATTTCGGGATCAATTTGTACATACTTGCAGATAACGTCGAGAATATCCTTGCGCAGCTGCGGTAAATAATGTGGCTCGGCGTCACTACGACGACGTTCCGCAACAATAATCTGCAGTCGCTCTTTAGCGATGTTCGCTGTGCTCTTTTTCCGCGAGAGAAAAAAATCCAGTAATGCCATAACTTATCCTCCGAACAGGCGTTTGAGGAAACCTTTCTTCTCTTCTTCAATGAAGCGGAAAGGACGTTCTTCTCCCAACAGACGGTCTACGGTATCAGCATAGGCTTTACCGGCATCAGCATTGATGTCGAGAATAACCGGCTCACCCTGGTTAGACGCGCGCAGGACTGACTGATCTTCAGGAATCACGCCAACCAGCTTGATTCGCAGAATTTCCAGTACGTCTTCCATGCTCAGCATGTCACCTTTATTTACGCGGCCAGGGTTGTAGCGCGTAAGCAGCAGATGCTCTTTAATTGGATCTTCACCGTTTTCCGCGCGACGAGATTTCGACGCCAGAATACCCAGAATACGGTCAGAGTCACGTACAGAGGAGACTTCCGGGTTGGTGGTAATAATCGCTTCATCGGCAAAATAGAGGGCCATCAGCGCACCGGTTTCAATACCCGCCGGAGAGTCGCAGACGATGAAGTCGAATTCCATCGTTTTCAGATCGTCCAGAACTTTCGCGACGCCTTCACGCGTCAACGCGTCTTTATCGCGAGTTTGTGAGGCCGGAAGAATAAAGAGATTTTCGGTACGCTTATCTTTGATTAGCGCCTGATTTAACGACGCATCGCCCTGAATAACGTTGACGAAGTCGTAAACGACGCGGCGTTCACAACCCATAATCAGATCAAGATTACGCAGGCCGATATCAAAATCAATAACGACAGTTTTCTTTCCCTTCTGGGCCAAACCTGTAGCGATGGCCGCGCTGGAGGTGGTTTTGCCAACGCCCCCTTTACCCGAAGTAACAACAATAATGCGTGCCATAGAAATTCCTTGTTAAAAAGGGATCAATTCAACGGTTGAACTGTCAAAGCGTTTTCTGCTAATTGCAGACGTGCCGCTTTGCCATAAAATTCTGCTGGGATTTTATCACTCAGCCAATAAACACCTGCGATAGACACCAGTTCTGCCGTCAGATGGGTACAAAAAATTTGCGCTTCCCGGTCACCGCTTGCGCCTGCCAACGCACGGCCTCTCATCATTCCATAAACATGAATATTGCCATCAGCGATAAGCTCTGCGCCTGCACTGACGTGGCTTGTAACAATCAGATCACATTGTGGTGCATAAATGCGCTGACCGGAACGAACCGGCACATTTATTAATCGTGTTTTTGTGATGGGAGTAACGTTTTGTGGCGGAGCGACGGGAGCCGGGGCCTCAACGGGCGCAGGACGAATAGCTTTTTC
This sequence comes from Citrobacter sp. Cpo037, assembly GCF_030332945.1. NCBI lineage: Bacteria > Pseudomonadati > Pseudomonadota > Gammaproteobacteria > Enterobacterales > Enterobacteriaceae > Citrobacter > Citrobacter sp. Cpo037. The sequence goes on from NZ_JAOWGW010000066.1 coordinate 98,402, forward strand.
TTTACCTTCAGTCAGTAAAGGAAGACCCATTTCGTCGATTTCAGCCTTGAGTCTGGCGTCTTTGCATCCGCTAACGCCGATAATGCGCAATCCGGTAGACGCGACAACCTTCTGCAGCGCTGACCAGTTTACCGGGCTTTCAAGACCACTCACGTTAACCACTACGGGAGCATGTTTTAAAAAAGCAGGTGCCTGCGCGATTTTGTCTTCCAACGCCTGACGAATAACCTCGGGTTCTGCTTCATGTAAATGAACCACTGATAAGGTGAAGCTACTGCCTTTAAGCTCGATTGGCGTGTTTGACATCCTGGCCTTACTCAATTTGCTATTTATCATCCCCAGCGCGGGGTGATATTCCGAAGACTATAAGGCATGTTATAGTCAGTATTATATTGAGGCAAGCCACCATTCCGTGAATTCAGAGTAAAAGATATGTTTTGTGTGATCTACCGAAGCAGTAAACGTGACCAGACCTATTTATATGTCGAAAAAAAAGACGATTTCTCGCGAGTTCCTGAAGAACTGATGAAAGGATTTGGTCAGCCGACGCTGGCAATGATGTTGCCGCTTGATGGCCGTAAAAAGCTGGTTAATGCCGATCTGGAAAAAGTAAAACAGGCACTCACCGAGCAGGGCTATTATTTACAAATACCACCGCCGCCAGAAGATTTACTTAAACAGCATCTGGCCGCGACGAAACAAAATACACCAGACGATAAACGTTAAACTGCATCCGGCAGCAGCACGCCCCATCGATGCAGTACCTGAAATTGATAACTACGTTAGGGGAAAGTAATGTATCAACATCATAACTGGCATGGTGCTCTGCTGGATTATCCGGTGAGTAAGGTGGTTTGCGTAGGGAGTAACTATGCCAACCATATTAAAGAGATGGGTGGAACGCCTCCGGAAGAGCCGGTGCTGTTTATTAAACCGGAAACCGCGCTGTGCGATTTGCGTCAGCCGCTGGTTATCCCATCTGATATGGGTTCGGTTCACCATGAAGTTGAGCTGGCTGTTTTGATTGGCGCGACCTTACGTCAGGCGACGGAAGAACATGTGCGCAAAGCCATCGCGGGCTATGGCGTCGCGTTGGATCTGACCCTGCGTGATATTCAGGGCAAAATGAAGAAGGCGGGGCAGCCATGGGAAAAAGCGAAGGGTTTTGATAACTCTTGCCCGCTGTCAGGGTTTATTCCGGTGGCGGAGTTTAACGGCGATCCACAGGATACGATGCTCGGATTAACGGTCAACGGTGAACAGCGTCAGCACGGCACCACGGCGGATATGATCCATCAAATCGTTCCTTTGATTGCCTACATGAGTCGTTTCTTTACCCTCAAAGCGGGCGATGTTGTGTTGACGGGGACGCCAGCGGGCGTTGGGCCGTTAAACAGCGGTGATGAACTGGCTATCAGTTTTCATGGTCAAACGCTGACGACACGCGTGCTGTAATCTCTTCTTGCCGCCTTTTCGGGCGGCAAAACTTGCATCAGCGTGCCAGACTGGTTATAAGGTGCAGCTTTATTGCAATAGCGGATACCCTGATGAGCGACATACCTTTCTGGCAAAGTAAAACCCTGGATGAAATGACCGATGCCGAGTGGGAGTCATTATGTGACGGGTGTGGTCAATGCTGCCTGCATAAGCTGATGGACGAAGACACCGACGAAATCTATTTTACTAACGTCGCGTGTAAGCAGCTCAATATCAAAACCTGTCAGTGCCGTAATTACGAACGTCGATTCGAGTACGAGCCTGACTGTATCAAACTGACGCGCGATAATCTGCCTACCTTTGAATGGCTGCCGATGACCTGTGCGTATCGTCTGCTAGCGGAAGGTAAAGGGCTGCCGGAGTGGCATCCACTGCTGACGGGATCAAAAGCGGCGATGCACGGTGAACGTATTTCAGTACGTCATATTGCGGTGAAAGAATCGGAAGTGCGTGACTGGCAGGATCATATTCTGAACAAACCTTCATGGGCGGACTAAGCCGCCCATCGATTAGCAGGCGTTAAGGCTTAAGACTTTTTCGCCTGATACATCTCATCTCCATGGTTGTCATCTTCAACCCAGAAATTGATGTTGAATTGGGCGTCGTCGCTTAATTCAACGCGATGCCAATACTGCGGTGGACTGGTCGCAAACTGACCGGCATTAATCACCACTTTTACTTCAGGCTCTTTTGCGTCTTCATTGGCAAAGCCGTAATACGTTACCGTACCTTCCATCACACAAAGCTGGCCAAAAACGCCTGCTGCAGTGTTATGGTGAGAAAGCAGTGCTGCAGGGACGTTGTCTTTGGTAAAGAAGGGAGTAGAGCGTTTAACTTTCCAGTTTGCCGGGATGCGTAAATGGGACATAAGACATCTCCTTGGTGTGGCATCTATAAGATGTATTTAATATACATCTTATAGATGCCAGCAGGCAATGAATTTAAGGCAAAAAAAACGCTCCCGAAGGAGCGTCTCTGTTAGCGACCGAAGAGGTCACGTTTTTTCGGCTTGAACGGCTGTGCTATCACCACCAGCACGGCGACCACCAGGTAGGCGGCGAAGATCCCCAACAGCCACTGCGGCATTTCCAGGGTTAAAAAAGACCACTGGCGCTCAGCACAGTCACCGGACGCTAAAAACACCTGCGGCAGCCATTTGTCCAGTGGCAGCCAGCTTGGGAAGCGTGCGGCAAAATCACAGGTCATAAACGGTGATGGGTGCAGCTGAATCATGGTGTGCTCATACGCTAACTGAAGTCCGCGCCAGGCACTGTAAATCCAGATTATCATCGCCACATAGCGCAGCGGTGTTTTTGGTGCGATAGCACCAACCAGCCCTGCACCCATCACGCCGAATAATGCGCTACGTTCGTAAATACACAACACGCAAGGTTTTAGCAGCATGACGTGCTGGAACCACAGCGCGACGAGCTCCAGCACAAAGGCGGTTAACGCCAACAATAACCATGCTCCACGACCTCGGGAGCACTGGTTTAAAAATCGCAACATAATCATTTCCCTGCAACATGCGTAGAGACCGCAGTTTAAACCAATTCACTTTATGCGCCACTAGCGGGAATTGAAAATTTGCGTAATCGGATATTTATCATGCAAAAAGTCAAACCGGGCAGTGATTTGCCCGGTTAATTGTTATGAAAGTGTAGCTAACCAGCCCGTTTGAGTCATCCACTCGGTCACCGGTACCAGCGTGAACTCGACGCAAAGCAGACCAACGAGCGTCAGGACGAGAGTATACGGCAGAGCCATCCACACCATGCGGCCATAAGAGAGGCGAATCAATGGTGCCAGCGCGGAGGTCAGCAGGAACAGGAACGCCGCCTGACCGTTTGGTGTAGCCACGGAAGGCAGGTTGGTCCCGGTATTAATCGCTACCGCTAACAGTTCGTACTGGTTGAGGCTGATGGTCCCTTGTTCCAGTGCGGCTTTGGCTTCGTTAATGTAAATAGTGCCGACAAAAACGTTATCAGAGATCGAAGACAGCAGGCCGTTGAAGAGATAAAACAGCGTCAGTTGAGCATGCTCAGAAGACTGCAAAACAAACTGAATTATCGGCGAAAAGAGCTGTTGATCGATAATCACCGCGACAATAGAGAAGAACACGGTCAGCAGCGCGGTGAAGGGTAGCGACTCGGTAAAGGCTTTACCTATCGCATGTTCGTCGGTGACGCCGGTCAACGAGGTTGCCAGAATGATGACCGACAAACCGATCAATCCGACTTCTGCCAGGTGCAGGGCCAAAGCAACGACCAGCCAGACGCCAATAATCGCCTGGACAATCAGTTTGATTTTGTCCTGACGGGTACGTTGTTGGCGGCTCTGATCGTCAAACTGTTGCAGGACATCACGGACGGTCTCCGGCAGCGTTTCGCCATAGCCAAACCAGCGTAATTTCTCGACCAGCACACAGGTTAACAGGCCGCAAATCAGTACCGGGACGGTAACCGGCGACATGCGCAGGAAGAAGTCACCAAAATGCCAGCCAGCTGCTTTGGCGATAATCAGGTTTTGTGGTTCGCCCACCATGGTCATCACGCCGCCTAACGCCGTACCGACACCCGCGTGCATCATCAGGCTACGCAGAAAACCGCGGAACTGCTCAAGTACGACTTTATTGTGCTGATCGATATGGCTGTCATCGAGCATGTTGTTGTCTTCCGCGCGAGAAGAAGCAACGCGATGGTAGATACCATAAAAACCGACCGCAACGCTGATCACCACGGCCACGACGGTCAACGCATCGAGGAACGCCGAGAGGAAAGCGGCTGCAACACAAAAAGACAGCGACAGCAGCGTCTTGGAGCGAATAGTGAGCAGCAGACGCGTGAAAATAAACAGTAATAACTGCTTCATAAAGTAGATGCCTGCCACCATAAACATCAGCAGCAATAACACCTCAAGGTTTGCGGCAACCTCTTCACGCACATGCGTGGCGCTGGTCATGCCAATAATGACAGCTTCGATAGCCAACAGCCCGCCTGGCAGCAGTGGGTAGCATTTTAACGCCATCGCCAGCGTGAAAATGAACTCGGCCACCAGCAACCAGCCGGCGATAAAAGGGTTGATGAAAAAAATAATCGGGTTGACGACTAAGAAGACAAGCAGTGCAAGTTTGTACCAGTCTGGTGATTGACCTAAAAAATTGCGCCACATCGCGCGGCCCCATGATAGCTCCATGGTGATTTCCCTACCTTTAAAAATGAAATCATGTTTTTATGTTTGACCGCAAAGCTTAGCGGGAGGAGGGAGTACAGGCAAGCTATTCACGAGACTGACAAGGTTGGCTGTACTGTAGCGTTATTTGGAAAATGAAGCCTTGATCCACTTTTTCTTCATTGCGTCAGCTATCAGCTAAGATACCCATCTGGTATGATGTGTGTAACTATGTTTTGCTGTGTAATGGAATTTTTACTATGGTCATTAAGGCGCAAAGCCCGGCTGGGTTCGCGGAAGAGTACATCATTGAAAGTATCTGGAATAACCGCTTCCCACCTGGCACTATTTTGCCCGCTGAACGTGAACTCTCCGAACTTATTGGGGTGACACGTACCACGCTACGCGAAGTATTGCAGCGGTTGGCGCGAGATGGCTGGTTGACCATTCAACACGGCAAACCGACGAAGGTGAATAACTTCTGGGAAACCTCCGGGCTGAATATTCTTGAAACGCTGGCGCGTCTCGATCACGAGAGTGTCCCGCAGTTGATTGATAATCTGCTGTCTGTGCGTACCAATATTTCGACGATCTTTGTTCGTACTGCGTTTCGCCAGCATCCTGATAAAGCACAGGAGGTTCTGGCGACGGCAAATCAGGTGGCCGACCACGCTGACGCATTTGCCGATCTGGATTATAACATTTTTCGCGGTCTGGCATTTGCCTCCGGCAATCCGATTTACGGTTTGATCCTCAACGGTATGAAAGGATTATATACCCGCATTGGTCGTCATTATTTTGCCAATCCGGAAGCGCGCGCGCTGGCGCTGAGCTTTTACCGTAAACTGTCAGAACTCTGCGAGCAGGGCGCTCATGAGCAGGTGTATGAAACGGTGCGCCGCTATGGTCACGACAGCGGCGAAATTTGGCATCGCATGCAAAAGAGCCTGCCGGGCGACTTAGCTATTCAGGGCCGTTAATCGCTCCATGCCGGATGGCGACGCCAAAGCGTCTTATCCGGCCTACAATACGTGCACTTCGTAGGCCGGATATGGTGTTTACACCGCCTCCGGTAATAAGATTTACAGACCATTCATCCTTGGCGGGCAACGCTCCAACAGCTCCACGCTGCCATCTTCATTCTGTTGCTCCAGCATCACGTCAAAACCCCAAAGCCGGTGTACGTGCTTGAGCACTTCTTTGCGTCCTTTATCCAGCGGCGCGCGGTTATGCGGAATGTAGCGTAAGGTGAGCGAACGGTCGCCACGCAGATCGACGTTCCAGATTTGAATATTCGGCTCCAGGTTGCTGAGGTTGTATTGCGACGACAACCTGTTGCGGATCTCACGATATCCTTCCTCATTATGAATCGCAGATATCTCCAGGTAGTTGTGACGATCGTCATCCAGCACGGTGAACAGACGGAAATCACGCATCACCTTTGGTGACAGGAACTGGCTGATAAAGCTCTCATCTTTGAAATCGCGCATCGCGAAATGCAGGGTTTCCAGCCAGTCAGAACCCGCTATGTCCGGGAACCAGTATTTGTCCTCCTCGGTCGGCGACTGACAAATACGTTTGATATCCTGGAACATGGCAAACCCCAGGGCATAAGGGTTTATCCCGCTATACCACGGGCTGTTGTAGGGCGGCTGAAATACCACATTGGTATGGCTATGCAGAAACTCCAGCATAAACCGCTCGGTGACTTTACCCTCATCATAAAGGTGGTTCAGGATGGTGTAATGCCAGAAAGTGGCCCAGCCTTCGTTCATCACCTGCGTCTGTTTCTGCGGATAAAAATACTGGCTGACCTTGCGTACAATGCGCAGCACTTCGCGTTGCCAGGACTCCAGCAGCGGGGCGTTCTTCTCCATGAAGTACAGCAGGTTTTCCTGTGGCTCAGAGGGATAACGCCGGGCTTCCGCCACGGTTTTCTCTTCCTCTTTCTTCGGCAGTGTGCGCCACAACATATTCACCTGGCTTTGCAGATACTCTTCACGGCTTTTCTGACGGGCTTTCTCTTCCTGTAGGGAGATTTTTTGCGGGCGTTTGTAACGGTCAACGCCGTAGTTCATCAGCGCATGGCAGGAGTCGAGCAGCTTTTCGACTTCATCCACGCCGTAACGCTCTTCACACTGGGTTATATAGTTTCGCGCGAAGATCAGGTAATCGACAATGGAACTGGCATCCGTCCAGCTTCGGAACAGGTAGTTGTTTTTGAAGAAGGAGTTGTGTCCGTAGCAGGCATGCGCCATCACCAGCGCCTGCATGGTGATGGTGTTCTCCTCCATCAGATACGCGATACACGGATTGGAGTTGATAACAATCTCATAGGCCAGTCCCTGCTGACCATGCTTATACAAGCGCTCGGTTTCAATAAACTTTTTACCAAACGACCAGTGAGGATAGTTGATCGGCATCCCGACGCTGGAGTAAGCGTCCATCATCTGTTCGGAGGTGATCACCTCGATTTGGTGCGGGTAGGTGTCCAGTTTGTAGAGTTTCGCCACGCGGTCTATCTCTGCCAGATAGACATCCAGCAGATCAAACGTCCAGTCGGGTCCATCGCTTAACCGTGTGCTGTCCTTGTTCATGGAATCAATCGTAGCCATTCGCGCACCCTCATTGTTGGCGGCACTCTCTGTCTGGAGTACCTCATGTCAAGCATAGATCATGGTGTTAAAAAACGTGCTGCGGCAGAAATTTTTTCTTTGCGATTTCACGTTAGCGAGGCGTCGAAAAATGGCATGGCCGCAAAATTTTATGCTGGATAAAAATAACGCACAGCAGGAGATGCCAAAGCGGGGAGTCCCCAGCCATCACCGCTATATGTGAGGTAAGTCACCATAAAAAAGCCATATGTTGAATAATATTTTCAACTGAGTTATCAAGATGTAATTAGATGATTGTTCTTTTACTGTTAACGGAGTGGCTATGCGAGTTGTCATACTGGGAAGTGGTGTCGTTGGCGTGACCAGCGCCTGGTACTTAAGTCAGGCTGGACACGATGTCACCGTCATTGATCGTGAGCCCGGTCCGGCACTGGAAACCAGTGCGGCGAACGCGGGGCAAATCTCTCCAGGTTATGCAGCACCATGGGCGGCACCAGGCGTACCGCTAAAAGCAATTAAGTGGATGTTTCAGCGCCACGCTCCGCTGGCCGTCCGTCTTGACGGAACCCAGTTCCAGTTGAAATGGATGTGGCAGATGCTGCGCAACTGCGACACCAGCCACTATATGGAAAATAAAGGACGCATGGTGCGGCTGGCGGAATACAGCCGTGATTGCCTGAAAGCGCTGCGCGCCTCTACCGGTATCGAGTACGAAGGACGTCAGGGCGGAACCCTGCAACTTTTCCGTACTGCCCAACAGTATGAGAACGCCACTCGCGACATCGCCGTGCTCGAAGACGCTGGCGTGCCATATCAACTGCTGGAAGCAAACCGTCTGGCGGAAGTCGAACCCGCACTGGCAGAAGTGGCGCACAAACTGACCGGTGGTCTGCGCTTACCGAATGATGAAACCGGCGACTGCCAGCTGTTTACCCAGCGTCTGGCGCAGATGGCGGAGCAGGCAGGCGTTAAGTTTCGCTTCAATACCCCGGTCGATAAGCTGCTGAGCGATGGTGAGCAGATTTATGGCGTCCAGTGCGGCGAAGAGATAGTTAAAGCCGATGCCTATGTGATGGCGTTTGGTTCGTACTCCACGGCAATGCTGAAAGGGATCGTTGATATCCCGGTCTATCCGCTCAAAGGCTATTCGTTGACCATTCCGGTGGCGCAAGATGACGGTGCGCCGGTTTCTACTATCCTTGATGAAACCTACAAAATCGCTATTACCCGCTTTGACAATCGTATTCGCGTAGGCGGTATGGCGGAGATTGTCGGCTTTAATACAGAACTGCTACAACCTCGTCGTGAAACGCTGGAAATGGTCGTACGCGATCTCTTCCCGCGCGGCGGTCATGTGGAGCAGGCAACCTTCTGGACCGGACTGCGTCCGATGACGCCGGACGGAACGCCGGTGGTGGGGCGCACCCGCTTTAAGAATCTGCTGCTCAATACCGGCCACGGCACGCTGGGTTGGACCATGGCCTGCGGCTCCGGTCAGCTGCTGAGCGATATCCTTTCTGGCCGCACGCCAGCCATACCTTATGACGATCTGAGCGTGGCGCGTTATAGTCCGGGGTTTACCCCCTCTCGTCCACGGCATTTACATGGCGCACATAACTGATAAGGACGTGAGATGACCCGCCCGATACTGGCCAGCATTGACCTGCAGGCGTTGAAACAAAATCTGACCATTACCCGCCAGGCCGCGCCGGACGCCCGCGTCTGGTCGGTGGTAAAAGCCAATGCGTATGGACACGGTATTGAACGCGTCTGGAATGCGTTGGGCACAACCGATGGTTTTGCCATGCTCAATCTTGAAGAGGCGATAACTCTACGCGAGCGTGGATGGAAAGGCCCGATACTCATGCTGGAGGGGTTTTTCCACGCTGAAGACCTGACTGTATATGACAATTATCGACTAACCACCTGTGTACACAGTAACTGGCAGCTAAAAGCATTGCAGAATGCGCGCCTGAAGGCGCCGCTCGATGTTTACCTGAAGGTGAACAGTGGTATGAACCGGCTTGGGTTTTTACCGGAAAGAGTTCCCACGGTATGGCAACAGCTGCGGGCGATGCCCAACGTCGGTGAAATGACGCTGATGTCGCATTTTGCCGATGCAGAGCACCCGGAAGGTATTCAGGAAGCTATGGCGCGTATTGTGCAGGCAACTGAAGGGCTGGAGTGCAGACGATCGCTGTCGAATTCGGCCGCCACGCTGTGGCACCCTGAAGCGCATTATGACTGGGTTCGTCCGGGCATTATTTTGTATGGCGCATCGCCTTCGGGACAATGGCGAGACATCGCTAACACCGGCCTGAAGCCAGTGATGACTTTGAGCAGCGAGATAATCGGCATACAAACGCTGAAAGCTGGCGATCGGGTGGGCTACGGTGGACGTTACACTGCCAGGGGCGAGCAGCGCATTGGCATTGTAGCGACCGGCTATGCAGACGGTTATCCACGCCATGCGCCAAGCGGAACGCCTGTGCTGGTGGATGGTGTACGTACCGGGACGGTGGGGACAGTCTCAATGGATATGTTGGCGGTAGATCTGACACCGTGCCCGCAGGCAGGGATCGGGACGCCGGTAGAGCTGTGGGGCAAAGAGATTAAAATTGACGATGTGGCCACCGCCGCAGGTACGGTAGGCTACGAGTTAATGTGTTCTCTGGCGCTGCGCGTGCCAGTTGTGACGGTGTAACTTTATTTAGTGCATTTTGTAGGCCGGGTAAGGCGCAGCCGCCACCCGGCAAAAACATCCGCTTTACTCATCCTCATCTTCAGCAACGCGAACACCAACCTTCAGCACTGCATTATCTTCTTTCTCGGCCACAGTCCAGATCATACCAGCGAATTCCACCTGGTCACCGACGACCGGCGCGGCACCAAGCAGATGCTGGACAATTTCACCCAGCGTTTGCTGCTTATCACGATATTCGGTGCCATCATCCAGGCCATAAATCAGCGCCACATCGGCATATTTTGCGCTGGCTTCAAGAATAAAATCACCGAAGAAGCGCTGGTCTAACGACACAGGTGGCGACTGGCTGAACAGCTTGCCAAGAGCCGGGAGATCGCGCTCGCGGCCAATAACACACAATACATCGCCTTCGCGAAGACGCGTACTGCCGGAGGGGTGAAACAGCACGTTGTCACGAAACAGGGCGGCTATTCGCGTTTCTTCCGGCATATGCAGGTCGCGCAGTGCGGCGCCCACACACCACTTATCCGCGCTGAGCTGATAAACAAACTGCTCCCACGGGTTATCCGGATGAATATCCAGACCAATGCGCGACACGGGCCAGCCGACGGGAGGGACCACCACTTTGGCTTTTTTAGCAGCCCATGAAAGCGACGTTCCCTGAAACAGCAACGAGATAAGTACCACGAAGAAGGCGACGTTAAAGAACAGGCGCGCGTTCTCCAGACCCGCCATCATTGGGAAGACGGCGAGGATGATGGGTACCGCACCGCGCAGACCCACCCAACTGATGAAAATGCGCTCTCGCAAATTAAAGCCACGAAACGGCAGCAGTCCCGCGAAGACCGAAAGCGGGCGGGCAATGAATATCATCCACGCAGACAAAATCAGTGCCGGGATTGCGATAGGCAGCAGGTCGGATGGCGTAACCAGCAGTCCGAGCACCAGGAACATGGCGATTTGCGCCAGCCAGGCCAGACCGTCGAAGTTTTGCAGAATGCCAAACCGGTTGCGAATAGGGCGATTATCCAGCAGGAAACCACACAGATAAACCGCCAGAATACCGCTGCCTTCCAGCGCAGTGGTCAGGGCAAAAATCAGGATCCCACCGCTTAACGCCAATAGCGGATACAGTCCGGCAGGCAGCGAAATGCGGTTAATCATCTGCTGGAGCATATATCCACCGCCAAGACCGATAATGATGCCTAAGCCAAACTGCTGGATAATGTGCACCGCGAACATCCAGCTTAAACCGGTCTCGTGGTTTTGGATCATGGCGATGAGCGTGATGGTCAAAAACACGGCCATCGGGTCATTACTGCCGGATTCAATTTCCAGCGTAGAGCCAACGCGTTCGTTAAGCCCCTTACCGCCAAGCAGGGAAAAGACCGCCGCGGCGTCGGTTGAACCAACAATCGCGCCAATCAGGAGTCCTTCGATAAGATCCAGATGAAACAGCCACGCGGCCATCATGCCGGTGAGTCCGGAAGTAATCAGCACACCGACCGTCGCCAACGATAGCGCCGGGCCTAACGCAACGCGAAAAGAGCTGGCCTGGGTGCGCATCCCGCCGTCGAGCAGGATAACCGCCAGTGCCAGGTTACTCACCATGTAGGCGAATGGATAGTTATCGAAAGGTATGCCGCCTATACCATCCACGCCCGCTAACATACCGATAGCGAGAAATATCACCAGAATTGGGATACCGAGACGTGATGAGAATGAACTGAGTAAGATACTGCAGGTGACGAGAACGGAACCCAAAATAAAAAGGCTAATAATTGCTGCGGCATCCAACGTTCGGTTACTCCTGAATTACGCTGTTTCGTATTAATAAACCCTACCATAATAACGACAGAAACAGCGTTTTACTTAGCCCTATTAGCCGCTTTTTTTACGATTTTAGTACCGGATGCCCACTTAAGGTGAGCTGAGTGCCGTTTTTATCATTTTTCAGCACCGCATTGGCTCCCAAAGGCAAGGTGACAGTGCGTTGTTCATGGCCAAAATCGAGGCCGCAGATCAACGGTACTGACAATCTGGCGCGCAGAAAATCACAAACTGAATCAAGATTGTAACCGGCATCGTAATCATTGGGTGCGCTACCGCTAAAACTGCCAAGAATAATGGCGTTTTGCTGGGCCAGTATTCCGGCGTGGTACAGCTGCAGCAGCATACGCTCGACACGGAATGGATGCTCGTTAATGTCTTCCAGCACCAAAATGCCGTTTTTGATAGCCGGCATCCACGGTGTACCCATCAGCGAAATGATCATCGCCAGATTTCCGCCCCACAGTGTACCTTCAGTTGCGCACTGCGGACCCTCACCCTGCCATTCGAGGGTAAATTGGGCATTACGCAAAGCCTGCCAGAAATGGTACTCGGTGAATGCGTTCATTTCTTCGGCGCCGAAGTTCGCCGCCAGCATCGGGCCGCTGAAGCTAATCACATTCCCCTGTGCCAGCAGACCACACTGGATCGCCGTAAAATCGCTGTGTCCGCACAGCAGCAACGGATCTTGTTGCTGGCGGGCTGCCAGCCCCTGCCAGTCAATTTCTGCCAGTAAACGGCTCGCGCCATAGCCGCCGCGTACCGCCATCACAATAGTATCGGGGGTTTTCAGATTAACGAGCGAGTTAACATCAGCAAGCCTTTCTGCCTCTGTACCTGCAAAACGCTGGCAGCGGCGCGCAATGACTGCTGAATTGTCGACCTGATGACCGGCCTCAGTAAGACGCGCAAGCCCACGTAAGGCAGCCTGCTGATTGATACAGTAGCCCGACGGGGCAATTAAGTGAAACCGGGACATGGCATTTCCTTGCTACAACTAAAACCAAATGTATATCATGCCGCGTAGGTATGTCGTTGTCACCTCAGCGACAGGTTCCGGCTATAAGGATAGATGACGTGAAATTGAGATGGTTTGCTTTTTTGGTTGTATTACTTGCGGGCTGTAGTTCAAAACATGATTACAAAAACCCGCCGTGGAATGCTGAAGTTCCGGTTAAACGCGCAATGCAATGGATGCCAATCAGTGAAAAAGCCGGTGCGGCCTGGGGTGTCAGTCCACAATTGATTACCGCAATTATTGCCATTGAATCAGGCGGAAATCCGAATGCGGTCAGTAAGTCCAATGCGATTGGTCTGATGCAGTTGAAAGCCTCAACTTCAGGACGCGATGTTTATCGCCGCATGGGCTGGAGCGGAGAGCCGTCGACCAGCGAGTTGAAAAACCCCGAACGCAATATCTCCATGGGGGCCGCATACCTGAGTATTCTCGAAACCGGGCCGCTGGCCGGGATTGAAGATCCGCAGGTGATGCAGTATGCGCTGGTAGTATCGTACGCCAACGGCGCGGGCGCATTGCTGCGAACGTTCTCTTCCGACAGGAAGAAAGCCATCAATAAGATCAACGATCTCAGCCCGGATGAATTTATTGAACATGTTGCGGACAATCATCCGGCGCCGCAGGCCCCGCGCTATATCTGGAAGCTTCAACAAGCGCTGGATGTGATGTAGTTCGTGTGAGTTTACTCGCGCACCTTATTCGATTTTTCCCGGGCCTCGCGTTCAAGGGAAAAAATAATCCGCTGTAAGTTCCGCTCCACCGCCGGGCCGACGTTGAGAAAACGAAAGCTCAGGCGGGGAGTGGTAATGGTTTCGTTTTTGCTGTCGATAACTTTGCGCTCGCTAATGGAAATGAGCTGGGCGTCAACGTGATACACCCCCCATTGCTCCATATTCAGTTCAACCTGCGCGAAGCGTATACCTTCTACCAGTCCTTCTGGTTTTGCCGTTTCTAACAGCCCGCCCATACCGCCAAGCGATAAATCGAATAAGCGAAAGCACAGCGTGCTGTTGTCCGGCATTTTTGCCGTGCAGCGATAGGGAGGGTGCAGCGGAGCGCCGATGCGGAAATATTCGCGACGCTGCACAAACCACAGAGAAGGCGGCAAGGATGAAATAAACGCCGGCAGTTGCTGATACTCGCCTTTTTTCAACTGTGGCAGGGTGAATTCTACTTTGGCTCCCTGCGTTTCGGCGATAATCGAGATCTGGCTGGCCCGCTGTACGGCCTGGTTTTCATATTCCTGGCTGCCAAAATCCATGACCAGCTCGTCCGGGCTGACGGCCAGAACTTTGCTGATGAACTGGCCGCCCGACCAGGAGATACGCAGTGGAACCTGCTGCGACTTTAAGTCCCGAAGTACACCTAACACCGCTAACGGATTTTGCTTCAGGAACTGCTCATTGTAGTTACTCACACCTAATGACTCCTGGATGCCTGGTTTGTCGTTGGGTTATCGGCATCAATCGACGGAACTTAATACAAATGGATGAAATTTTTTACCAAACCCAATGAATTAAGTCTGCGTGATAAAAGCATGTCGCGACGGCTTGCCTATACTTTAAGTGCTGGCGCAGGAATGTCTTGCGCGTGCGTTCACTGGAAAGAGGGCCTGAAAATGGGAATTATTGCCTGGATTATTTTTGGTCTGATTGCGGGGGTTATCGCCAAACTGATTATGCCGGGGCGCGATGGCGGGGGATTTATCCTGACCTGTATTCTGGGTGTCGTTGGTGCTGTGGTCGGTGGATGGCTGGCAACGATGTTTGGTATTGGCGGCGATGTCAGCGGGTTTAATCTCCACAGCTTCCTGGTGGCCGTGGTCGGCGCGATTGTTGTGCTGGGTGTCTTCCGGCTTGTACGACGAGATTAATCGAACGGCCCCTGTGGGGGCCGTTTCTCTATATGGCTAAGTCAGAACTGGTACTCAATCCCAGCCCAGTAATTACGGCCTTCTTCGATAAATCCTTCGCTGTACACGTATTGTGTATCGAACAGGTTATTGACCGAAGCGTTGACGCTAAACCCGTGACCGATGGCGTAGTCGGCGCGTAAATGGGTAATGGCGAAACCTGCGGCTTTCTGCGAGCCGTCGCTATTGCTATAGCTCGACGAGCGGGCCTCTTCAGACAGCGTAATGCTCAACGGATCCCACGGTTTCAGCGTCATCCATGCGGTGAGGGTTTGCGTCGGCAAATCGGTTATTTTGCCGATGTCGCTGCGTTTGACATCCGCATGAATCAGGCCATAGCTCAGCCCAACATCCAGCATATCAAAGACTTTACCTTTAACGCCTGCATCCAGACCGGTGTAATCCACCCGGCCGCTGTTCTGATTCTGGATGGTATCGGCATCAATATTGTGTGAAAGAATGGCATCGCTGATGCGGTTGTAATAGACGCTGGCTTCGAATCCCCAGTCTTTGCCAAGTGAACCATTCCAGGTCAGATCCACGCTGCGAGCGCGTTCCGGTTTAAGCTGCGGATTGACCAGCGCCACCTGGTTATAGGCCGGTTTCGAGGTGGTGTAGCGCTCTTTAAGCGTAGGGAAACGCGTTCTGTCAGAGTAGGACAGCGCTAATGTGTCAGCATTATCGAAGTGATATTTGGTCATCATCTGCCAGTTGAAGGCCGACTGATTGTTGTCATCATAGTGGGTGACGCTACCATTTTTTTCGTGCTTCATGCCTTCCAGACTGTCGCGCCAGTCATAGCTTATTCCCGCCACCACATCGACATTATCCGCCGCTGCCCACTGGTATTCGCTGGCAACGGACCAGGTGCGGTCTTCGTAACGGTCGTAAGACGCATTAGGTGCGCCTTTCTCGCGGTGAACATCATCCTTCCAGTTCACCGCGAAAGAGAGCTGGTCGTTTTCACGCATATCCGCAGCGAGCTGCAGACCAGCCCCATCGCTATAGTCTGAATAATGACTGTAGCTGCCTTTTTTGTTTTTCAGATCGGCAAGCGAGTTGTACATCATCAACGTATTTTCAAATGTGTCGCGATACAGACGGCTTTTCAGGGTAAAACTGTCGCCCAGATGGGTAGTACCCTGATAGTAATAGCTCTCTTTATCGTACTGTGGCCATTGCCAGTAGCGTGATTTCTGACTGCTGGTTCCAGCGTACGGCGGGTTATCTTTTTCACCGTCCTGATTAATATAGGTCAGCACATATTCGTCATCACCACGTGGGGTAAAGCCCAGCTTCACGATGCCGCGTTTATCATCGGCGGAGGAGTTGGCAATCTTGCCGTTGCTGCCCGCAATAGGGTTGTCCACGCCGTGCGGTAACCCAAGGAAATCCTGCTTCAACTGACTGCCGCTGAGCTGGATGTAACCGAGATCGTTGCTGGCGCCAAATGAAGCATGCATATCGTGGGCGTTGTCTTTGCTACGACTCCAGCCCTGGCGATAGCCAATGCTGCCTTCAACCGGTTTGGTAGGTCTTTTGGTGGTGATATTGATGGCGCCGCCCATCTGGTTCGGCCCTTGTAGCAGAGACGAGTAGCCTTTGGAGACTTCAACCGAAGCGATATCGGAGGTCAGAAAACGGCCTAAATCTAGGTTGCCGTCATAGGGGATGTATACCGGCACGCCGTCAAAATAGACGGGAACCTGACGGCTGTCAAAACCGCGGACCTTCACCTGCTGCTCATTGCGGTTGCCTGACTTTTGCAGCACGACGCCGGGGACAACGCTCAGCGCCTGCGCCACGTTTTGCTTATCCAGTTGCTGCATCGTTTCCTGGCCGAGAACCGTAGTGGTTGCCGCGGAGGCCGGGCTTGACCAGACGGTCATGGTTTCGCTTTCCTGCCCAGCAAAAGCACTGTGCGCGAAAGCAAACGACAGGGCTGTGTAAAGACAACTTTTGTTGAAATTCATTATTTTTAGTCCATTTATTAATGTTATATGCCACGTGCGTCCGGGCTCAGGCTAACTTTGATATCCGCAGGCGGAGCGTAGTAAGGCGCGGAAGTGATGAAAAGTCTGATGCCACAGTCGAGATAACTCGGCAGCGAGGCGAGGGTAATGCCGCCAGTCAGCGCCAGCGTGCAATGGGGGGCCAGAAAAGGTGCCTGGCGGACAATTTCTGTTGCTTGCTCAGGGGTAAATTTGTCGAGTTGCAGGACATCAGGCGCGGCGCGAAGCGCGGCTAATGCCTCATCTGGTGTATCTGCTTCAACCACGATCTTTTTTTCTGGCGCATGGCTGCGTAAGCGCGCAATCGCGCCGGCCCAGTCGTTTGGGTTGGTAAGAAAATGACGGTGATTAGCAAACAGCAGTACCGTTTCGGCGCATCCTCCGCGATGGATAATGCCTCCCGCGGCGAGTATTGCCTGAGTCGCCAACAAACGCGTGCCGGGAATGGCTTTGCGGGTACAGGCAATCTGCCCATCAGGATAGCGTTGGCGCAGTTGGCTCAACATGCACTCAAGATAGCCCGAAACCCCGCAGCTCCATTCCAGGACATTTTGTACCGCTTTCCAGCCCTGATGCAGCGCCGCCGCATTCCCATGTACGCAAATCAATCGCTGTCCTGCACTTACCTGTTCACCATCGGCAACCATGTCGCTGATGGTCAGCCCTAATGAGGCGAGCATTTGCCTGGCAACTGCGGTGCCGCTAACGCACCCGCCCTGGCGATGGTAAAATTCCATAACGCCCGGCTGTGCGCCAATACCCAACGCGCGGGTAGTCAGGTCGCCGCCCTGAATATCTTCCAGCAGCAGTGCGTCGGTTTGCGCCTGCGAAAAGTAGATCATTGCAGTGCCTCCCGCGGAACGCTGTCCCACCAGATAAGCGCCCAGTCACGGCTGGCGGGGGCAATCGTGCGTGGATCCTGCTGTTGATACCAGGTTTCCAGACGTTCGACCTCGTCGGCGCTCAGTTCACCCATACTCCAGCGCACGTTTTCCAGAAAACGCGTCCAGGTACTGTTGTCCTGCTGGCAGTTGGGTCCGCGGATAAAATCAACATGCGCGTGGATCCCCATCTGATACAGGACATTAAGCGCATAGATATAGTTGGGAAGCTCAATCACTTCGCGGCCCAGTGCACGCTGAATTGTGGGGGAAACGAAAGATGAACTGACGAGATGAGTGGTGTAAACCCGCAGTCGGGCCTGATTATTCAGTTTGGTCATCGCCTGGCGCATATCGGCAACCAGCGTAGAGCGCGAAGCGACGGCGATATCGCACTGGGGTAAATCATCCCAGTGTTCCTCCCAGGCCCGCTGCACCCACTGTACGTGACGGGCGTTCATTTGCGCAGCGCGGCGGGCAGCTACGCTCAGCATTCCCTGGCTATAATCTACTCCGTAAACTATTGGCATCTTTTTAGCCAACGCCAGCGAAACCGTACCGGGACCGCAGCCCATATCAAACAGCGACTCCGCCGCTTTCAGGTCGATTTTTCCCAACAGCTGTAGCAGATAGCTGTCGGTTAATGAGGCGCAATTCTCTGCCATTTTTTCCGCACGCTTATCCCAGTGCTCCGGTTTTTTCTCGGTTCTGTTCGCCAGCTGTAACTGTTTACGGTAAAGATCGGCAAAATCAATGTCGTCAATGAGCATTCTTATTCCTTAGTTGTGTGAGCCAAAGAGGTGATGGGCGATTTGTGACGGTGTAACGCGATACAGCGCTGCCAGACGATCGGTGGCGAGCTGCTGTTCAGGAAGCCCCTGCGACACTGCACCGTTCGGTTCAACGCGTACCACGCTGTCGGCGATTGCCCGGGCGTGCAACGGATGATGGGTCGACATCAGCAGGGCCATACCCGAGTTTTTCAGCGTCACTAGCGTGTCGAGCAGACGGATTTGATGCCCAAAATCCAGGCTGGAAGCGGGTTCATCCAGCAACAAAAGACGCGGACGCTGCGCCAGCGCGCGGGCAATTAACACCAGTTGCCGCTCTCCGCCGCTCAGCGTGTTCCAGCGTCGGGGCGCCAGGTGAGAGATTCCCAGCATCGTCATCTGCTGGTGCGCATTTTCACGCTCTTTAGCGCCGGGAACCGCAAATGCCGCCAATTGCGGGGCCAGCCCCATCATCACCATGTCCAGCGCAGTGAAGGCAAACGCGCCGTCATGTGCCTGAGGAACCCAGGCAATAGCGGCGGCGCGTTGCCGATCGCTGAGATGATTTATGGCGACGCCATCAAGCAGAATGTCACCGTGAAGCGGCGAAAGAACGCCGAGAATGGTGCGCATCAGGGTGGTTTTTCCACTGCCGTTGGCCCCAATCAGACAACAGACGGAGCCGGGCGAAACCTGAAATGAGACATCGCGTAACACGGGCTGGTGACTGTGGTATCCCAACGACGCATGGCGGAGGGTCAGAAGCGTCATGGGCGATTTCCCCGTAGCAAAAGCAGCAAAAAGAACGGTGCGCCAATAAATGCCGTCAGGATCCCCAGCGGGATTTCTGTGCTGCTCAGCGTGCGGGCAAGAGTATCGGTGAGCAGTAGCAAAATGGCGCCGATCCCCATGGAAACTGGCAGCAACTGCTGGTGGTTATTGCCACTGAGGAGTCTGCCGATGTGCGGCACAACCAGCCCAATCCAGCCGATAATGCCCGCGATGGCGACGGTACAGGCGGTGATTAACGTAGCGCAGACGATCAGTCCCAGCCGCAATCGCGAGACGTTGATCCCAAGCGATCGTGCTTCATCATCCGACAGGGTGAGCAGGTTCATGCGCCAGCGCAGCAGCAATAGCGGGACGAGTCCTGCGAAGATCAGCGGTGCCGAGAACCACAGGTCGTGCAGCGTGATCGTCGATAAACCGCCAAGCAGCCAGAAAGTGATAGAGGGGAGTTGGGTATACGGGTCGGCCAGCGTTTTGATGAGTGAAATTCCCGCACCGCATACCGTACCCAGCGCAATCCCGACCAGCACCAGTGTTAACACCGGGTCGTGTCGCTTGACTCGTCGGGTAATTAACCAGACACCGGCGACCACGAATAAACCGCCCATGAACGCATACAGCTGAATGAACAGGATCGGTAAACCTAACAGGATTGCTAAACAGGCACCTAAACCCGCACCCGCTGCCACGCCGAGAATATCCGGCGAGACCAGCGGGTTGCGGAACATGCCCTGATAGGTGGTTCCTGCGCCCGCCAGCGCCGCGCCGAGCAGCAATGCAGCCAGTATGCGTGGCAGGCGGATTTGCCAGAAGACGATTTTGTCCTGCATTGGAACGCCATCTGTACCGGCCACGAGATTCAGAACCTGCTGTGCATCCAGGTGATACGCGCCTGATACCGCGGCGACGCTCGCGCAAAGCACCACCGCAGCAATCATCAGAAAACCGAGGGTAGATGTTCTCATCAGGCAGCCACCAACCTTTGATACTGTGCGTCGCTTAGCGTGGTGTGCCAGAACAACTCACTGTAGCGCTGCATATCAGCTTTAAAGCTCGCGTTAACCTGAGGATCAAGCCAGGCGTGCAGGCGGCGTAACCCCAGTAAACGGTTGATGCCGGGAGGTGCATCCAGCCAGCCAAACGGCAGACCGCTGAGAAACAGAATGCGCCGGTCAGCAACCGCTTTGACTCCTTGCCAGACCGGATCTTCTCGTAGGAACTGCGCTGTCACCGCATCCTGTACCAGGATAATATCCGGCTGCCAGCTGAGCAGATTTTCCATTGAGACCTGTGTGAGCCCCTGTCGTCCGGGGATGTGCGCCACATTGTGCAACCCCAGCAGTTCTGCCGCTTCGGTATGCAGAGAACCTTGTAAACCTGTCTCCAGTCCTCTGGCACCGCGCGCGGCATAAAAACGCAGATTCGCCGCGGGGGTATGCGAGAAAGCCATCGCATCATCGATAAATCGACGGGCCAGTGCGGCCTGCATTGCGGTACGCGAGACGACGCCCAATGCTTCACCGGCTGCGCGCAACTGTTCTGGGGTATGGCGCAGTTCGCCGTTAATCAGCAGCCAGGGAATGTGTGTTTGTGCGCTCACTTGTCTGGCCTGAGAAAGCCAGGTTTCATCGGCATTACCACAGTCAATAACCAGGTCGGGTTTAAGCGCCAGGAGTGCTTCAAGCGAGAGCGTGCTGGAGCGGCCCGCCAGCCTGCCGAGTTTCGGCAAGGTCCGAATATCGTCGTGAAACGGAATGGCGGTCTGGCGAGAGAAATCAAAGGAGGAAAAACCCACCACTTTTTCCGGTGCGACGGCCAGCAGCAGCATGTCAGCGGGCGCGCCAGCACTGACCACGCGTTGGGTTTTCTCTGGCTTCGGAGAGTCTCCAATGGCCACGGTCAGCGGCGTTTGAGCAAACGCGGGAA
Source organism: Citrobacter sp. Cpo037 (assembly GCF_030332945.1). NCBI lineage: Bacteria > Pseudomonadati > Pseudomonadota > Gammaproteobacteria > Enterobacterales > Enterobacteriaceae > Citrobacter > Citrobacter sp. Cpo037. The sequence goes on from NZ_JAOWGW010000066.1 coordinate 119,527, forward strand.
GATGGCGTAGCAGCAGTGCAGATGCCACGAGTTGGGCAAACATCCGTCTTGTCAGTGGCATTATCGGTATCCTGAAGGTTACAAAATCGCTATATATTTACATATACAGCGAATAAAAACATGTTCAGAATCAAATTCTCACGGATGAAAACACCGGATACCCCATAAGGGCTAGAGGGGATAGAGACAGCTTAAATGGCGAAAAATATGACAGAAAAATCCGCGACGAAGCGCGGATTCAGGGTGTAAAACGACTCATGTAATGACGTTAAGGCGTCGGTTGAGTCTGTTTTTTAGGCTCGACTGGCGTTGTACTTGCCGGGGTCGGTCGTGATGCGGGGACGTTGTCACAGGGTTTTTCTTTGGCACAAATCAGGTCGAGCATTTTCAGCGTTACGCCGTTGGTCCAGCCGAAACCATCCTGCAACGGATACTCACCGCCACCACCGCCGGTTCCAGTGGTGCTCACGTCATACTTCTCAACCAGCTTTTTCTCGCGATCGTAGGTGTGTTGAACATTGGTGAGGAATCGCCAGGTTACGTCCATGGCGACGTTATCCTGACCGTAATTCTGTAACCCGGATGCGGCGACCCACTGGAGCGGAGCCCAGCCGTTGGGGGCATCCCACTGCTGGCCGCTTTTCACTGATGTGGTAGCAAGGCCGCCCGGTTGCAGCAGATGTGCCTGGGTGGCCGTGGCGACTTTACTGGCGCGATCTTTTGCCGCCGCATTGACATACAGCGGGAACAGAGCGGCGGCCGTGAGCTGGTTGCGTACTTTGTGGCTTTTCAGATCGTAGTCGGCATACCAGCCTTCTTTGTCGTTCCACAGGTACTTCTCGATCCCTTTTTGTCGGGCATTAGCGAAGCCATCGTACTGCGCCGCTTTGGCATCATCACCGGCAGCCTTGCTGGCGAGGGCGATCATTTTTTCCATTTTGTACATCAACGCATTGAGATCGACCGGAACGATGCTGGTGGTGCGCAGAGTGCCCAGCTGATTAGGATTGTCCATCCAGCGGGAACTAAAATCCCAGCCGGACGCGGCAGCTGAACGCAGGTCGCGGTAGATTTCTGTGGCCGGGCGGTTTGGGTTGCTTTTAGCGGTGGCAATATCCTCTACCCACGACTCTGGCCGAGGCGAATCGCGCTCATCCCAGTAGCGGTTCAAAATGGTGCCGTCATCCAGTTTAACCACGCGCTTATTTTGCTGACCGGGCTGGAGTGTTTCGATGCCCTCCATCCAGTAGCTGTACTCTTTGAGCATCTGCGGGAGGTATTTTTTCAGCGCATCATTCCCGTCGTGCTGCGCCAGCAGTTCAACCATAAAGGCAAAGAACGGCGGTTGCGAACGGCTCAGGTAGTAGGTGCGGTTACCGTTAGGAATGTGTCCCCAGGAATCAATCTCGTAAGCGAAGTTTGCCACCATGTCCGAGACTTTATCCCAGTGATTGCTCTCGGCAAGCCCCAGCATGGTGAAATAGCTGTCCCAATAATATATTTCGCGAAAACGCCCGCCAGGTACCACATACGGCTCCGGGAGCGGCAGCAGCGAATCCCATTTTTCAGCGGTGGTGGTCGAACGAGTGAGTACTGGCCACAGTCCGTCAATATGTTCGCGCAGTGATTGCCCGGCCGGGGGCACGTATTTCTCGCCGTCTTTCGGCAAGGTGAAATTCACTTGCACAAAATGGCGTAAGTCGAATCCGGACTGGTTTTTCTGCATCCGGTAATCGGCAAGGATCATTAATGGATCGCTGTTTGGCACCGCGTCGGCAAAGGTTTTCTGGTCAGGAAACAGTTTGGCTGTTTGTACATCGTTAAACAGGGGACCAAGCAGAATATCAGGCGGCGCAGGCGTAGCGGCTGGTGCGTCCTCGGCGTTGACGGTAAAAGAGGAAAGGGCAAAAAAGGTGCTTGCGAGCGTCAGTTTTATTGCAACAGAGAGCAGGCCAGGATGGCGAGTTGCTGGCGTTATCATCGGTTAATCTCCTTAGCGGCGTGCCGAAGTAGCGGCATTTACCATGAGAAAACCTTAGTTCAGGAATGACCGTTGCGCGTGATCGGCTCCCCATTTTGCGAATAAACAGACATTTCCCGACGTGAATAGAGAAGAAGCACACCCTTTGTTGGAAAGGGTGTGCTTCGGAATCAGTTTGCGCGGGTTATCCGCTGTGTGACACAGTCAATGGTCAGAGTATCGCCCATCTTGATGCTATCGAGAGCCGCGCCTTGCTGACACATCCAGCACAGACCCATTTCACGAGCGATAATCGCCGGATGCGAGGCTTCGCTGCCGTCCCGCAGGCAGATACCTTTGATGGTCTTCGGATCGAGTTGCAGTACCGTAGACGGATAAATGATATCAGCGACCAGGATAGTGGGGCGCAAAAATGCGGGAATTTGTGCGCTCTCTCCCGTCAAATGCTGCAGTGAACGAGACAGCAAATCTTCAATATCAATGTATCGCGCCTGCAGATAAGGATCATCGAGCTGTAAATACTGCTGGCTGAGATCGCTCAGCACCTGATGCCAGGCCCAGGCGGCGCTGCACTGCTTTTCGCGCATTACATCGCAGGCCATTTCAAAAAGTTCAGGATCGTCCAACAGCGTGTGGTGACCGGAGAAGATGGCAGCGATATCTGCGGAATATCGTTCTTCAGCAAGTGCGGTGAGTTCGCTCAGATCGTTCAGCGTACTTTGGATGGCGGTCTGTAATCGCTGCTGCTCAGCCTGGAGCGATGCGGCTAACTGCGGGTTTACCTCGGGCGAGAATGGCGTGTAACAGAATGCCGTCCCCGTGACTTTTGAGGGAGCCTGAGCTGCCTTGTTATCAGCATTAGCGGACTCGAGCGATTCACCAAAATTCTCTGCTGCCAGCTGTTTAAATGCGGCTAGCGCATCCTCTGCCTGTTCGCCTTTGGCAATCAGGCGCAGCGTGTCATTACAGCGAACCTGCAGCAGAGCTATCTGATTCAGGCTATCAGGAACCACACACTTGCCGTTTTTCTCCAGCCACATGTCGGCGTTAAAACCAGACAAGGAGGAAACCAGCCGCGAAGCCGGGCGAACGTGGATGCCGTTAGGGTTTTTCACCACAATGGCAACAGAACGGGCATCTGCATCGGGAGACTGTACAGCAGATGCGGGTTTCGCTGCGGATGGCGAAGGTAAACCCAGTTGCTCACATTTGGCGTCGAGGGCGTTCATGGCATCACGGATGACCCGATCGATATCAGCACCCGCGGCGGCGCTAACCGTCGCGGCCAGTGTGCCTTCAACCAGTGGTGCTGCGCACAAACGCACTTTGGCGGCAATGCCAGGGTCGAGCAGTTCCAGCGCGGTTTCCGCACTCAGTAATGCACTACCGATATCCATCATCACCAGCACGTGGTCCGTATCGGCCACGGACTCGATGGCTTCCATCACCTTGATCGGATCGGTGCCAATCGGATTCTCAGGATCGTCAATGCCTGCGGCAATGGCGATTTTGCAATCACCGCCCATTAACATCTGCCGGGCCAGCGCGCCGACGCCTTCGCCCAGTTGGGCGCTGTGAGAAACAATAACCAGGTTTACCATCGCTTTATCCTTACTCTCTGGACGCCTGAGCCAGCATTTGCATCATAAACATCACCGATGTTGCGCCGGGATCCTGATGCCCAATACTGCGCTCACCAAGATAGCTGGCACGGCCTTTGCGAGCCTGCATGGTGATGGTGCTTTGTGCTGCGGCTTCCGCTTGCTGGCTTGCCGCTTCCAGCGCTGCTTGTACACTCAGTTTCTGCTCGCAGGACTGGCGTAAGGACTCGACTACTGGCAGCCAGACGTCGCACATGGTTTTGTCGCCAGGTTCAGCCTTACCGCGGCTAATCACACCTTCTGCGCCATCACGCATCATTTGATACAGCTCTTCAAGCGTCAGGCTTTGATGAGCCTGAGTCACCTGAGCGGCGCGAATAAAAAAGGTGCCAAACAGCGGTCCACTGGCCCCGCCGACGCTTGAGAGCAGCACCATACCGGTGTTTTTCAAAATAAAGCCGATGTCTTTGTCTGCGATGGACGGCAGCTTTTCAACGACTTTGCTGAAACCACGATGCATGTTCAGACCGTGGTCGGCATCGCCGATCTCCCGGTCAAGTCCGGTGAGAAAATCACTTTCTGTGGTGAAGATCTCGCCGCAACGATAGAGCCAGTTAACAATTTGCGTTCTGTTGAGGGACATCATAAATCTCCTTATTTACCCCAGTTGAGAGCAGGGGTGTGAACCGGTGCATCCCATAAGCTCAGCGTTTCGTCATCTACCTGTAACAGGGTGATCGAGAAACCGGTCATATCCAGAGAGGTACAGTAAGAGCCGATCAGGTTGCGCTCAATGACAATGCCTGCATCCTGACAACGGCTTTCGAGGCGGTTATATACGCCGAAGAGTTCAGACAACGGCGTCGCGCCGAGATTATTGACCAGCGCAATAACGCGATCGCCACTCTGTAACGCCCGCTTGCTTTCTTTACCTTCCTGCCACGCGCCCTGGACGTTGTCCCAGTGGCGGAGTGTACGGCTGTAGTTACCGTTTTCCAGCAGGGTATCGAACATTTCATCAACGGTCTGATCGAGAGAGGTGAAGGGGCGACGGTCTATGCCCGGTTCCCCGTGGATACCTACGCCAAATTCCATTTCGTTATCCTGCAGCGTGAAAGACGGTTGTCCGGCGGCTGGAACGGTACAGGCACCAATGGCTATGCCAATGGAGTGGCCCTGGTTATTCAGCTTACGGCCCAACGCCGCACAGGCTTCCAGCGAATCACCACGTTCGGCGGCCGCGCCGACCAGTTTTTCGATCAATACGGTATTCGCCACGCCACGTCGACCGGCGGTATACAAACTGTCTTTCACCGCCACGTCGTCATCCACCACCATGGTGGTGACTTTGACACCGCTTTCGTGCAGCAGCTCGGTAGCGGTTTCGAAATTAAGAATGTCGCCGGTGTAATTTTTGATTATCAGCAGCACGCCTTCGCCACCGTCAATTTGCATGGCGCATTCGAACATTTTATCCGGCGTGGGTGAGGTAAAAATCTCACCCGGGCAGGCGCCAGAGAGCATGCCCTGACCAATGTAGCCGCAGTGCATAGGTTCGTGTCCGCTGCCGCCACCGGAAAGCAGTGCCACTTTGCCCATCACCGGCGCATCTGCGCGGGTGACATATACCGGATCCTGATGCAATGCCAGGGAAGGATACGCTTTCGCCAGTCCGGCGAGTTGTTCATTCAGTACGTCTTCAACACGGTTGATCAATTTTTTCATTATTTATGCTCCGCAGACAGTCCTGGATGGCTGCCAAATTCGGGCAGGCATCTGATGTAGGGTATCGGTTGGTTCAACGTCACGGCGACCGCTCGCTGCCGATAAGGTAATTTTGCACACGGGTACGCAAAAGAAAATTGCTGTGAAGGGCGTTTCAATACGGAACATTAGCATCTTTTAATGTTCCATATTGAAACGTGGTGGTGCATAAAACAGCGGAAGTGAGAGATGCGGCAAAGTTTATGCTGACGGCATCATGAGTAAAACGTTATTCCTTACTCTTCTTTGCCATTAAAATCGAAAAACCAGAACAAGATAAAACCAATAAAACCAAAAATTAGCAGAATAGCCAGGGTATAGACTTCATATCGCGCGGCATCTGCAGCAATCGCCTGTAACTTGTCCATTGCTGGGGCTGGCTGCTCTTTGAATAGCATGAGTTGCCATTCATAAAGGTTTGTTGTTTTTATCTCTTTAATCGGTTCCCAAATATGGTTAGCCGCCGCGCCGAGTGCTAAAGCAGAAAACAGTGCGCCGTAAATACGTTGGCGTTTTTCCTGACGCTGACTAATAGCCTGGCGCATGAGCTGATCCAATTGCTCTATCTGCGTCATGAGCTCCTGACGTTGCTCAGACAATCCCCACTGCCGAGAGAGATCTTCACTCAGCTGGTTATGTAGGGCATCGTTGCCGACTAAAGCACCTTTATTCATGGCTTTTAGCGCCTGGGCTTTGGTTTCCAGCATCATTTCGGACCAGTCAGATAGACGACGAATTTTTCCCTTTCGGTTGTGTTTTTGCTGCGACTCGAGCAGATCCTTGAGCCACTGTTCAATCTGTTGGGCAGAGTTCGCCAGAAAATTTTCATACTCATGGCTTACATCCGCTACAGAAATGGCCGCTTTAATCAGTATCGCCAGATGTTTATCCTCTTCTTCGCGACAGAAGATTGTGACGCCATGACGGTGAGCGACAACCAGAATATTGCTGTACCATTGGCAGTGGTACTCGCTGGTGGGGGGGAGATCCGCAGGACTCCTAACGACGCGCGTGCTATCGCTCTGTGCTGCCAGCCAGGCATGAAAGGTGGGGGTATCGATCATTCGCATCAGCGGGACGATCGTAATATCACCACCCTCCGGGATGCGATGCTGATAGACACGAATGCATTTACCTTTTGTGCGGCAATCAAGTTCGGGTAAAGCTATTGGCACAATGGCGTTATCAAGATAACGGGTAAAATAATTTTCCCAGATTGCGGGCAAAACGTCTTTTTGCCAGGTCAGTTTCGAGCCGGGCTCTCCGGGCGCAAGCTGCTTGGGTGCCGCAATTAGCGTCATTCTGCCTTGATCGTCGTACCAGGGTTGGTTCGGTGCGCCTGGGATCAATTTATCGCTTCCGGCCAGGCGATAGCTTTCGAGAAAACGCGGAGTATCGTGCGGGCGTAGTCCTTGCCAGGCCACATCTTCACGTTGTTCCAGAGCGGACCACAGGGCATCAAGGCGTGTCCCCTGAATCGGATTGAGCGAAATAACGATATCATTTCCCGTACCCACTTCTCGCGGTCGATAAATGGCCAGCAACCCAAATCCATTGTGCGTCCAACTGCGTTCTTTATCGCAGCGCGCGAGAATTTTCAACATCCCAGAAGGGAGCGTTTCGGTAATAAACAATGCATCAACCACCGTTTGCCGCCGGCCTGTGCCGAGATCCAGCAGGAGTTGGCAGGTAACCGAACGCTTGATCACGTGTTGGTAAATCTGTTGCTCATACGCCAGACTTGCGACCGCACTTGCATAACATTGCGTGTGCATGGGCATAATGCCTGCGGTGGGGTCTGGGTTGGCTATCATCATATCGCTCAACAGGCGAAGGCAGGCCAGCATGTTGTGGCGAACAACGACAGTATCATCCATGGATTGCTCGCACAGGCTGCTATGCGCGAGTGCGGATAACAAGCAAGCGGCAGAACGAGTTGTATCATCACCGTCCAGATAAATACCGCTTTCCCATGCGGTGACGTATTCCAGCCACGGATGTGTTGATAGCGACAGCGAACCAGCGGCATCGAGATGGTTCAAAAACAGCAACAGCGTAAAACAGGTATCCAGAGAGAAATCTTCGATAACGATTCGTTGTATTCCCTGGACACTTGAGAGTTTACTGCGCCATATAGACCATTGACGATCGTCGGCATTTGCCACCAGTTCACTCACCGAATTGTAGTGACCTGCACGGTATCCTTTGTTATTGAGCGCGACACCCTTATGGCTTTCCGTATCATTGCCGTCGCCCAATCCGATCAGTAGGCTGCCTGCCGGTGCATCAAGCTGCGACGGATTGAACTCGAAAGTAAACAGCGGCCATGCATTATTGAATGCGAACATATAATTCTCTTTCGATGAATGTGTTGTTGGATCGCTCATTATTTGACTACGTTATAAATGACCCGTTGTGAGCGACTCCAGTTATCACCAATCGCAATATTGGGTTCATGGTTTTCTTGTTTTACGCAGTAGTTCTTAACCAGGCTTTTTAACTCTGCCTCGTTGAGTGTGCCGAACATCAGACGCGTATTCAGTTCTTTCAATAACACATCATGGAGTGAATAAGTGGTCGGTCTTTGCAGTGAAAATTGCGCCGCGTCAGCCAGTAACTCACGCGCATTATCGGCCATCAGACGGCGCTCACAGCGACCTGCAGGTTCATTTTTGGCCATTTCTTCATCGTAAGCTTTCTTCTGGGCTTTCTCAAAATTAAGCGCTCTGTCGAGTTCCGCTTTAATACCCTGAACATCCTTGGCAGAAGAACAGAATGTTTTTAAATAACGAATCTGTATGGGGGTCAGCGTGCCATTGTGGTCCGCTTGCTGACGTAATTTACCGGCCATTCTGAGGCAGCCGTTTTTTTCATCCATCAACGATGCTGATTGTAATAGGGCATTCAACGTTTCCTGGCGATCTTCCAGTAATGCGGCTTCGGCATAATACAGTTTCCAGCGCATGCCTCCGGCAAGAAACAGATTGACAACCTGGGTATCACCGCGATCGATAGCGGCGCGAAGATTTTTTTCATCCCAGGCAATGCCGATATTCGCCAGTTCTTTACGCGGATCGTTACTGGTTTCTTTTTTCGCCCCAGCAACCGTTTTACCCACTTCCCCGAGATCGCTACGGATGGACTCCGTATTCACCAGCGTCTTGGTTGAGGTTCCGAAAGTCAGTACTGAGCCAACAATAATGACGACGATACCGCCCAGCACCCAGGCTACTCGATTGCGAATGATGCGCGTATCAATTTTGATTTTTCCAATATCCTGAGCCTGAGCCACCAGATCATCCTTTATTTCCTGAACGTCACCGCCGAGATCTTCAATTTTTTGGGCTGTCTGTTCGAAATAGTGAGCAACCTCAGCATTGCTGTCATCAAAAAAGCGATCAGGGTTAACTTTTACCCGGCCTTCGTCGAAGGCCTCCTGTACCGGCTCAGTAATTTCTTGGTAATAGTAATTCACCAATGTTGTTTGGACGGAGGTTACCCGCTTATGATGTGCCAGACGGTTGCGAATTACGCGAATATCGTCAAGAAAGGTATTCAGTGTTCTACGTTTATCGTTAACAAAGCTGAGCAAAGGGGTATATTGATAAAGTGGAGAGTAGTGGATGGGATATTCGTCTTTATCAATAAATAGTGAGGCGAGTTCACTGAAAAGGGTACCGCTCAATACGTCATCACGATCGGCAACGTTGAGCCATTTTTTTACACGTTCCTGACCAAATAGTTTGTTTAGGTGCTCAAGTAGGGCTTGTTGGTTATTGTACGCTTCATTAATTAAACTACGAATGGTCAGCTCTAATGCTCGTACCTGCTGCAAACTACGTAACTGCTTTTCTTCGCCTTCGTTATGCAGCGTCGTTGAATAAGTTAATTGAGGCTGTTTTTCTCGCAAATATTCGAGCTGCCACAAAAAACGCAACGCGGCAATGGTCAGATTTCTGTCGGCAGGCTGGCCATCTGTATTTCTGCCGAGCCATTTGTTCAAGGTGCGTAATGCCGCAAGAAAGCTCGCCATTTCCTGCTCATTATAGTTAAACCGGGCCGCTACACTGCTCCAGTTGCCCAATCTCTCTCGGGCTTTATCAAGTGAATAATAAAACGTATCAGGCGAAAGTTGCGTGGGGGCTGGCATACCCAGCAGGGATAAGATTTGTGGAAATGCGCTGTCGAAAAGAGACAGGCAACGAGTAAAATCGTTGTGCTCAGAAGCAGATGAATGATCGACCATTATATTCTCACGTGGTTATTCGCTGAGTTTTCCCGGCCCGATCTAATCGCACTGTGTCAGGCAACTTTCCCTGCAGCCAGAATGCCATAATTCGACAATTATTCGGGATTTTTAATCAGTTCGTCAATATATATGGGGGCGTAATATTGGTAGTAGACATTGCAACCAATAATGCGTTGCTATGGGTTCTTAACGCAAATTATGGTTGCAGCGATGGAATTTAATGTTTATTGGCTAACAAAATGCGCAGATATTGGGTAAGTAAAATGCAGAAAGCGGGGCAGATGAATCAGGCTACTACACGCCAATAATGCCACAAATAATGCAGCATTATTGGCGTAACTCACGACTGGCGTTTATCGTCGGTCAAAAACGTTGGCGTATCTGACGTCGTATTAGCCCGGATAAATTCCGCGATCTTTACGTGCCAGCAGAATGCGTTCGCAGGCAACAATGTAGGCTGCGGTACGCAGGGAGCAGGATTTCTCAGCTGCTTTTTCCCATACGTGCACCATCGCATCAGTCATGATTTTGTCCATGCGATTGTTGATCTCTTCTTCACTCCAGAAGAAGCTTGCCATGTCCTGGACCCATTCGAAGTAGCTGACGGTTACGCCGCCTGCGTTACATACGACGTCAGGTACCACGATGATACCGCGGCTTGCCAGCATATCATCGGCATCCGGGAAAGTCGGGCCGTTAGCGCCCTCAAGTACCAGTTTGCAGGTCAGTATTTCTGCACGCTGACGGGTAATCTGTCCTTCCAGCGCGGCAGGGATCAGGATATCCATCTCCACGCTCCAGAAGGCTTCGCTGGCGATGGTTTCAGCGCCTGGGAAACCGGCAATTTGTTTGTGCTCTAACTGCCAGGCAGACAGCGCGGTCATGTCGATACCCGTGGAGTTAAACAGCGTTGCGGTGTGATCCTGAATAGCGACGACACGCGCACCCGCTGCGGCGAACAGGCGGGCGGCTTCGCTGCCGACGTTACCGAAACCTTGTACCGCCACGCGAGCGCCTTCAACTTCAATGTTCGCACGACGCGCAACTTCCAGACCGCTGACGAAAACGCCGCGACCGGTGGCTTTATCACGGCCTAACGAGCCGCCGAGGTGAATAGGTTTACCGGTGACCACACTGGTCACGGTGGTGCCGTGGTTCATGGAATAGGTATCCATCATCCAGGCCATGACTTTTCCGTTCGTACCTACATCCGGCGCAGGAATGTCTTTCTGCGGCCCAATGATAATGCCGATTTCGCTGGTATAACGGCGGGTTAAACGCTCCAGTTCACCTTCAGAAAGTGAGAACGGATCGACGCGCACACCGCCTTTGGCTCCGCCGTACGGCAGATTCAACGCTGCGCATTTGATGGTCATCCATGCAGACAGGGCCATCACTTCATTAAGATCAACATCAGGATGATAACGCACACCGCCTTTGCCCGGACCGCGGGAAAGGTTATGTTGCACGCGATACCCTTCAAAATGACGGATAGTGCCGTCATCCATCTGCACCGGGATATCGACAATCAGCGCGCGTTTTGGGTGGCGCAGGGTGTCCACCCAATGGGAAAGTTCGCCCAGGTAAGGGGCCACACGCTCGATTTGTTGCAGGTAGGTATTCCAGGCAGATGTGCTGCTATCTGAAGCGTAAGATAACTTATCCATGATAAACCTTAGTTATAAAAGTAATATATTCTTAATTTGGCCGTGGTATACAGTGAATCTCACCATATAAACCTAAATTTAACATTTTTTTCATAGAACAGCCTGCCTGGCTAACACGGATTATCGGTATGAGTAGTGTGGGTTTTGGCTTGGTGGTGAATAGTTATTCCTTATTTTGGCTGTCGTCGCGGTTTTTTTTGCGGTTTATGTAGTTTAATATGCATAACTTGTAAAAATCGCAATTTGTCAGATTTATGACGCACCTCTAAAAGTAAATAATATGATAATAAAATGTGTTTGCTTTATTGCTGTTAAGCTGGGCGTCAGTAGGTCACGGCGATGGTGACAGTATCGGCATAGTTGTCTGGCGTGTAGTTCGCGCTGGGAACGGTGGCGTAAACCGGGTAGGTAGTCGTTGTCCCCGTGCCGCTGCCCGCAACGGTATTAAGCGCAGTATTACCCCAGATCGTACCGGAAGGACCTGGCGTCGAACTAAGCTGGTAGGGGACTTTATCCGTATTTGACCCCGTGCCTGCCATCACGCCGCTGCCTGCCGTATTGCCGTTGGAGGGTTGAAGTCCGATGGTGTAAGGCGTGTTATTAGAGCAGGCTACGCCTACGTTATTTGACGCCGTGAGATTACGACCCGTTCCGCTGGTGGGAGCAAAGCTGATGTTAGTCGCGGAGGTGATATTACACTGTTTGCTGACAGCAGCTGTGACGGTGAAAGGAAACCTGGCGGCAACGGTATCACCACAGGTGGTCGGCGGGAAAAGCAATCCAGGATTAAGGGTGACAAGGGCTGTCGCCGCCGTATAGCTATCCTGATAGTTTCCGGGGACGGCGGCGATTTGTGGCGTGACGATCTGCGCCGATACCATGAGTGAACCCGTCACTGGCGTCAGATTCAGCAGGTTAAGCTGTACCATCGGAAAAGTGGTTCCCGACTGATACTGGCTGCCCCAGACTTTGGTGCGCCCGCTATCCTGGTAAAGCTGGTATGCCAGCGTTCTGGCAGGCATGCCGATTAATGACATATTTCGCGGTGTCACCTGGCCACTGACGGCCGAGGCGCCAATATTAAAACAGAGATTGATCCCTGCCAGCGCGTCACCAAGCTCTTTGGTGCAAGTGTAACTGAACGTCATTGATGACGTTGCGCCTGTCGCAGACAGTGGATTGACCGAACCGAAATTTATGGGTTGCACATTGCTCACCGAACAGGTTACCGCATGGCTAATTGCCGGACAAAAAAGTATGGCAGCGATGAGTAGCAGATGTCTTAACCTCATGAGCGCACTCCTGTTAGTGTGGGCGACAAACCAGTGGGCCTATTTGCGTAATCCCCTTTGCTGACGTGGGATAGTCAAATTGCACGCGACAACTACCGGTGTCCGTCTCAACGCGCAGCGTGTTGTGCTGCTCCAGGGTGTCGAACCATGTCATTCCATCAAAGCCAACGACAGACGATTGTCCTTTTCCGTTGATGGCGTAAGCCATGCTGCCTTCAGGAATTGGCTTACCCTGATTATCGACGAGGATAATCTGCGCAGCGCGGACGGGAGTGATGCCAAAGCTAACCAAAGTACCGGAACGATCGGCTGGCGTGGCATTCGTCTCAACGCGTGCGATCCGCACATTGGTGGGGAGATCCATCGGGTCAATACTGATCAAGTTTTTTTGATAACTGTTGAGCGGCGTGACCAACAGTAGTCCCTGGTCATCGCTGCGACCAATCAGGTTATTTTGCAATTTGACCGGAACATCAGGCACGCCGTCAGTTGAAACCACGGCAAAACCATTATTGATTTCTCTTGCTGCAAACAGGCCGCCTCCCATGGTCACCAGCGATCCGGTTGCGCCGGCATAACCGTAATGGTTATCCGGTAAACGGCTGAATCCCGCGTACGCTTTACCATAACGTCCCAGATATCCCACTTCTCCCTGGCCACTTTGCCGGGAAGCCTGCTGACTGGCGGCCAGATTCCAGCCCCAGCCGCCGTCGGCAGGGGGCGTCAGGCTGGCATTGAGCTGGTAGCCGGTTTCGTCGTTGGTACGTTGTAGGGTGCTGCTGGCGCTCAGATTGTTGTCGGTCGTGATCGTCACCATCAAATAGAGACTGCGATCGCGGTTATCGTCAATGTTCTGATTGAATCCGGCATTCAGTGAGATGTTGTCTGTAACAGACTTAAACCAGCTGGCGTTGGCGTAGCGCACCGCATTTTCGTGTGGATAACGAAACTGCAAATAGCTCAGGCTGACATTACCGGCTGCTTCCAGCGAATAGCCAATAACAGTGTTGCTGTTAAGCGTGGGGGGCGGCTCGCCGTAATGGGTGGCGACATCGCGATAATCGCCGGAAGTTGCCGTGGTACTGGTACTGAAATTAAACCGTTCACCGGACCAACGGTAACCAAAACTGTACAAATAACCGTTCTTTCCTGAGTCGGTACTTGCGGCAAGTGAGGTCGAAAACGTGCCGCTGCGGGTTCCCGGGATCCAGTCGTTACTGAAGCCCGCGTTAATCAGTCCATCGCTGGTTTCCGCATGAGTCCCGGCGGTGAACGTATTGCTAAACCCGCGACGCCACGTAGCGCTCAATACTGGTGCGCTGGCATAATCAAAAGAGGAGTAACCATAATTTTCGCGTACCGTGCCTAATTCTGCCGACCAGGCGGTTAATCCTTCCCGCAGGAGTTGCTGATCGTTGTAGAACGAGAAATTTTGTACGCTCGTTCTGCCCAACGCATCTGTCATCATCACCTGACCCGTCCCCGCGCCGCTGATGTTAGGCATTGTGTTGATCTGAAAGCTACCTGCGGGGACTTCTCCGCTGTAGTACCTGACGCCGTCGACGTACAGCTCAACGTTTGACGGTAACGTCGCGGATCCCAGATATGCTGGAAGCGGGGTGGTTGGCATATAGGGCTGCAACCCAAAATCGGTGCCTATCTGAATGCCGCCGATTCGCGTCGGTCGGGACCAGATGAGTGAACTTGTCAGGGTATCGCCAACGGTTAACGCCAACATCGAATCAGGAAATGACGTACGCCAGCTGGTATCAAGGCGCTCAACGCTGTTATCGGCATATTCCTCGGTAGAGTACTGCGTCAACTGGGTGGTGCTGAGCACGCCGGCCGCATTGAAGGCGCGAATTTCGCTGAAGGTATTGATTGCGCTTTCATCCCCCTGTTGCGTATAGATATCATAATTGAGCAGCGCCCCGCGTGATGTTGTTGCCGTTGGCACGGTTTCGGTGGGCGAGTTAAGCTGCGTGGTCGCAAGATCGAGTGAACTGAGTGGCGCAGTAAGCGAGAGCGTTTGCAACTGAACGTTGTAGTCAATGGTTAGCTGGGGGATATCGTTCAGGCCGACGGCGTTAGTGGCGTCTGGAGCAAAGCGAAAGCCCATTTTACGCAGAGTATCTGCTCCTGCATAAAGCTTTCCATTATCGTAGCCAAAATGTACCAGCCCAACGGGATTTCCATTTAAGGTGACGTCGAGATACAAATCGACACCCGTAATCTGCGAGGCGCTATTAATAACACCACTTTCATTCTGGTTATTATTCAGCGTTTGTGCGCAAACCATTCCCGATATTAATACTCCATTGAGAAAGCAATATTTCACCAGAAGCCAGGATCTGTTACAGATCTTGTACTGTTTTTTGGCCATTGATTGTGACTTCAACTTTCCCGCCATAATGATTATTCCTGGCTGACGGGGAGACTATCCAGCGCATTGTTGAGCCGGGTAAAACGTAGCCTAATAGTCCGGGTGTAATGACTTTTTTAGTACCATCAGGGCTTATAAATGTTGCAGCAGATAACTGTGCATGCCCATTTCCCTGATTACTGACTTCAATAAATTTTTTGCCATCCAGTTGTTGTAATTTCCATTGTAGTTTTGCCTGCGTTTGTGCCGCTGATGTTGGTTGAATGAAAACAGGAACAGAATAATGCAGCACAAACTGAAGCTTGTTTTTTTCGACTTTTGCAGGCGGTAACTCATCTATCGATAAACGATAAGCGTCTTCGGCATGTGCCGAGGGAGGGCTTGTGCGAATAACTCGAATCAACTGACGTTCTCCTGGGGCTAATGCCAACATCGGCGGGCTAATCACCAGCCCCTGAGAGGGGGAAAGTTTGTCGTCATAAGCGCTTTGACTCCAGCGAAAAACCCGAACCTGGGCATTGAGCACATTTTCACCCGCGTTACTCAGCCAGATACCATCGGCATTTTGCGTCGCTTGCAACGTTAACGTGACCGGGGCTATTTGCAGTCCGCTGGCGGTGGCTAGATTGACGCTCGCAACCATCCCTAGCAGGCATGCGCAGGCACACTGCTTTACAGGCAGTTTTACTCTCATATGGCTTCCAGAAGTTAGTAGTTAACGTTAACCGTTACCGTATCGGCATAGTCGTCAGGAGTGAAGTTGGCGCTCGGTGCGGTGGCATAAACAGTATACGTTTGCGCCAGACCTGTACCCGTCGCCGCTACCCCATTTCCTGGTGCGGTGTCGGTGGCGGTATTCCCCCACACCGGACCTGTTGCTGACGTACGATTTAGCTGATAGGGCACTTTGTCGGTATTGGTGGCAGCGTTAGCTACGGAGGACATGGCGCCAGATCCTGTTGTCGTCCCTCCATTGGCAGCCGACGGTGCCAGACCGATAAAATAGGGCGTGGTTTTTGAGCAATTAATTGAAATAGTGTTGCTTGCACTGGTATTTGTCGCCGTGGTATTCACCGGACCAAGTGTAATATTTGAAGCCGAACCGGCAGTTACGGTACAGGCCTTTTGAATCGTCATCAGCACCTGAAATGTTCCGTTAACGGTTGCTGCATTTGCCACAGAAATAATGGAAAAGGCGCAGCAACAAAGAATTAAGCGTTTGTCTAAGACTAGAGCCATATCCTTTACCTTTTTCAAATAACCACATTTATTACTTTAGAAAAACAATAATGTGGCACAAGAAGACATAATTTAACCCTAGAATAAGTATTAGACGTACGCCAGTTGATCTAATGAATTTTACTTAGGAAAAAGGTGATGTCGTCTGCAAAAAAAACAATACCAATGGGTTAGTATATTGTTTTATTTTTATGCTATGGCCGGGGTTAAGTCAGGAGGATAGAGGGCAACATATTCCTTGGGGGGTACTCAAAATAACCAGCCAAAAAATGAGAGTTGTATGATTTATCTTACATGTATTACGTGTAGGTTACGGGCTGTGGAAAATAACCTTATAACCTTGTTCATTCCAGTGCTGGAGCAGTTCATTTTGTCTGCGGGTTGGCGTAATACCGGTCCAGACAAAAAGGGTTTGCCCAGGGAAAAGTTCAGGTCTTGGCGATTCAATGGGTTCAGCCAGAACGGCAATGTGCCAACCAGATTGCGATAAGCGCCAGGCTTCGAGCCACAGACGGGTTCTGTCTTCAACATCCCAAGCCATCAGGAGGGCATCCTTTCCTGACTTGCGCCGCGTTTCAGACAGCAGTGTGGCAACATATTCAATCAATGCGCCATCAAGCATGCTGTTCATTATGCGGGATGTATTATGGTCAAGTATCAGCCGTTGACGTACGGGAAGATAAACGTGATCGATCAGCGCATCTACGGGGTGAACGCGACCGAGTGCGGTAATTTTGGCTCGCAGCTTCGGTGGATGCGCCATGCGAAGAATGCTCATCATCTCTTCTTGTAATTGATTCCAGTCGTCGTCAGCTTGACGGGTACTGGTTTCCAGCAATGCCTTAACTTTCCCAACAGGTATGCCATTGCTAATCCAACGTTTTATTTCTTCAATACGCTGAATATCTTCTTCATCAAAGAGTCGGTGGCCACCTTCACTGCGTTGAGGTTTGAGTAAACCGTAACGTCGTTGCCATGCCCGAAGGGTGACAGGATTTATCCCGCAACGTTCTGCGACATCCCCAATGCTGTAATAAGCCATAGTTCCCCCGGACACTCCTGATTCTCCGTCACCGATATGCGGTTCCTGTTATTTTGTACAACATGCATCAAATTGTACAAAACATACAGAGGATTCTAGCAAAAATAAGATTTACTTTACTATCACGCAGGGAGCAAATGCTGAATTTTTATGTTCAGCATGAGGGCGGTTGTGGTAATTTTTTATTTATAACAATGCGTTAGTTATTTTGACGCTGAGAAATCATTTTTCTCTGGCCATGCAACAGACGGAATACCATTCAGGCAGGCTTGTGCAAAAAGGTTACCCTGGAAGATTTCAATACCTGCGGACTCAAGCCACATCCACTCTTCAGGTTTTTCAACGCCGACAGCGGAAATCATGATTTCCAGTGAAGTGCAGCATTTGATAATTGCCTGAATGATGGCCTGTCTTGGTCCACTTTTATGCACATCCGTGATCAGCTCGCGGCTTATCTTAATTCGGTCGGGTTGAAAACGAGACAGAAGCTGAAGCCCGGCAAAACCTGCCCCAAAATGATCTATCGCCACACAGATCCCCGCAGCCTTGAGTGACTTTACGGCCTGCGCGAACGTATCAAAGCGCGATATAACTTCGCTTTCGGTAAACTCTACAATGATTTGTTCAGGCACCAGTCCGTGCGCCGCGATTTCGTTTATCAGAAAGCTGACTGCATCGGGTTTGTTTACCAGGGTCATGGGGAGCAGATTGACTGACAGCATTTTGTCGTTAAGTCCCAGCGCGCTTGCCATTGCAAAAGCAGTCTTTTTGCTTTGCAGATCCGCGGTATACAGTTCTTCAGGATTTAAGTTGCCAAAATAAGTTGCGGGCGTTTCACCGTCTCTACCACGAATAAGTGCTTCCAGAGCAATGACGCGCTGCGACATAGGATCGATAATGGGTTGAAAAGCAAAGCTGAAATCGATATTGGACGGGAGTGTGCTTTCATCCAGGAGAGTACAAGAGTTGTCGGCAATAAAACTCCAGTAATCAGGAGCAGGTATTTCAAAATAACTCGATTTTTCCGTCGCAAGGACAAATGTGCGGAAAAACTGTAATGCCCGGTCATCATAGGTGAGCTGAAATTTTGATGTTCCCTTGTTAAGTACCGCTTGCAGGACGTCATTGCGTTCATGTTTTTGTAAATCAAATAACTCCATCCCCACCTTTCCGAATCTTCTCGCAGGTGCGTAATCACACATCAGCTCAACGATATTGTGGTGCCGTGGGTCGTTACATATACAACGATAAATCTCTTTTACCTGCTCCTCAGGTCCTTCAAGCAGTTGGAAAAAGTGGCGGCCATTAAAGAGTAAAATCCCCGTAACATCGGATCGCCGGTTTTTTAGATTTGCGGCTGTCACCATATCCTCAAGGGAAGGTGCGAACAAGTTCCTGATATGAGATCATCATATTCATCCGGAGCGCATCCCAGAGGGACATCATGAGCCATC